>NZ_JAGIOS010000003.1:312103-624206 GCF_017876815.1 Sinorhizobium meliloti | reverse complement strand
CCGATCTCGTCGCTGAGAATGCCGGAAGACTTGCCGAGCTGGAGACCCGTGACACGGGCAAGATCATCCGCGAGACCTCGTCGCAGATCGCCTATGTCGCCGACTACTATCGCTACTACGCCGGGATCGCCGACAAGATTGAGGGCTCCTATCTGCCGATCGACAAGCCCGACATGGATGTCTGGCTGCGCCGCGAGCCGATCGGCGTCGTGGCCATGGTCGTGCCGTGGAATAGCCAACTGTTCCTTTCGGCCGTGAAGATCGGTCCGGCACTGGCGGCCGGCTGCACCATGGTGGTGAAGGCCTCGGAGGACGGGCCGGCGCCGCTTCTCGAATTTGCCCGGCTGGTGCATGCGGCGGGTTTTCCCGCCGGTGTCGTCAACATCGTCACCGGCTTCGGCCCATCATGCGGCGCGGCGCTCAGCCGCCATCCGCAGGTCGATCACATAGCCTTCACTGGCGGGCCGGAGACGGCGCGCCATATAGTACGCAATTCAGCGGAAAATCTCGCCTCGACCTCGCTCGAGCTCGGCGGCAAATCGCCCTTCATCGTCTTTGCCGACGCTGATCTTGAAAGTGCGGCCAATGCCCAGATCGCTGGGATCTTTGCCGCGACCGGGCAGAGCTGCGTGGCCGGCTCACGGCTGATCGTCGAGAAAAGTGTCAAGGACCGCTTCTTGCAGATCCTGAAGGCCAAGGCAGAGACAATTCGCATCGGCAGCCCGCTCGAGATGTCGACGGAGGTGGGACCGCTCGCGACGGAGCGCCAATCCAACCACGTCAAGACCCTTGTCGCGCGCTCGCTGGCCGCTGGCGCGAAGCTGGTGACCGGAGGCACAGCGCCGGAGGGCGCCGGGTTCTATTATCGCCCGACCATTCTCGATTGCGACGGCAGCGCATCGCCGTCCCTCGAGAACGAATTCTTCGGTCCTGTGCTCTCGGTTCTGTCTTTCGAGACAGAAGCTGAAGCTCTCCATCTCGCCAACGACTCTCGCTTCGGCCTTGCAGCCGGGGTCTTCACCCAGAATCTCACCCGAGCGCACCGCCTCATGAAGGGAATTCGCGCGGGAATCGTCTGGGTCAATACCTATCGGGCGGTCTCCCCGGTCGCGCCCTTCGGCGGCTTCGGGCTCTCGGGTCACGGGCGTGAGGGCGGCCTGGAGGCGGCGCTCGACTATACCCGGAGCAAGACCGTTTGGCTCAGGACGTCGGACGATCCAATTCCTGATCCCTTCGTGATGCGGTGAGAGCGATGTTTTACGAGATCCGCACCTATCGGCTGAGGAATGGCGCGATCCCTACCTACCTGAAGGTGGTCGAGGAAGAAGGGATAGCCATCCAGAGGAAGCATCTCGGCGAACTTGTCGGCTACTTCTTCTCCGAAATCGGGCCGATCAACGAGATCGTCCATATCTGGGCTTATCCGAGCCTCGATGAGCGCGAGCGTCGGCGAGCCGCACTCATGAACGATGCGGCCTGGCGGGATTTTCTTCCCAAGATACGCGACCTGATAGAAGTCGCTGAAAATAAGATCATGAAGGCGGCGCGATTTTCGCCGACAGGTGCCGTCGCGTCTTAGAACAACCAAGCAAAACCGGAACACGGAGCAAGGGAACATGAATAGGATATTTGTTTTGGCGGCCACTGCCGCGACGATTGCTACAGCGATGCCGGCGACGGCTGCCGATCTCGTTTTCACGAGTTGGGGAGGGACCACGCAGGACGCGCAGAAGATCGCCTGGGCCGAGAAATTTACCGAAAAGACGGGCATTAACGTGCTGCAGGACGGACCGACCGATTACGGCAAGTTGAAGGCTATGGTCGAGGCGAACGCCGTCACCTGGGACGTCGTCGACGTCGAGGGCGATTACGCCGCTCAGGCCGGCAAGAAGGGCCTCCTCGAGAAACTCGACTTCTCTGTCATCGACAAGTCCAAGCTCGATCCGCGCTTCGTCACCGACTATTCGGTTGGCAGCTTCTATTATTCCTTCGTCATCGGCTGCAACAAGGATGCGGTCGATGCCTGCCCCAAGACCTGGGCGGACCTCTTCGACGCCCAGAAATTCCCAGGGATGCGCGCCTTCTACAAGTGGTCCGCGCCGGGTGTCATCGAGGCCGCCCTGCTTGCCGACGGTGTATCGCCCGATAAACTCTATCCGCTCGATCTGGATCGCGCTTTCAAGAAGCTCGACACGATTAAGTCCGACATCATCTGGTGGTCAGGCGGCGCGCAGTCGCAACAGCTCCTCGCCTCCGCCGAAGCGCCTTTCGGTAGCGTCTGGAATGGCCGAATGACGGCGCTCGCGCAAAGCGGCATCAATGTCGAGACTTCCTGGGAACAGAACATCACCGCCGCCGACGCTCTCGTAGTCCCCAAGGGCTCGAAGAACAAAGAAGCGGCCATGCAGTTCATAGCGCTCGCCACATCGCCAGAAGCTCAGGCCGACCTTGCAAAGATCACAGGATACGCGCCGATCAACTTGGATTCGCCTAAGATGATGGATCCGGAATTAGCGAAGACCCTGCCGGACGCGCAGACGGCAAGCCAAGTGAATGCGGACATGAACTACTGGGCCGAGAATCGCGATGCCATCGGCGAGCGCTGGTACGCCTGGCAGGCGAAGTAATCATTGGGAACGGCTGGAAGGACGTTGTGGCGTTCTTCCGGTCGCTCCGGCAGCCGGAAAGCGGCGCGCCTTGCGTTTAGGGAGGAGAAACAATGGTATCGCAGACCGAAACCGGGAGTGGGAGACCGTATTCGCCTGCACAGGTCCGGCGGCTGACCGACTTTGACCTGACATTGCCAGCCCTAGGACTGCTGATCCTGTTCTTCGTCCTGCCGGTCGCCATGCTGTTAACGCGCAGCGTCACAGAGCCGGTGCCGGGTCTCGGCAACTATGCCGAATTGCTGGGCTCATCAACCTACCTGCGAATATTCGCAAACACCTTCATCGTTTCTAGCCTCGTCACACTTGTCTCGTTGCTGATCGGCTTTCCTGTCGCCTGGGCACTGGCCATCATGCCCAGCCGCGCGGCATCCATTGTGTTCGCCATTCTGCTTCTGTCCATGTGGACGAACCTTCTTGCGCGTACTTACGCGTGGATGGTGTTGCTTCAGCGCACAGGTGTCATCAACAAGATGCTGCTTGGAATGGGGCTCATCGATACGCCGCTTCCGCTCGTCAACAACCTGACGGGAGTGACGATCGGCATGACCTACATCATGTTGCCCTTCATCATCCTGCCGCTCTATGGCGTCATCCGGAAGATCGATCCCGCCATCCTGCAGGCGGCTGCTCTTTGTGGCGCCAATCGCTGGCAGTCGCTCGTGCGCGTGCTGCTGCCGCTCGCAATGCCGGGCATGGCGGCAGGTGCGCTTATGGTCTTCGTGATGTCGCTCGGCTACTTCGTTACGCCGGCGCTGCTCGGCGGTACTTCGAACATGATGCTCGCGGAGCTCATCGCACAGTTCGTGCAGTCTCTCGTCAACTGGGGCATGGGCGGCGCGGCGGCCCTGGTGCTTCTGGTCGTCACCCTGGCGCTGTACGCCGTGCAGCTTCGTTTCTTCGGCAAAAACCGGATGGGAGGGCGCTGACATGCTCCTGAATTTCGACCGTCTGGGCTGGTGGAAGCTCGTTCTCATCGGCATCACGTTGCTGACAACTGCCTTCCTGCTCCTCCCCATCCTATTCATAGCGGCACTCTCCTTCGGTTCGTCGCAATGGCTGATATTCCCGCCGCCCGGTTGGACGCTCAGGTGGTACCAGGAGCTACTCGAAGATCCCCGTTGGCTGGACTCCGCCTGGACGAGCTTCCGCATCGCACTCATCGTTACGGTGCTGTCGGTCCTTCTCGGTCTAGTCACTTCTTTTGGTCTGAACCGCGGGCGGTTCTTGTTTCGGGAAGCGTTGAAGGCGCTATTCCTGACGCCGATGATCCTGCCCGTCGTCGTGCTAGCCGTGGCGCTATACGCCTTCTTCCTGCAGATAGGTCTCAATGGAACCCTCACCGGCTTCGTCATTTCCCATCTGGTGCTGGCACTGCCGTTCTCAATCCTGTCGATCACAAATGCGCTCGAGGGCTTTGATAAATCGATTGAGGATGCCGCCGTTCTGTGCGGCGCTTCGCCTTTCGAAGCCAAAATCCGTGTGACGCTGCCGGCCATCAGCCACGGCGTTTTCTCCGCGGCAATATTTTCCTTCCTCACCTCTTGGGACGAAGTGGTCGTCGCAATTTTCATGGCGAGCCCGACGCTTCAGACGCTTCCCGTCAAGGTTTGGTCGACCTTGCGGCAGGATTTAACGCCGGTCGTTGCCGCCGCCTCCACGCTTCTCATCCTCTTGACAGTACTTTTGATGGTGCTCGTCGCCATCGTCCGTAAAGGATTAAAATCATGAATAGACCCTTCCTACAGATCCGCGGCATCCGCAAGGAGTATGGCCCGGTGACGGCCGTGCAAGATGTTACTCTCGATGTTGCACAGGGGGAATTCCTGACCTTTCTTGGCCCTTCGGGATCCGGAAAAAGCACGACGCTTTACATCCTGGCCGGCTTTGAGAACCCGACGCGCGGCGACATCTTGCTAAATGGCGAAACGCTGCTGGCGACGCCTTCGCACAAACGCAATATCGGCATGGTGTTCCAGCGCTACACGCTGTTTCCGCATCTTTCCGTCGGCGAGAATATCGCCTTTCCGCTAAAGGTCAGGCGTCTTCCGAAGGCGGAGATCGACGCCAAGGTGCGCGCGATGCTGAAGCTCGTCCGGTTGGAAGGCTTTGAGGACCGTAAGCCCGCTCAGATGTCCGGCGGCCAGCAGCAGCGTGTGGCCTTGGCCCGCGCACTCGCCTATGACCCGCCAGTGCTGCTGATGGATGAGCCGCTTTCTGCCCTCGACAAAAAGCTGCGCGAGGAGATCCAGCACGAAATCCGCCGGATCCACCAGCAGACGGAAGTCACAATCCTGTATGTCACGCATGACCAGGAGGAGGCACTTCGTCTTTCCGATCGCATCGCCGTTTTCTCAAAGGGCGTGATCGATCAGATCGGCACAGGGCCGGAACTATACGCCAACCCGGCCACTCGGTTCGTGGCCGAGTTTATCGGAGACAGCGATTTTCTCCCTTGCGACGTGGTCTCTATGGTCAATGGCCGAGCCGAGATTGCTGTGTGCGGTTCCATGACCTTTTCGAACATTCCGCTTCATGGGACTGCTTCTTCGGGGAGCAAAGCGGCGCTTATGCTGAGGCCGGAGCGGCTACTGTTGTCAAAGACGAAGTCAGACATCGGGTTGCCGGTCACGGTCAGCGATATCACCTTCCTCGGCAACAACGTCCATGTGGCCACGAAAACCCGCAAAGGCAACGACCTGTCCGTCCGCCTTCCCTTCGGTCATGAAGCGATCTCGGGACTCAATCGGGGAGATGCCGTTTGGCTCAGATTCGATGCCGGGTCGGCGCACGTTTTCGGTCAGTGAAATAGCCGCTATTTCGGTGAGACGCCTGGCGATGGAACAGTAGCGGCCCGGAAACAAGGCGACGCACCAGGAGACCTACGCATGACGATTTCGGAAACACTTCTCGTCAAACTGAAGGATCCCAGCCTCGCTGTCGACAAGGGTTTGATCGGCGCCGAATGGCTTGACAGAAGCGACAGCGGCAAGACGTTCGATGTCAGCAATCCGGCGACCGGCGAGGTCATCGCCATCTTGCCCGACATGAGTCGGTCCGAAACCGCACGTGCGATCGATGCGGCCCACGCGGCGCAAAGGGCATGGGCGGAGAAGACGGGCAAGGAACGCGCCGCGGTGCTGCGCAACCTCTACGACCTCGTGGTTGCCAATGCCGACGACCTCGCCACCATCCTGACGATGGAAATGGGTAAGCCGCTTACGGAGGCGAAGGGCGAGATTCTCTACGGCGCGTCTTACGTCGAGTGGTTTGGCGAGGAGGCGAAGCGCGTCTACGGCGACACGATTCCGGGCCACCAGCCGGACAAGCGCATCATCGTCCTCAAACAGCCGATCGGGGTCGTGGCGGCGATCACGCCGTGGAATTTTCCGAATGCGATGCTCGCCCGAAAACTGGCGCCTGCCGCTGCCGCAGGCTGCGCAGTGGTTTCGAAGCCTGCCGCGGAGACGCCGCTGTCGGCGCTGGCGCTAGCCTTGCTCGCAGAACGCGCCGGCCTGCCTGCCGGAGTCTTCAACGTTATCCTGTCGACCGATTCCGCGGAAGTTGGCAAGGAAATGTGTGCCAATGACAAGGTTCGCAAGCTGACCTTCACCGGCTCCACCAACGTCGGCAAAATACTGATGCGCCAGGGCGCCGACCAGATCATGAAGCTGGGTCTGGAACTCGGAGGCAACGCGCCGTTCATCGTCTTTGACGACGCCGATCTCGACGCCGCTGTCGAAGGCGCCATGGTCGCCAAGTACCGCAACAACGGGCAGACCTGCGTCTGCGCCAATAGGATTTTCGTGCAGGCCGGAATTTACGACGCCTTTGCCGCGAGGCTGACTGCCAAGGTTAGCGAGATGACGATCGGCGACGGGTTTGAGCCGGACGTCGACGCTGGCCCGCTGATCTCCGAAAAGGCTCTCGCCAAGGTCGAGGAACATATCCGGGACGCGGTGACGAAGGGTGCCGATCTGGTTCTGGGCGGCAATGCGCGGGGCGGATTGTTTTTCGAGCCGACCGTCCTGACCGGAGCCACCATGGACATGAAGATTGCTGGCGAGGAGACGTTCGGCCCAGTCGCGCCGCTCTTCAAGTTCGAGACCGAGAATGAAGTTGTCAGTATGGCCAACAAGACCGAGTTCGGCTTAGCATCCTATTTTTACTCCAAGGATGTGAGTAAGGTATTCCGCGTGGCGGAAGCGCTAGAATACGGCATGGTGGGCATCAATACAGGCCTGATCTCTACGGAAGTAGCGCCCTTCGGCGGTGTCAAGCAGTCGGGGCAAGGCCGCGAAGGCTCCAAATACGGCATCGATGACTATGTGGAAACCAAGTATCTTTGCCTCAGTATTTGAGCGCGCGACGAGCGAATTGCTGGTGAGGGTCCGGTACAACGTACTGGCAATGTTCCCGGTGTACGCTTCGAATGTCGCGTATCGCATCTATTGGAGGGATGACCAGCGCCAGAACGCTTAAAGCAGCCTCAGGCTGTCTTGACTGCTTTGTATCGCTCGAAGGACTGCCTCTGTCCGCGTGGTCTGCCATGTAGACGTGTCCGATAGTGCCTCTGCTCCAAGCGGCGATGATAAGGCATCATCAAAGCCTGGATCAAACACCCAAACATCAATTATCCGTAAAGCAGGATTCTAATAGTTGGGTTGACTCTGTGGAACACTCAGCCGAGAACATTCGGATGCTAAAGGAGGGATTTCTGATGGTTGACGAAAGTAATGCAGGGCCAGTTGCTCCGGCTGTAGTGGCGGATGCAGAAGTGAAAGCACCAACGGGTAAGAAGCGTAGCTCGTCACGGCCCCAGAAGGCGCCCCCCGAACCAGCTCAACCAAAGATGCCGGCCGCTAAACGCAGGGGATATAGCGAGCAAGAGAGGAGCGAGAAGCTCAGGCTGATTGAGACAAAAGTCAGCGAAGGCAATACCCTCAAGGACGCTATCAAGAGCGCCGGTATATCAGAGCAAACCTACTATCATTGGAAAAGTGCTGCTAAGTCAGCCGCGCGAGAGGACATTGAGAGAACTACACCCTTATCGGCTGGCGATGAGTTCGCGGAGCTTGTCCAGCTTGAAGAGGAAAATCAGAGGCTCCGCAAGCAACTGGCGGAGAAGCTGCGAACGGAAAATACTGAACTGCGCAAGAGGCTCGGTTTGGACTGACGAGGAGCGGGAAGGCCCGGGAAGACGTTGCTTTGTCGTTCTCCGCGCTACGCGAGGGGCTCCCGATTTGGCATTTTCGCCCAGACGAAGCCCTGCTGTCCCAAAAATCTTGCCGGGTCCAGGGCCGGTGGCGCGTTGCGAAGCAATTGAAACACGCGAGGAAGGGCTATATTGGTGCGCCAGCAGAAATCCCGCGGGGCCATCAGTGTCGCGTCTGTTTTCACTTTGCTCGGGGTCGAAAGAGATGAAGAGGCCACAACAGACATTTGTTGTCGAAAAGAAGACAAAGCGGCGACAGCCAAACGCACAGACGAAGTCAATCTGGGGAGATACGGATCTTAAGGCTTTGGCACGCGAAGTGGAAGATATGGCGTCGCTTCCGTTCAATTCAAATGAGGGACGTGGAACCTTTGGCTCGCGTGAAACTAGGCTGGTCGATCCGATCAATGCAGAGCCGCTTAACGGCCGTGTCGAGGTTGCGCTGCCAGAGATACAACGTGCCAACGGCACGAAGGTTGAGATCTCGCAGCATCGCGTCGCCGACACTCCGACCGAGGCGGTTGCGCAGACAAAGGAGCGCCACACGCCATCGCAGCGTCTATCGACGTCGGGCACTGCTCGAAATCGCACGAAGCGCCTGCACGACTTGAAGGTCGGGCACGAGGGTCGAAAAGCGCAGACCAGGACTGTCGACGATCCGATCTCCCTCGACGAGCTTGCCGCTCTGGGTGCGGACAACAAGCTCCTCAAGAGGTTGCTAGCTGAACTGCTTCTTGCACAGAACCTCTGGCTCAAGAAGATGCTCGAACGATTTGATGCCGAACGCGATGTGGCGCCACTAGCGTCGGGCAGGAAAGCCCGTGAGCCCGAGTTTCGCGGATAGCCCCGGGAGAGGCTGCCCTACCTTGATGTCGCCTTTCGGATCTCGACGACGTGTCTGATGGAAATGAGAATCCGACATTGCTAAGTTGGCGAGGACTACCTGCGGGGGATGCAACGCTCTCGAAATTCTCTGCCACTTCAAGCTGATCGTGCGGATGCTTGCAACCGAACAACGGTGTGGCGATTGTTGCGCGGAGTCAGCCTTCGCGCAGATCGAGTTCGGCCGCTTGAGTGGATGCTCGGGCAGCTCGGTCAGGAGCGCGCTGTTGCCACGCTATCGTTCTGATTATCGGCGACTGGGTCGGCCCGTCGAATAGCTCAAGCGCCGGAAGGCCCCGGCATACATTTCAATACTAGAGCAGATCCTGTTCAATCCGGGTCATACCCGGCAGCCCTGAAGTAGTTGGCACACTCGTCAGGAGTGAAGCGGGGTATCAAGGCGCCGACTGCGTCCCACAGGGCATCGATCTTTCGCTCCGCGCGGCCTCGCAGCATGGCTTTCAGTTTCGAGAATGCATTCTCGATGGGATTGAAGTCTGGGCTATAGGGCGGGAGGAACATAAGCTTGGCCCCGGCGCGCTCGATGGCATCCCGCACACCGGATGTCTTGTGTGCTGGCAAGTTGTCCATGACTACGACGTCCCCGGCCTGAAGGGTCGGCAGAAGTACCTGTTCGACATAGGCCAGGAAGACGTTGCCGTTCATCGCGCCGTCGTAGACAAACGGTGCGGTCATTCCGGTTAGGCGCAAGGCGCCGGTGAAGGTCGTTGTCTTCCAGTGCCCGTGCGGTACGCCGGCCCGGCAACGTTCGCCTCGCAGTGCACGCCCGCGCAGACGTGCCATCTTCGTGGAAAGGCCGGTTTCATCGATGAAGATCAGCTTCTCCGGATCGAGATCGAGCTGACCATCAAACCAGACGCGCCGGCGCTTCAGGACATCCGGCCGGTCTTGCTCCAGTGCGTGTGCGGTCTTTTTTTAAAGGTCCATCCTCGGCCTCGAAGCCAGGCGCCAAGTGCGCTACGGCTGATCTTCACCTGCCGTTCGACGGACAAGCGCTGGACCATTTCATCGAGCGTCACGTCCTTCCGCTCTTCGATCAGGGCGACAACAAATTCCTCGTGTGCGTCTACCGCCGATGGCCGCCTCCAGCCCTGCGGCCGAGGGGTCAGCTCGCCCTCTTTCGCTCTCGCGATCCAGCGGATCGCTGTCGAGATCCCAACTCCGAACCGGGCTGCAGCCTGTCGAGCTGACATGCCCGCTGCAGACGCTTTCAAAACCCGTATTCGAAGATCGTCGCTCAGTGCCTGGCCCATCATCCACCTCTTCGCTGTGGATGTTGAATCAGCTTCGGCCTGCGTCGTCACTTCACAATCGATTCATCGATCGCAGCACGTGCTCTAGCGTTCCACTTGCTTCGACCCTGCTGCAATCGGATCGATACTAGGCCCGCGTATGGTGTCGGCGGCGATGTGTATCATCGCGATCGCACCAGCGTCACGAACCCGCTGCACCCGGGGATCCTTGGGAACTCATTAATATCAACAATCAAAAAACTCGGCAAATGCAACCGCGTGAAGGAACCTGAGCGCGGTCGCTCGATGATGGGAACCCCTGATCCCGCTCCAGGCAAATAATCTCATCCATGTCGCAACTCATGTCCGGTCAGTGTCGCCGGATATTTGCCTCGACTGTAACCGGCAGGCGAGTGTCCTGCGGAAGGTGGGGCAGGGCCAGGCGCCACCCGTTCCTCAGCAGTATCGAGCCGCCCCATAGGTCTTCATTCGCCACCGAAATGATCGGCTCCTCGAGGTCCTTCTTAGGGATATACGCCGACAAGGCGTCGCCGGTTATGCGGATTGTGACTTTCATGATCTGTCCGTTCTGCAAGACTGGTGGCAGTTTCAGTCATCCCGCGAGTGGAGGCTATTTCTACACATAGTTTGGTGGAGCCTCGCAAATTTCGACCCTGTTCTCCTACAACCTCTTGCGGTTCCTCACGTTCTTTGTGCTGCAGGACCTTAAAATCGAAGTTCTGTCGGAACATATTGGTAGGAGCTCAGGCAGGGACGCAGGTGTTCGACACCGGACAGACCGATGCGCATTGCTGTGTGTCGAATCCTCCCTTGCATTCGTTGCATTTGGTCGGGTCAATCACGTATTTCTCGCCTTTGAAATTGACCGCCCCCCGCGGACATTCAAACTCGCAGGCGCCGCACTGAGTGCATTGAGATGCAATAATCTTGAAGGCCATTTTAAAACTCCTTATTCAGTCGGAGGGCAGCTCAAGCTGTCGCCGTCTTTACCGGTGGTTCGATGCCAAACTCGGCGGCGTAGAGCGCGCCGAGCGCACTCTCGATGTAGTCATGGCCATAAGCTTCCGTCGCTCGAAGCCCGGCCTGTGTCAGCTGTTTCCTTGGGTAATCTCCGATTTTGACGCAGAGCAGGATGTCTATTCCTTCAAGCGCAACGACGATGTGATCGAGGGTGGCGACCTCGCCCCAGCCGCCGAGGCAATACTGCTCAACCCTGCGGCGGCCTGCCAGCTTGATCCCTCTCTGGGAGACGGTATAAACGTGAAATTCTTTCGCGTGTCCAAAATGTTCGTTGATCCGGCCCCCGCCTTTGGTCGCCACGGCAATGAGAAGCGATCCGCCATATTCCACCGACATTACCGTTCTGTTCGCCTCGTTCTTGGCCACTAGGTGGTCCCCGCGTTCGCGCGCGACCAACTGGCGATAGGCCTGTCGCTTGCTGGCATCGTAGGTTATCTCGTCGGGGATTTCAGCGAGCGTGAACTCGTGACCACGATCATCGCCGAGCAAGCCTATGGCATCGGCCCGGCAATGTCGACAATGACGCATCAGTTTGGTTCCTTCTAGACGGTCCTGAAGGGCCTGCAGTTCGAAGGCCTCCGGGCCGCGCTGCCCTGTCAGTCCGTAATAGGTCCCGTGTATGCGGTTTGAAATTAGCGGCATTACGTTGTGCAGCAACGCGCCTCTTCCTTTCACAACTTTGTTGACTTCGATCAGGTGCTCATCATTGACGCCGGGGATCATTACCGAGTTGACCTTGGTGAGGATGCCGCGTTCGGCTAGCATCTCCAGGCCCAACATCTGCCGTTCGTGCAGGATTCTCGCAGCGTCGATACCAGTGTGGCGGCGCTGACCATAGTAAATCCAGGGGTAGATCTTTACGCCGACACGCGGATCGACCATGTTGATGGTGATCGTCACGTGATCGACGTTCATTTCGGCAAGCTCATCGACATGGTCCGGCAACGAGAGCCCGTTCGTGGAGATGCAGAGTCTTATGTCGGGAATTTCCCTAGCCACTCGTTCGAACGTCGCCCTTGTTTTCTTCCAGTCGTAACAGGCATCGCCGGGCCCAGCGATGCCAAGCACTGACAGCTGAGGCACTTCGTTGGCAACGGCAATCACCTTTCGCACCGCCTGGTCAGGTGTGAGCTTTTCCGAGGCAACACCGGGCCGACTTTCGTTGGCGCAATCGTATTTGCGATTGCAATAGTTACATTGGATGTTGCAGGCAGGCGCGACCGCCACGTGCATGCGCGCGAAATAGTGATGCGCCTCCTCTGAAAAACAGGGGTGATTCTTAATCTTGTCCCAAGTTCCAGGATCTATGTCGCCCGGCGCCGTCGATGGGGGTGAGCAGCCAACCGATTTAGCGTTCTCCAGCAACTGGTCAGAGAATGTAGTGCTGGTCCGGCTCTCACGCAAAATCATGGGTGTGGACATGAACAACTCCAGTGGAGGGTGATTTTGCAATTCAACCAGCAACAGCTATGCCAAATCCTTTTCGTCAATGGATTGGCGTCTTTGGATTCGGTCCTGTCTCTTTGCTCACAGGCTTGTCGGACTTCCGACAAGGGCAAAGTTGAATTGCATCCGGTCGTGTTTCGAAAGGACGGAGAAAAGAGGCGACGCTCGCGACGCCTTTATCTCACCGGCAGCTTAGAGCTTTCTCACGTCCACACCATGCCGACGTAGAGCATACCCGACCTGCCGGGGCGTTTTTTCGAGGATGCGAGCTGCCTTTGCCTGATTCCAACCGGCCTCCTCCAGCGCACTGATCAACCGGTCGCGCTCGATCAGATTGGATGCCACTCCTGCGGATCCGGGCTCTTTCGGCGGAACGTCATTGGCTGGCGCTCCGAGCAACGGTGTTGTACCCGCGGGCGCATCGATCTCAATGTGGCCATGCGAACAGTGAACGCCTTTCCAGAGGCGAGAAGAAAAACACTGGTCCGTTTGGCAGGCGAAATCTGACGAAGTGATCGTCTTTGACCTGGCGAGAGTTGCAGTCCTCCGCACACAGTTTTCCAGCTCGCGAACGTTTCCAGGGAACTTGCACTTCGACAAGTGGTCAAGCGCAGACGGCGCGAAATGGAGATCACGACCGTTCTCTTCGTTGAACCGCTGAAGGAATGCTCTTGCAAGGAGCGGAATGTCACCGTCGCGGTGCCTAAGGGGCGGCAAAATGAGGGGCACCCCGCTGATGCGGTAGTAAAGGTCTTCCCTGAACTCCCCATTCTGGACCGCCATTTCGAGATCCTTATTTGTGGCGAATATGAGCCGGACGTCGACTTTCAGCGTCTTTGTGCCGCCGACTCGCTCAAATTCACCTTCCTGTATTACGCGTAGCAGTTTTGCTTGGAACGCCGGGGGAATCTCGCCGATTTCATCGAGCAGCAACGTTCCGCCATTCGCCGATTCGAAACGGCCTACTCGTTGAGCAATAGCCCCGGTGAACGCACCTTTCTCATGTCCAAACAGCTCTGATTCGAGAAGGCTCTCAGACAGCGCGGGGCAATTGAACTTGATGAAGGGCTTTTTTTGCCGAGTCGAATGCTGGTGGATTAGCTTCGCAAAGCATTCCTTGCCAGTTCCTGTTTCTCCCCTAAGGAGAACGATTGAATTGGTCTCTGCCATGACTTTGGCGATATCTACCGCCGTCATGAGGGCGGTACTTTCCCCGATGATCCCGTCATTCTTGAGCAGCCGCTGGCGGGCGGAACTCTGGCTCTGCTCATCACGTGAATTCTGTTGTTCTTGCTGCTCTTCGGCAAATGTCCGCTCACGCCTGCTCATTGTGCGATGAAGCCGAATGGCCCTCCCCGCAAGATTGGCGGCCATAGAAAGAAAGTGTACCTCCTCCTCATAATCAGAATCGGACTCTTCGGCGCACTCGAACCACAGCATTCCGCCCGTTTCGTGATCGACTTCCACCGCCGCAGCGATGAAGGCAGTCGGACCAATTCCGCGCCATTTTATCTCATCCTTGAACAGCTCAGAGTTGCAAACGTCTGGTACGACCAGCCGCCCGGCAGTCATGACTTGGTCTATTGCGGCCTTTGGTACAGTATAATCAGCGGCAGAAGGAGACCCGCTGTTGCGGGTAGCCGCTGTTATCTTTTTCTCTCCTTCCGACGCCGGAATCTCGAGTCCGCCGCGGCGCATGCGCAGAATCAAAGAGAGGGTATTCACGAAATTGTTAAGCGTGGTCTCAAGACGAGTGGGGGCCATCAGAGCCTTTGATATGCTGTAAATTTCGGCGGAGCGCTTGTCCTGTTTGCGCATGTCTCTTTGTGAAGGTACAGACAGGGCACTAACTCCCCTGAACGAGTTGCGATGGGAGCACCTTAGTCATTTTCTCGCCCGCTTAATATTAGGAGGTATGCGTATTGACAGTCGGAGAGCGATAAAGTTACGGAAGGTAAGTTGGTTTCCTTGTAAGGATCCCTGGCACTTCGTCCCCCTATTGAACGCCGATCTAGCTTGTGAATCGACCTTAGAGTGGCTCATCCGAACTTGAAGAGGACACCGAAGCCACCTCGTGGATAGCTCCACTCGACGTCACCGTTTGCCTCGCACAACACTCTGCATGTGCCGCACTCCATGCAGCCATCGGCAGTGACTTCCACTTGCCCAGTTTCATTCAACTCGTAGCATTTGGCCGGGCAGACTCGCGTGAGCGCGAGCAGGTTTAAGCTTGGCGACCGGTGTGGCCGCACTGTAATGTGTGGACGCCCTGCGTCGACCAGATAGCGGTTCTGGTAAAGCTTGTCTTCGATACGCTCCGCGATTGCCGTCTTCATCTCATTTCTCCTTTAGCGCCAGGCGGAGGCAAGGCGAACCGCGTCACTGACGAGACCCCATCGGGATCGTGCCCTGAGAAAGGCGGCGGTGGTCGCAATTTCCCTCTCAATCTTAGGCGTGCCGTCCACGCGCACGAAGTTCTGCGCGGCATGCGATATCAGCTGCGGGTACGTCGTGAAGAAGTTTGGGGAATTGGTATGGAGCAGGGAAGGCATGTCCTTTTGTTTGCTCAGGTCCTCAACAACGAAGGACTTGTCTAGCATCGTTTTGTAGAGAGAGAGGCTCGCCTTATCCATTACCCCCCCGCGGCTCTTTATGATTGAAATCGCCTCTCCCGCCATCCTCCCAGATGCCATGGCAAGGTTAGACCCTTCGCGGTGCACGGCATTGTTAAGTTGCGCCGCGTCTCCAACGACGACCCAGCCGTTACCGCAGAGCCGCGGTATTGCGTTGAAACCGCCCTCCGGAATGAGATGGGCCGCATATTCCTTTACTTCCGACCCTGCTATTAGCGGCTGGATTGAAGGGTGGCGTTTAAAGGCGTCGAGAAGCGCGTAAGGTCTCTCCATGGTCTCGGCGAAGTTCGAGATGAGGCAGCCGATGCCGAGTGAGATTGACTCCTTATTGGTGTAGAGGAAGCCCAATCCTGCCATTCCGCGCGAAATTGTACCGCCCGCCTCAATCACGCATCCTTCATCGCCTGTCAGTCCGAAGCGCTCTGCGATCACCTCTTCGGGGAGGAAATGCAATTCCTTTACCGCGAGGGCTACGTTTTTCGACTTCGGCATCTCACGTAAGCCGGCGCGCGTGCCAAGGAGTCCGTTGACCCCTTCAGCGAGCACGACCACATCTGCAAGAACGACGTCGCCAGCGCGGTCAGTGCGGACGCCTATCGCCTTCCCGGCACTGTCCCATTCCAGTCCTGTAGCCGTTGTTTCACACAGGACCGTGCCGCCAGCCTCGCACACCTTGCGCGATAACCATTTATCGAATTGAGCGCGAATGATCGTGTAGCGGTTTGGCGTCACCTCATTGAAGTCGTCTGACCGGTAGTGCATCCCGGTGTGAGACGTATCGTCCATTATCCAGAATCGCTGCTCGACGAGATGCCGCTCGAGCGGTGCGTCATTCCGGAAATCTGGAATGATTGCCTCCAGCATGTTGGCGTACATTATAGCGCCTTGGACGTTCTTTGAACCCGGATACTCTCCGCGCTCCAACTGCAGCACCTTTAGCCCACGGCTAGCCATCGCGTAAGCCGCCGCATTCCCGGACATACCGGCACCAA
The DNA here is from genome assembly GCF_017876815.1 of Sinorhizobium meliloti. Classification (NCBI taxonomy): domain Bacteria; kingdom Pseudomonadati; phylum Pseudomonadota; class Alphaproteobacteria; order Hyphomicrobiales; family Rhizobiaceae; genus Ensifer; species Ensifer meliloti. Next base: position 608,078 of record NZ_JAGIOS010000003.1, on the reverse strand, counting down.
CGACGATGGCGTCAAATTTTTCCTTTGTCATTGGTCCTTGTCTCACTGCACAAACTTCTCAAGATTGCGTGGCTCCAACCGTTTAGTGAAGACTTCCGTCAGGGCAGGCAGAAAACTGATCGCATCGGCCACAACGCCGAGGTGGGCGAAATCGAAGATGGGCGCGTTCGGATCGGTGTTGATAGCAACAATGAGGTCAGATCCTTCGACGCCAACGCGGTGCTGAACGGCGCCCGAGATCCCAGCCGCTATATAGAGCTTTGGCCGGATCGTGTTGCCCGTTTGGCCGATCTGCCGGTCAAACGGCATCCACCCCTTTTGGACTAGCGGCCGCGAACACCCAAAATCCCCGCCGAGCGTTCGTGCGAGATCCTTCAAGAGCTGAAGGTTCTGCACTGCTCCAAGACCGAGTCCCCCGGCAACCACGACGTCGGCGTAGGCGAGATTGGCTATGGTCGAGTCGCAATCGGAAAAAAAGGCAAGGACTTTGGTCGCGATCTCCTCCTCAAGCATTTTCAGATCGTGCCGGATGATGCTTCCAGTTGGTCTATTCACGCGTTGCGGCGTGGCCATTACATTCGGCCGTACGGTTGCCATCTGCGGTCGACACTTGAGTGTATAGATCGTGCAGAGCAAGGAACCTCCGAAGGTTGGCCTGGTCGCAGCGAGGGAACCATCTGAATCAACATTTAGCTCAGTGCAGTCGGCCGTGAGTCCTGTCTTCAATGTCGTTGCCACCGATCCGGCGAGATCGCGGCCGAGCGTAGTCGCGCCGAGAAGCAGGATTTCCGGCTTGTTTGCCAAGACGAGATCCGTCAGGGCTTTGGTGAAAGGCTCGTTGCGATAGTGGGCGAGTAGCGGCGACTCGACGAGGTAGCTGAGGTCGGCGCCGTAAGAGAAGGCGTCCGCAATAGCATTTGCCGTGCCCTGTCCTCCCGGCGGCCCAATGACCACGCCCGCAAGATGGACACCCAGCTTGTCGGCGAGCTTGCGGCCTTCACCGAGTAGTTCGATGGAGACGGGATGCACCTGACCGTGCTCCAGTTCGATGAAGACCCATACGTTCCGATAGTCCTGGAATTGCTTGGGTAGCTCCTTCTTCATGGCGGCGCGTCCGGAGGGTTGGGAACTGGCTTCACGATTCTCGGTCGACATCTGGTGCTCCTTACTGTCCCGTGCTGCCTGGGAAGCCGAGATCGTGTTTCAAGGCCGGCTGGTCGGCAAAGATTGCCGCGATCAGACCGTCCGCGATCTCACGCAGTGGCTTATTTGTGGTGTCGATCTGCCTTGCCTTTTGTTCGCGGGAAGTTGGGGCAAACACGCGCTTTACGACCGTCGGAGATCCTCGCAAGCCACAGTTGGCCGGTTCTGCAATGCCGGCGTCCGCCGCACTCCACTTGACGACCTTGGTGCGCGCGGCGCGAAGGGCGTCGTCGAGACGCCCGCGACGGATGGCGTCGGCGCCGTCCAGCATAGTGACAAGGCATGGTAGTCCGGTTCTCAGGATCTGCGAGCCGCCTTCCGCGCGCCGCTCAACAGTGATCTCGCGCGAAGCGGCATCAATGGAGAGAATCTTCGCCACGTAAGTGAGCTGCTGTAGGTCGAGGCGCTTGGCAATTCCAGGTCCAACTTGGGCAGTGTCGCCGTCGATCGTCTGCTTGCCGGTGAACACAACATCAGGCGTGCCGAAGGTCTCGCCGATCTCCGCGATTGCTTGAGCAAGGGCGAAGGAGGTCGCGAGCGTATCCGAGCCTGCAAAATGGCGGTCGGTTAAGAGAACGGCGCGGTGTGCGCCAAACGTGAGTGCCTTGCGCAGGGCGTCCTCGGCCATCTTAGGGCCCATGGTCACCACGGTAACCTCGCCTCCATACGTGTCGCACAACTTCAGTGCTTCTTCTAGGGCGGCCAGATCATGGGGGTTGATAATGGTCGGCACGCCCTGTCGCATGATCGTGTTGGTCACCGGATGGACGCGTATTTGCGCGGAATCCGGCACCTGCTTGATGCAGACTACAAGGTGCATGGTGTCTCTCCAGGCTCCAATCACATGTGTGCCAGCGTTTCCGTTGCTGGCAAGCGTTAGCAGCAACCGGAATGGTCCTCACTGTCTTGCTCGATATTGTGTCTTCTTACCGCTTCCTAGGGGGATGATCGTGCAAAAGTCGTGCCAGGTCGCAGACGTGACTGAAATAATGCTAATTGCTTTCTTTCAAATAGTTAGATCGGGAAATTGGCCGCATGCTTGAAGGAACAATTTGTGTCGAGGGGCCGACAGAGGCGACGGACAATGTCATATGGCTGCGGCAATCATCCGCTCGACTGGTTTCTTTGCGTATAGGACGCGGAGGTGATGAATGCCGCAGTTGCAATGGCGGGCATTTTTTGAGAGGGCAGCGCATGTCAACTCGCACGGGGATTGTCTGCGCGATCGGAAGGCAAGGCGCGTGCGGCGCCTTCCCAAGGCGCATGATCGTGCTCGTCACTGAAGCGACGTGAATTCGCGCAGAAATCCGGCACCTGCTTTATACAGACTACGAGGTGCATGGTATCGCTCCAGGCTCCAATCATATGTGTGCCAGCGTTTCTGTCTCTTCCAGCATCAACCGTGCCAACCACTGACGTCATCACAAAGCATTGATGTGATCGACGTATTTCGTTCTTGGAGATTCCGGCGTGTTTTAGTCTTTGTCGTGTCGGCCCATTGTCACCTCCCAACACGGCCTGTGGAACCGGACATTTTGTCTGCGGCTGCTATGTTTGGGGGACACCCCTGCGTCTGTTCGGACGTGCATCATGCGCGCCTGCTCGAGAAGAAGCTCTCCAACCTGCCGGCGATGCTTCCTCCCGATCCTCAACGCCGTCGTCCAGACGGGCAAGTCGCTCCTCATTATCGCTGGCTGAAGACCATCGGAATAGCCAACCCGCTGCACGGTTCTGGCGCAGCAGGTGTTGATCGCTTGGAGAGAGACTTCGGTGATGGGACGTTTTATATTTTGCCGCGGGTGTGATTGGTGCGAATGCACGAGCTTGGCCTTATTGCAGGCCCCTTCTATCGTTTGGACCTTTACCGACCGGACGCGTGACGACACGCATACGACAATGTTCGTCACCTTTGTCGGCTTAACGACACAAGTTGTTCGTTCGACCATATGGTCAATTTCCAGACCTAACTATCTGAAAAAAGGCTCTAAACTTTATTTGGTCACTCGGCCTGGCACGACTTTTGCAAGATCACCCAGTGGTGCCCCTGCTGTGCGCATTCATTTGTCCCGAACAACCGAACTAGTTTAAACAACAAAGGAAGCAGATGGCAGCTCTGCGTCAGATCGCGTTCGACGGTAAGGGGATGTCCACAATCTCCAAAATGCACTCGCCCTAACCGGGCACGGCTTCGGCAATGTTGACGGGAGCATCGCGTTAGCATGGCCTCTTCCCTCAGCCTTCATTTAAGACAGTCGCAGTCGCATTCGCTGACTATGACGCCGCAGCTGATGCAGGCAATCCAGCTGCTTCAGATAGATCATCTGGAGCTCAGCGGTGCTCTCGGACGACGACATCGTCGACGTCCTCAAGAAGACAGGTGTCGATATCGCCAGGCGCACGGTCGCAAAATATCGCGAAACGATGAACATCCATCCTCTGTCCAAGGCCGCCGCGAGAAGCGTGCACTGGCGAGGGCCACCGGACTCGGAGGGATGCCGGCAACCCGCAAGTACGCTCGAGCAGGCGGGTCCGGTGGCTCCTGGAGCGAGATTGCGACATCAGCCGCCCGGTTTTTTGGGCCGCTCTCTTTTGTTCCCCCGCGGCGGGAAGGCACTCGCGTTCACAGCAGCTAAGCGTATGCGGCAGAAATTCAGTCGTTCCCGATCACGAGGATGGCGCAAAAAGAGCCGCTACCCAGAGCAGCCCGTACAGCGTCATTGCCTCTCCAGCGGCCACTCGGCGTGTCGTCGCCCAGTCACAAGGGCTTCCACGCACGGCGGCAATTCGTTGAGCGATTTCTGACGCGTGACAACCGCCCATACGACACTATCCGTAGCCCTTGTCGGCTTAGCGACACGAGTTGTTCGCTCAACCATATGGTCAATTTCCAGATCTAACTATCTGAAAGAAAGCCGAGTAGTTTATTTCAGACACTCCTGCGGCTGGCACGACTTTTGCACGATCAGCCCTGGGCGCGCATGCTGTTGCGCATTCATGTGTCCGAACAACCGAAATAGTTTAAACAACAAAGGAAGCAAGATGGCAGCTCTGCGTCAGATCGCGTTCTACGGTAAGGGGGGTATCGGCAAGTCCACGACCTCCCAAAATACACTCGCCGCGCTTGTCGACCTGGGGCAAAAGATCCTTATTGTCGGCTGCGATCCGAAAGCGGACTCCACGCGCCTCATCCTGAACGCAAAGGCACAGGACACCGTACTGCATCTTGCGGCAACCGAAGGTTCGGTCGAAGACCTCGAGCTCGAGGACGTGCTCAAAGTGGGTTACAGAGGCATCAAGTGCGTGGAGTCCGGTGGCCCAGAGCCGGGCGTCGGCTGCGCCGGACGCGGCGTTATCACCTCGATCAACTTCCTGGAAGAGAACGGCGCTTACAACGATGTCGATTACGTCTCATACGACGTGCTAGGGGACGTAGTATGCGGCGGCTTTGCGATGCCTATTCGCGAAAACAAGGCTCAGGAAATCTACATCGTCATGTCCGGTGAGATGATGGCGCTCTATGCCGCCAACAACATCGCGAAGGGTATCCTGAAGTACGCCCATGCCGGCGGCGTGCGCCTGGGGGGTTTGATTTGCAACGAGCGCCAGACCGATCGGGAGCTCGACCTCGCCGAGGCACTTGCCGCCCGCCTCAATTCCAAGCTCATCCACTTCGTGCCGCGCGACAATATCGTTCAGCACGCAGAGCTCAGAAAGATGACAGTGATCCAATATGCGCCGAACTCTAAGCAAGCCGGGGAATATCGCGCCCTGGCTGAAAAGATCCATGCAAATTCCGGCCGAGGCACCGTCCCTACACCGATCACTATGGAGGAACTGGAGGACATGCTGCTCGACTTTGGAATCATGAAGAGCGACGAGCAGATGCTTGCCGAACTCCACGCCAAGGAAGCCAAGGTAATAGCCCCCCACTGAATCGCCGCCGAGAGGGTGGCGCAGCTGGACGCGGCGTGCCATTCCACAAACGGCGCCATTGATGAGGTGTCACCTAGATCGTGAAATGGGCAGGCCCAAATGAGCCTCGACTATGAGAATGACGATGCTTCGCACGAGAAGCTTATCGAAGAAGTGCTATCGCACTATCCAGACAAGGCGGCGAAGCGCCGTAAAAAGCACCTGAGTGTCGCAAGGAACAAGCAGGAGACCGCCGAGGAAGGACAGGTGGTTTCCGAGTGCGACGTAAAGTCGAACATCAAGTCGATCCCGGGCGTAATGACGATCCGCGGCTGCGCCTATGCCGGTTCCAAAGGCGTTGTTTGGGGTCCGATAAAGGACATGGTGCACATTTCGCACGGCCCGGTCGGTTGCGGCCAATATTCCTGGTCACAGCGCCGCAACTATTACGTCGGTACGACGGGCATCGACGCCTTCGTGACGATGCAGTTTACCTCCGACTTTCAGGAGAAGGATATCGTCTTCGGTGGTGACAAGAAGCTAGAAAAGATCATCGACGAGATCGAGGAACTGTTTCCGCTGAACAACGGTGTTACCGTGCAGTCGGAATGTCCCATCGGCTTGATTGGTGACGACATCGAGGCGGTTTCGCGAAAGAAGGCTGAGGAGTACAAAACAACAATCGTGCCGGTGCGTTGCGAAGGCTTCCGCGGTGTATCGCAGTCCCTCGGACATCACATTGCTAACGACGCGATACGTGATTGGGTTTTCGACACGACCGAGGTCGCGTACGAAGCTGGTCGATACGACGTTAACGTGATCGGTGACTACAATATCGGCGGTGACGCCTGGGCATCGCGCATCCTGCTAGAGGAGATCGGGCTGCACGTGGTCGGCAACTGGTCGGGGGACGCCACACTCGCGGAGATAGAGCGCGCGCCGACCGCAAAGCTAAATCTTATCCACTGCTACCGGTCGATGAATTACATCTGCCGGCACATGGAGGAAAAGTATGGTGTTCCTTGGATGGAGTACAATTTTTTCGGGCCATCCCAGATCGAAGCCTCGTTGCGCCAGATAGCGAAACATTTTGGACCGGAAATCGAGGAAAGGGCGGAGAGGGTAATCGGGAAGTACAGTGGCTTGACCGATGCTGTGATCGACAAGTACTGGCCGCGCCTTCACGGCAAAAGGGTAATGCTTTACGTCGGCGGCTTGCGACCACGTCACGTTATTACTGCCTATGAGGACCTCGGCATGGAGATCGTAGGGACCGGTTACGAATTCGCCCACAACGACGATTATCAGCGCACTGGCCACTACGTGAAGGAGGGCACGCTGATCTATGACGATGTCACCGGCTATGAACTCGAAAAGTTCATCGAGAGGATTCGCCCCGATCTCGTCGGCTCCGGCATCAAAGAAAAATACTCGGTGCAAAAGATGGGCATCCCATTCCGCCAGATGCACTCCTGGGATTATTCCGGACCGTATCACGGCTATGACGGCTTCGCGATCTTCGCCCGCGACATGGACCTTGCGGTCAATAATCCGGTCTGGGACCTCTACGACGCGCCCTGGCAGAAGGTGACAATGCCTGCGGCATCAGGTGCCGCTGAATGAGAGTCTGATCTCTCCCCCGCGAGAGATCAGCAACGTCTCGAACGTCTCTGTGCCGCCGCAAGACGATGCCGATATGGAAGAGGTTACCACATGCCGCAATCCGCCGAGAAAGTGCTCGACCATGCTCCCCTTTTCCGCGAGCCGGAATATAGGAAAATGTTGGCCGAAAAGAAGCGAAACTTCGAACGACCATACCCGGATCGGACCGTCACTGATCAACGCGAATTCACCAAAACCTGGCATTATCGCGAAATAAATCTTGCCCGCGAAGCGCTCGTCGTGAACCCGGCCAAGGCCTGTCAGCCGCTTGGCGCGGTTTTTGCGGCGGCCGGGTTTGAGCGAACAATGTCGTTTGTGCATGGCAGTCAAGGGTGCGTTGCCTATTACCGTTCGCACCTGTCGCGCCATTTCAAGGAGCCGTCGTCGGCGGTCTCATCTTCGATGACAGAAGACGCTGCGGTATTTGGCGGCTTGAAGAACATGGTCGATGGCTTAGCCAATACTTATAAGCTCTACGAACCGAAGATGATCGCCGTGTCGACCACGTGCATGGCGGAGGTCATTGGTGACGACTTGCACGGCTTCATTGAAAATGCCAAGGACGAAGGCGCCGTCCCCCATGATTTCGATGTCCCTTTTGCGCACACACCGGCATTCGTCGGCAGCCATGTCGATGGCTATGACAGCATGGTTAAAGGCGTGCTGGAGAATTTCTGGAAGGGCGAGCAGCGCACTGTAAACCCTGGCTCGATCAACATCATCCCGGGTTTCGATGGATTCTGCGTCGGGAACAATCGCGAGTTGAAGCGCCTGCTCAATTTGATGGGAGTTTCCTATACGTTCATCCAAGATGCCTCCGACCAATTTGATACGCCCTCGGATGGTGAGTTCCGCATGTATGACGGAGGCACCAAGATCGAGGACGTGAGAGCGGCACTGAATGCCGAGGCGACAGTGTCACTGCAGCAATACAATACTCGCAGAACCCTGGAATATTGCAAAGCGGCCGGACAGTCGACGGTGTCCTTTCACTATCCTCTCGGTGTCAAGGCGACAGACGAGTTCCTGGTGAAAGTATCGGAGATCTCCGGCAGGGAAATCCCCGAGGCAATCCGCCTGGAGCGTGGCCGGCTTGTCGACGCGATGGCGGACAGCCAGTCTTGGCTGCACGGTAAGAAATACGCGATCTACGGCGACCCCGACTTCGTATACGCCGTAGCGCGATTCATCATGGAGACTGGAGGGGAGCCAACCCACTGCCTCGCAACCAACGGCACCCCAGCCTGGGAAGCTGAGATGAAAAAGCTGCTCGCATCCTCGCCCCTGGGCAATGATGCACAGGTTTGGGCGAGCAAGGATCTCTGGGCAATGCGCTCACTCCTTTTCACCGAGCCGGTGGACCTGCTGATCGGCAATTCCTATGGCAAGTATCTGGAGCGCGATACCGGCACGCCGCTGATCCGGCTGATGTTTCCGATTTTCGACCGGCACCACCATCACCGTTTTCCCCTGATGGGCTATCAAGGTGGACTGCGTGTGTTGACGACGATCCTCGATAAGATCTTCGACCGACTCGATCGTGAGACGATGCAGGTGGGAGTGACGGACTATTCTTATGACCTTACTCGCTAGAGCAGCGGACGGCCAAAGCCGGCGACCTTCTGATTGCCACGGAGGCCAGCGCCATGCCCTCGCTCAGTGCTAAAAATCAGGACTTCTTCAACGAACCTGCCTGCGAAAGAAACCGCAGCAAGGACTTTAAGGTGCGAAAGAAGGGTTGTTCGCAGCCGCCGATGCCGGGCGCGGCAGCCGGCGGCTGCGCATTTGACGGGGCAAAGGTGGCACTGCAGCCGATCACCAACGTCGCACATCTGATCCATGCACCGCTCGCCTGTGAGGGCAACTCCTGGGACAATCGCGGCACGGCTTCTTCGAGTCACATGCTGTGGCGCACAAGCTTTACCACTGATGTTACCGAATTCGACGTGGTGATGGGGCATAGCGAGCGAAAGCTCTTCAAAGCAATCCGCGAGATCAACGAGGCGTATGCCCCGGCGGCGGTCTTCGTCTATGCGACCTGCGTTACGGCACTGATTGGCGACGACATAGACGCGGTGTGCAGGCGTGCGGCGGAAAAGTTCGGCTTGCCGGTCGTGCCGGTCAATGCGCCGGGCTTCGCCGGCTCAAAGAACCTGGGCAACAAACTGGCGGGGGAAGCCTTGCTCGATCATGTCATCGGGACCGTAGAGCCCGATGATGCCCGGTCTAGCGACATCAATATCCTTGGCGAATTCAACCTCTCCGGCGAATTCTGGCAGGTAAGGCCGCTGTTGGACAAGCTTGGTGTTCGCGTCCGCGCCTGTATTCCAGGCGACTCGCGCTATCTCGATATTGCCACAGCGCACCGAGCACGCGCAGCTATGATGGTGTGCTCAACGGCGCTCATCAATCTCGCACGCAAGATGCAGGAGCGCTGGGACATTCCCTTTTTCGAGGGCTCTTTCTATGGCATCACCGACACTTCGGAAGCACTCAGGCAGATCGCTGGACTGCTTGTAAAGCAAGGAGCCGGTCCGGACCTAATCAGTCGCACCGAAGCACTGATCGTAGAAGAAGAGGCAAGGGCGTGGAGGAGACTTGAGGTCTATCGACCTCGGCTGCAAGGCAAGCGCGTGCTTCTCAATACCGGGGGGGTAAAATCCTGGTCCGTCGCACATGCGCTGATGGAGATCGGATTGGAAATCGCGGGTACGTCAATTAAGAAATCGACAGACAATGATAAGGAGCGTCTTAAGCAGATGCTCACGAACGATAGTATGAGTGGGGCGACGACGCCGCGCGAGCTTTACTCGGCTCTATCGGATCATAAGGCTGATATCATGCTGTCGGGCGGACGCACCCAATTTATAGCGCTCAAGGCCAAAATGCCCTGGCTCGATATCAACCAGGAGCGCCAGCACTCCTACGCCGGCTACCACGGCGTAGTGGAACTCGCGCGCCAGATCGACCTATCAATCCACAACCCGATCTGGGCGCAGGTGCGCGAACCGGCGCCATGGGAGATGGCTCCTGCGCGAGGAGAGGAGATGTCCGAGGAGGAAGCGCTACTGTGATTTAGCTTAGCGGCAAGATCCCCCGCAACTTCGGTGAGCTTGTCGTCGCCTGAAGGAGGAAGGTCTGTGCCATATCGCCATCGATTTCATCCGTCCATATCGTAGGTCCGGGGAATCACATTCAACGGTCCAGGAGGCACTAGAGTTTTTGTGCATGAAACTTGAGCAGGAAAAGGAGGCCAAGCTTCTGGGCGCGGCGGTATCTCCAGGCTGGACAGTCGCGGAAGCACTTGAAGCAATCTAGGAAATAAAGCGACGTGAACTACGCTAGTGCCCGTCCATAGTGTGCTGCAGCAAGCAGAAGGAGGTTCGATGGCGAACTGACAACATGCTGAGAAGCTGCGTGAAAGATGAGGGTAGGCCCCTCGGGATCGGCTTTCAGGAGCGGGTCTCAAACCAGCCCAAGCTGCTGTGGTAGAAGAGCCATGGTGGTGAGCGTTGGGTCAAAAGCCGCGGACATGATCCGGGGCAGGTAGGCATCCGGAAGATGAGCGCAAGCAAACCCTTCGATGACGCGTCGTTAGAACTCTTTACCACCACTAAAACCGAGGGTGTATGGATCTCTCGGGACAAGTCCGTCGGGAGCCTGATGACTGGGCGGACAGTGGACGGCGTATAGGGGGCATGAGACGGATGCAGGCTTTTGCGTGGAACTGCAGGAACCAGCTTTCTGATGCCAAGGGAGAAGCACAAGCGGCACATCACCGCGAGGCGAGAGTACCGATGCAGGAAGCTGGGACGGATCGACCCGTATTAGCGTTGAAGGCCCTGTAATGGGGCTGGAGCGAAGGGGTCGGGTCAGGTGGTCGTATTTTCGAAACAACTGGAAACAGGATGACGTCGGCGGATACGACAGACAAGCCGTTTAGGATCGATAAGCGGCTGGTGTACGAAGCTTATAAAGCGGTCAAATCCAATGGTGGTGCGGCCGGTGTGGACGGGCAGACGATCGAGCAGTTCGAAGCCGACTTGAAGGGTAATCTCTACAAGATCTGGAATAGGATGAGTTCGGGAAGCTACTTTCCGCCACCGGTGCGAGCCGTCCCCATTCCCAAAAAGACTGGGGGCCAGCGGATTTTGGGTGTGCCCACCGTGAGCGATAGGATCGCGCAGATGGTGGTCAAGCAGCTCATCGAACCGGAACTCGATCAGATCTTCCTGAAAGATTCCTACGGCTACAGGCCGAACAAATCGGCGCTCGATGCCGTGGGGATCACGCGTCAGCGGTGCTGGAAATATGATTGGGTTTTAGAGTTCGACATCAAGGGTCTGTTCGACAACATCTCCCACGAACTATTGCTCAAGGCTGTCCGCAAGCATGTAAAGTGCAAATGGGCGTTGCTCTACATCGAAAGATGGCTGACGGCGCCCATGGAACAAGATGAACAAAGAATAGAGCGTGATTGCGGCACCCCGCAAGGGGGCGTGATTAGTCCGATTCTTTCAAATCTGTTCCTGCACTACGCATTTGACTTGTGGATGGACCGGACACATCCCGACCTCCCATGGTGTCGGTATGCGGATGACGGTTTGGTGCACTGCCGGAGCGAGCAGGAAGCGGAGGCCGTCAAGGCCGCACTTCAGGCGAGGCTGGCGGAGTGCCAACTGGAGATGCATCCCACCAAAACCAAGATCGTTTACTGCAGAGACTCCAAACGCAGAGGGCAACATCCGAATGTGACGTTCGACTTCCTCGGATATTGCTTCCGACCGCGCGCGGTATGGGGAACGCAAAGCGGGCGACTGTTTTGCGGCTTCACACCAGCGGTCAGTTCCTCGGCGCTGAAAGCGATGCGGGAAAAGATCAGGGACTTGCACATCCGCCGACAGACGCAGCTCTCGTTGAACGACATCGCCCGGCTGATCAATCCGCTCCTCAGGGGGTGGATCAGCTATTATGGACGGTACGCGCCAACGGGGCTGCAGCCCATACTTCGCTACGTCAATCAGACGATGCTTGCGTGGGCAAGGCGGAAGTTCAAGCGCTTTGGCAGGGGTAAGGCTCGGGCAAGTCGGTTCTTACAACGGCTCGTCGAGCAGCGCACCGATCTCTTTGTGCACTGGCAACTCGGTCTGATCGGCACGTTTGCCTGATGGGAGCCGTGTGAACTGAGAGGTTCACGCACGGTTCTGAGAGAGCGGAGGCGCGAATGCGCCTCCGCTACTCGCCAACGCCTATTTTTCTGGTTTGTTAGAGGTTTGCCCGCTGCAGCGTGTTTTCTGCGCGATACATCCGGCTTCACTCCGAACTTTCCAACTTCTTGCACTCCTCTCGCGACACCCACTAAATGCAGTCTGTAGTCGGGGAATTGCCAAATGATCTCCATTCGTCGTCTCTCGCTCGTCAGCGATCAGTCCCAGAGAGAGATTTCGGACCGGCCGGTAGGCGCATTGCGCATTGCGATTGCTACTGAAGATATGAAAGGGCTGAACGCACATTTCGGGTCGGCCAAGCGTTTTGCCATCTACGACGTGACAGCTCACAAGTCGCAGTTCATGGAAGCCATTGAGTTCGATGACGCTTCGGACGAGAGCGGAAGGCATCGCACTGAAGGTGACGGCCGCATCCGGTCGAGGGTGTCCGCGTTGAAGGGCTGCCAGCTTTTATTTTGTCTCGCCATCGGCGGTCCTTCGGCCGCCAAGGTAATTTCCGCAAAGATTCATCCGATCAAAGCACAGCAGGCTGTCTCCATGAGCCAAGTATTGTCGAGCGTCCAGACAATGCTCCAGACGGCTCCTCCACCTTGGCTGCGCAAAATGTTGGCGGATGCAGGTGCAGCTAAAAAGAGAGCCGACTTTGAGGACGAGACTGAATGATGAGCCCGTTACTGATCCCGCGGGTCGCCCCTGCCGCCAATGATAGCAAGGCCCTTTCCGCTCCGCTCATCTGGCGGCCTCCTGGGCCGATCCATGCTCAGGATCCCTAAGCATCGTCGGAGCGCAAGTGCGGTGCCGAGCTACTGGTGAACTTCCCGTCATGAAGAACAGCGCCGCGCCATCCCGGGTAATCGAGGGTTCCTGATCCGGCTGGCTGTGGAGGGGCCGTCGACCGCTCTATCGAGGAAGGAAAGATCTCAATGATCTCGCCGGCGGAGAGTTCCGCCGTTCCGCCAGTGAGAGTTTAGGGCGAGTGCTATTTACGACCAAACGGCTCGTCGAGTGCTGAAGGCCCTTTGTGACGTGCACCGATTCACCTTTAACACGCTTTGAAGGTCGGCCAAGGCAGTACGAAGCTGGTCAACGATGCGGTCGCAGTGCGCGAACTCATCCATATTTGGGATGAAGGGGAAGAGATCATGTCAGATCTGAAGAACTGAGGAAACGGATGCGGAAACTGCAGTCGCGGGCCCGGAACTGCAATGATGGAATTGCACGACCTCGCGGAGGATCTTCCAAGTAAGTGGACCGAAATCATGGCAGTCGCGGAAAAAGCGTTTCGCGCTTTTGCTGAGTTGGACGCTGTGAAAAGAGAACTTGCTGAGTCGGAGAATGCACAATGATAAGCTCATTCGTGACGCGCGACGGATCCAGATGGATGCCAAAATATCTATCCGCCATCGACGGTGCGACCTGCATCGGCTGCGGTCGCTGCTTTAAAGTCTGCTCGCGCGAGGTTATGCACCTTCACGGCATAGATGATGTAGGTGAAATTCTCGGCCCATTCGATGGCGAAGAGGACGATTTCGGTGGTGAGCTCAATCGTATGATCATGGTCGTCGACTTCCGTGGCCGTTGCATCGGCTGCGGAGCATGCGCCCGCGTCTGCCCCAGGGACTGCCAGACTCATGTCGCGGCTGACATACTTGCCGCGTGATCGGACAGAAGAACCGGTAGAACGGCGATGTCATTCGAAACTCTCGAACCGATGGGCGTTCCTGTGCACCCTACGGCCGAATTGCGTTGACGGCGATCCTTCTATGTCGACCCTGACTACCACCATAGATTTGGAGCAAATCCATATCCTCGGCGATCACGCGATCCGCGCGCTACCCGAATTGACTGAGGTTACGACCAAGTGGCTCATCAACAAGGATCCGGTCGAGGGTTGCTCGACTATACGATCGAGGATCTCACGCATGTCTGGACGGAAACCAATGACCGGGACCGGCAGATTGTCGAGGAAATTGCCTTTGGCATCCACTCTCCGGCCTACGAATCGGGCCCTTATTCGACTGAAGACGAGGGCGGCGTCATGCAATTTCGGGGAGTGGTATTCGAACTTCATGCTGGAGCGTCTTCAGGGCGGGCTGAAAACTCATGCTTATGACTATACACCGGGAGCATACCGGGATGTCGGCTTTGCATGATGGGGGCGGGCCGATAGCCACTATCAGTACACCGGAGCGCATCGGCGAAAAGCATGACCGGTTCGTAGACGAGGAGTGACTGATGATATCGTTAAGTGTTCCGACTGGTGACCCCGATGACAGTGATGACGAGCCATTCATCAACTGCATCGCCGCTGACCCGAGCTCAAGATTTCTGCGGATCGTGGAAGCGGGGAGGCCCCGCCGAGCTTATGAGCCAACTTCGCCGTGACGCCGCTCTGACCCCGCCGCCGGCGACGCCGAATCGATTCTGCTGTGGAGACACAATATCTCTACGCGGAGGGCGGGCCTCCTAGCCAGGGAGCGCGCGAGCCTTCTGTTAACCCTCCGATCGCGATCAGCCGTAGGACTCGGGCGAATGCTACTTACGCCCAAACGACTGTATGACGATTACCGGCTCAGCTTCAAATGATCCGCCGAAGATCCGCTAAATTATACCTGGGTCACGGCAGTTATCTAAAAATGTTGGACACTATTGCTCAGTTGGACGCTGCCGAGGTTGCCGCATGATCCGATGGCAAACCAAGGAGAACGTCATTGTCCTTCAGATTCGTTTGTCTAATCCTATGGCTGCTCCTGTGCGCCAGTTCTCTCGCAATCTACTTTGCCCTGCAGCCCTGCCCCGGCTTCATCGTTACGACGCTGGCTTGCTTGCTGCTCTTCCAACTAGCTTATTTCGGAAGTGTGCTCTTGCTGGTCTGTCTAGCTGCAATCGCGCAGCTATCCGCGCGGCTGCGCATTTTTGGTATTTTCAGCGAGAACCGCAATCACAGCTCCAAGTAAAGACTTCAATGTCGACAGATCTGCGCATCAGGAGGCCCAGCACGGCGGAGTACCACTCCCACTCTGAACTGTCCGTCTCACAACTCGAACGTCAACTGGCTGAGGAGGCGGGTGCAGGCGGCCTTTCACCAGTTCGAGTGGATGCCATTGGCGTTCGCTGCTTCGCACCGACCAGCCGGTTATGCCTCCGGTGCGTAGCTCCGGCGACACCAGTCGGAAAGTCGGCGTGAAAGGCCTAGTCTATCTCGATCTGCTGAAAAGAGCGAAGAGAAACAATGCCGCATCCGTCAATGTCTAACGCCCAAGACACCCTGCGGTCTCGCGCGGAGCAGCAATTCGGGCGGCCTCATCCAAAAGAATTTCCCGCATCCAGATGCTTGCCTGATCCTTGTTGTGGAGAGCCGGCCACTGGACAGCCTCCGTGAACGAGAGGAGTGGCAGCGGATGCTTGACGATCCGCAAGGGTATGCTTTTCGCAAAGTGGTTGGCCAGCCGCAATGGGATAATGGCTATACGTTTGGTTCCCGAAAGCAGCGGCGGAATCAAATTGAAACCGGGCACGACGAGTTCGATACGTCTCTTGTATCCGTGTTCAAGTAATAGCCATTGTTCGACGGAGGGTTTCAGCGCACGTCCGAACTGGGCTGCAACATGCCCCATCGACATATATCTCTCGAACGAGAGATCCCCTAGCAGCTGTTCGTTCGTGAGGCAGCCGACGGAAACCAGTGTCTGGTCAAACAGTTTCGCTTTGGGATGTACGCTCGACATGAACACGTCCGGGAAAATCAGAAAATCGACTTCACCGCGCCGGAGAAGCTCGTCGGGATTGTCGTCGGGAGGCAGCAACTCGAAGCTGACGCCGGGAGCCTCCCGAGCCACGCGCTCCACGACCTTCTCAAAGAATACGAGTGTCATGAAGTCGGAAAGAATGATCCTGAAACATCGATCCGATTGGGCTGGGTTGAACATGTCCCAGGAAATGATGGAGAACTGTATGTGCAGCAGGGCGTCCCGGATCGCAGGGGCGAGTGCCTCCGCACGCGGTGTTGTGATAAGTTCGCGGCCTTGCATCCTAAAAAGCTCGTCCTGGAAATAGGAGCGTAGGCGAGCGATGGCCGAGCTCATTGCCGGTTGACTGAGGTTGATGCTGCGTGCCGCTGCGGTAACGCTTCGTTTGGTCATCAGTGCATCGAGTGCGACGAGGAGATTTAGATCAAGACCTTTGAAACGCATGTCTTCGTTTGTATCCATAGTTGAAAGGTCACCATCCGACCAATCAGTAAAGGCGAACATTTCGCCGGACGTCGTCAGCACGGCAGGACAGCTCTGTTCAATGCACTCGATGCAAGACCAACTGGCGCTCGGACATGCTAGTCTCAGGCGTCAGGCACCGAAGGAACACATACGCTTGTCGGCCGACGGACGAATGCACACGACCTTCTGAAGAGCTGGCCGAGCTCAAGGCCGCCGAAACCCAGCGAAGCGTCACTTCGTTGCGTGGAGCATTCCTGACATTTACCTACGATCGCCTTCCACGTGCGAACGGAATTGTCGTGCGAGCGCGGTGGGCAGAGCGCACCTTCTAGTGCCCCATTTCTTCCGCCAGGGGTGCCAGGCGGCCACCGGCTGCGAATCATCGATGAGTCAGCCCGAGCCGCCTCATGCAGACCCGCTTGGCCCTTTCCCTGTCGTTAAAGGTCAGCAGCCTCTTGGGCATACCAATCAGAAGTCACTGGTGCGCACCACTCGAATTTCGACGGCATGGCCGAGGACGAGGACGCCCCGGTCAACCTGTGCGCGGCGTTCGGAGCGAGACCATCTGCCGTGGCAGCGCCTTCTCTCCGGGAGTTTCCTGAGTACATCAATCGCGTCGCTCCGATAGTCAGATAAAGGATGGCCATATTAGTGGCCACCGGTCAGCCCACGCCATGCAAAGTGCGTATCCCATCATGCGCGCTGGGTATGGTTGAAGACTCATTGCCCCGAGATGCAAATCGACCGCATGGAAGACGTGATCTGCCACCGGTAATTTTCTCAGGACGGACGCATCGAAGAAGCAGAGATCTACGGAAGAGCAGATTATTGCATGCTGAAGGAGCAGGAGGCCGTGCGAAGGTGGCTGAGCTCTGCCGCAAGCACGGGGTTTCGGAAGCGACCTTTTACAACTGGAAAGCCAAACACGGCGGCATGGAGGTTTCCGAGGCGAAGCGCCTGAAGGCGCTCGAAGAGGAGGACGCCAAGCTGAAGAAGATGCTGTCCGGGCAGATGCTGGGTGCCGCCGCACTCCGCGAGCTTCTTCAATGTTACGGCCTGCCGCCAGGCGTGAAGCCGTCGCCCATCTGAAGACCGTCATGGGCCTCTCGGAGCGGCGGGCCTGCCAGATCATATCCGCTGATCGGAAGATGGTGCGCTATCGGTCTTGCCGACCGCCGGAGGTCGAACTGCGAGCGAGACTGCGAGAGCTCGCCAACGAGCGACGGCGCTTCGGCTATCGGCGGCTGTTCGTCCTGCTCAGGCGGGAGAAGAGCCGTCCGGGGTCAACCGCGTCTATCGGCTGTACCGCAAGGAAGCGCTTTCGGTTCGCAAACGGAAGCCAGACGGCGTGCCGTCGGCACGCGTGCGCCGATCCTCGTCAAGGCTAAAACCAATGCCCGCTGGTCGCTGGATTTCGTACACGACCAGTTCGCCTGCGGAAGGAGGTTCCGTGTGCTCTACATCGTCGATGACGTGACGCGCGAATGTCTGGCAGCGATCCCAGACACCTCGATCGCCCGGCGTCGTGTAGCACGGGAGGTGACGGCGCTCCTTGAACGGCGCGGGCGGGAAACCTGGCATGATCGTCTCCGATCATGGCATGGAGTTCACCTCGGAAGCCATCCTTGCCTGATCGAAGGCGCACAAAGTCGAGTGGCACTACATCGCACCGGGAAAGCCGATGTGAGACACGGCTATGTCGAGAGGTGCAACGGCCGCATGCGCGACGAGCTGCTGAACGAGAGTCTGTTCTTCGGTCTCAGCCATGCCAGCAGGGCCATTTCCAAATGGTCGACGACTGCAATACGTTCCGGCCGCACTCGTCGCTCGGATACCGCACCCCGGCAGCCTATCCTGGGATCATCGCCGCAACCGAGCCAGTTGGTGTATCGAAAACGGTCGAGGCTCTAATCGCCGCTGGATGAAAAGTTCAGTGGCAGGTCCGAAAGGCCACGTATTCGGAGCCAACCTCCTCTAGCGATCGCTCTCTCCTGAAAATTTGACAGGGCGTCCCCCGACCGCCTTGCCGAGGCGGGCGCGTGCCCGACGGCGGCCTCGACAGCAAGCCGGTCTCGACGGTCTTCCATCAGCGCTGCATGCAATGGGCATTTGAAACCCGTTTCAAGAGTCTCCTTAACAGAGCTCGCGCCGGGTGAAGACCCTGTATGATGGATAGTGAAGTGCAGGGGCGGCTGCTTACCGGCCGTTGAGTGAGGCTATGTATCCAAAACGTGGATGACAGTCATGCGAAAACGCGATTTCTCCTGTCTCGCCGAATGCCATTACAAGAACGTTGAATATAACCGGAGGGCAGAAGTGGGCAGCGAGATCAATTCCGACAGACTCCTTTGCAATGAAAGCATGATTTGCGACCAGGGCCTCAGATGTGTTGAGGCAGTTTTCTTCAGTAAGTTTCAGGCGGGGCCACTTTGGCGAGATCATTTTGCGGCTTGCTCGTTGGCACTGAAATATGATGTGAGCCGGCAGTTCCTCGAAAGCATTCTGGACCAGCGGGTCTTCGACACCCATCAGGCTAGGCCTGCGAGGCCCGGGGGGCGTCACAGCCAAGTACTTCTGATTAACGGAAAATCACGACGCTTCCCATTTGTCGGCGGGCCAGGAAAGTCTTTGGCACGCACACCCATATTGTGACGACCTGGATCTCCGGGATGTGGCGCGGGAACATTACCTGCCGAGGAGAATAGATCCATGGATCAGCCCACTTGGAAGCGGCCGCATAGGGCCAAATTTACCGGTGTCAGTGACGCCGCACAACAACGGCAAATGCCGAACCTTGCGTCCATCGACCTAAACCTACTGGTGGATCTTGAGGCTCTGCTGCAGTATCGGCACATTACTCAAGCGGCCCAGCACGTGGGCCGTAGCCAACCGGCGATGAGCAGAGCCTTGTCAAGGCTGCGCGGCATGTTAAAGGACGATCTTCTGGTTGCCGGCTCTAGAGGCTTGGTCCTGACGCCTCTGGCTGAATGCTTGACCCAGATGCTGCCTTCAGTACTAGACGCGATTCGCCAGATGATGAACCTCAGCTTGGCTCCGGCGCAACGGCGATGGAAGGTGACAATGGCTATGCCCGATCACCAAGCGGTGGTTCTGCTGCCACATCTGTTGCCGCGGTTACACGAGCGCGCCCCTCATCTCGACATTGTGACCGATCCGCTTTTGGGCGGCGCGCTGGGGTTACTTGAGCAAGGTGAGATCGACGTGGTCGTCGGGCAGATGGGCGCCGCTCCGCTCGGCTACTTGCGGCGCAGACTCTACGCCGACAGCTTCACCTGCGTGCTACGCCACAATCACCCGGCCTTGGCGCAGGAGTGGACGATCGAGGCTTTCGCGGCCTTGCGCCACGTCGCCATTGCCTCGGAACCTGGCGAGCTTTTCGGGCAGATCTATGACAGGTTAACCAAACTCGGACTGCAGCGTGGTGATCCGATGGTGGTTTCCACCGTACTGACCGCGGCGGTCTTGATCGCGGCGACTGACTCAGTGCTGGTTGTACCAAGCCGCGTGGCGACCCGTGTCGCCGCCATGCTGTCGCTCGCGGTGATTCCCCCGCCTGTGGAACTGAGACCATACGAAGTCGCGCTGATCTGGCACGAGCGGTGCCATCGAGACCCAGAGCATCGCTGGCTGCGTGGCGAAATCGCCGCCGCAGCGTCCACGGCCGGTTAGACGAAGACTAGCGAATAGGCGAGGATGGGTGAGCATAATGAATGACGACGGTTTGATGATTGAACTATCCCAGGGCGGTGGAGGACCCGGTCGATGCGCGATTTGCCCGATGACTCACACCCGGGAGGGGGTGAGTCCGAGCGCGCCTACCACATGCGGCTGGGTCCAGACACCGCCGTTTTCGTCAACCGGCCGAAGTCGCAAGGGGGCACGAGCGAGGATCGAGTTGCAACGATGAGCGAGCGGTCATAGCGGCTGTGCACGCCCCAATCCCGGCGGGTTCGCGGCGTTGTGTCAAATGCTCCTCTCATCACTACCGATGACAATACGCGACCCTGCTCCGAACGTAGGTGTTCCGTCAGTCGCCCCACGTCGCCAGCGCGGACTGCGATCCGCTGAGACGGAACTATGCTTAGCCGCCGCATTCCGTCGCGGTGTGGGAAATTGCACGCGCAGCAGAGTCTTGACGATGCTAAAACCATGAGGAGCCCTAGGAGGCACCGGTCTTTTCAGAGGTGCTCTCTCTGCTGCGCGCCATCCATACTTTGGACGATCTGCACCGTCGAGAACGCAATAACGCTCCCTGGCTTCTGCCTAACGATACGGTCCGACCCGGCGTGAATCGACATGAGCTTAGCGTACCCATCGTCGCAAGTTGCATGCCCTAGTGACTTCAGGCATCGGTCCCTTTCCGTCCATCGCGTTTATTTGGTGCAAATTCCTAGGCGTACGCAATTCCGAATGGCAGCTTCGGCATGCTGAATCGGAATATGCCGAGAATTTGTGCTGTCAAATCAGTTGTTAGCAAGCTCGTAAGCGCTCATTTCCATGCGCCTTTTCTCGTTGATGCCTCTGCCGCATGAAGTGTCCACTTAAAATAGGTGGACACCAAATATGAGTGACGAAGAGCAGAAACTGCGTGTGCGGCATGTGGGGCGCGATGGTCGACGCCGCTACGATCCAGGATCAAAGGCGCGGCTTGTTGCGGCCTGCCTTGAACCTGGTGTGTCGATATCCGGCCTTGCGCTTACGCATGGGATCAATGCCAACCTACTGCGCAAGTGGGTCAAGGAGGCCAGGGAGTCTGGCCCCCTGGCGGTATCTCCACGATCGGCGTTTATCCCGGTCGTGGCAGCAGATGGCAGCCTGCCTGTCGGGACCTGCTCGCTGGATATGTCGGTCACGTGTGATGAAGAACAACGAGCATCACTGGAGAAGCCGGTTCATCCGTCAGGTTTATCCAAAATCAGCGCGTTGCTGCCAAACGGCGTGAAGCTTTCGCTGGAATGCAGGGATGTGGATGCGTTGACGGCTGTCATTGGAGCATTGGGCCATGTTCAGACTGGGCGCTGATCTCAAGGTCTACCTGCACCGCGAACCGATCGACTTCCGCGCCGGCATCAACAGCCTTGCGGTCCTGGTGCAGGAGACGATGGAGCTCGACCCGTTTGCTCCAGCCGTTTCTGCGTTCTGCAATCGCCGTCGTGACCGGATGAAGCTCCTGTTCTTCGATCGGTCCGGTTTTGTGATGGTCCTGAAGCGATTGACCGAAGATCGGTTCAGATGGCCACGCCGGGAGACGGCGGTGGTGACGCTTTCGACTGAGCAGCTTCACTGGATTCTCGACGGCATCGATATCGACGCCATGGTGCGCCACCCTGTGCGGCAATATCAGATCGCCGGCTGACGGCTCTGAACTTCTGCGGTTGACGCGGTGGTGCGGTTCAGATTCAAAACTACGATGACTCGATCCGGCGAACCAAGCGTTGCAGAACTGATGGCGCAGTTGGCGGCAAATGCTGCCGAAATGCCGCGCTGAAAGCCGAGAAAGAAGCGCTCAGCGCCCGCGTGGTCAAGCTCGAGGAAGAGTTGGAGCTGGCGCGGCTGCATCGTTTTGCGCCGAAGAGCGAAAAGCATGTGGACCGGCTCTTCGATGAAGCCGAGCAGGTTGCCAATGAAGACGACGCCAGCGGAGAAGATGGCGAGGTCGTCGACCTGCCGGAAACCGGTTTTGCGACGATCGAGAAACCGGAGGGCAAGAAGCGTGGCCGCAAGCCCCTGCCGGAACACCTGCCGCGCGAGCGTGTCGAGTATGACCTTGCCGACGACCAGAAGGCCTGCCCTTGCTGCCGTCATCAGATGCATCGCATGGGTGAGGCCGTCACCGAGCAGCTCCATATCGAGGTGAAGGCCAAGGTCCTGCAGAATGTGCGGTTCAAGTACGCCTGCCGCCATTGCGACCGGACCGGCATCAACACGCCTGTCGTTCTCGCGCCAATGCCCGCGCAGCCCTTGCCGGGCAGCATCGCCACGGCCTCGACGCTGGCATTTGCACTGGTCCACAAATACATCGACGGCACGCCGCTCTACCGTCTCGCCCAGGCCTTCGAGCGCGCCGGCGTTCCCGTCAGCCGCGGTGCTTTGGGTCACTGGGTGATCGGCTCGAGCGAGAGGCATCTCTCTCGCATCTATGACGCGCTGAAGCTCCGGCTTCGTTCACAACCGCTGATCCATGGTGACGAGACAACGGTCCAGGTGCTGAAGGAAAAGGACAGGGAGGCCACCAGCATATCCTTCATGTGGGCATACAGGAGCGGTGAAGACAGCGGCGAGCCGATCGTGCTGCTCGATTATCAACCCGGCCGCGGCCAGATTTATCCGCAGGCCTTCCTCGGCGACTACCGCGGCATATTGATGAGCGATGGTTACACCGCCTGGCGCACTCTGGCAGGAGCGACCCATATTGGGTGTATGGCCCATTCGAGGGTGAGCGCTACGAACAGCCCACCTTTCCTTTGCTGATTGAGACCGCGAGATAAGCTCCGTCATCGACAGGAGTGGAACGGGATGGTTGGAGATCGCGCTGGTGCCATGCTTGGAGTCATGGATGAAGCCATGGATGAAGCTAGGCATGATGGAGCCTACCGGCGGATCGAGCTGATCACCGGGCGACGCCAGCGGCGGAATTGGACCGACGAGGAGAAGGCGCGGATCCTTGCGGAGAGCGCTGAACCCGGAGTGAACATCTCGGCTGTTGCCCGGCGCTGGGGCGTCAATCGCGGGCTGCTGACTGTCTGGCGCCGCGAAGCCGGGCTGACCTCTCGACGATCCGAGCAAGCCTGCGCACAGCAGGCGATGTTCGTGCCGGTGACAGTGGTTGGAGAACGAACGCTTCACCAGAGCGCGTCGTCGGATATCGCTTCCGGTGCCTCCGGTCGAATTGAGATTGAGATTGCCGGCGCGCGCCTGACCGTGATCGGCTCGGTGGCGCCCGAGTTGGCGCAAGCGGTAGTAGCGGCGTTGCGAGGTCGCCGGTGATCGGTCTTTCGCCGAGTGGCGTAAAGATCATGGTGGCGACGCAGCCTGTCGACTTCCGGCGCGGCATGAATGGTCTGGTGGCATTGGTGGCGTCAGCGCTTGCGGCTGATCCTTATTGTGGCGACGTGTTCGTGTTCCGCGCCAAGCGTTGCGATCGCCTGCGCTGTATTTACTGGGACGGGTCAGGCATGATCCTGGCGACGAAATGGCTGGAGGCGGGCAAGTTCGTTTGGCCACCGATCCGCGATGGCGCGATGCAGATGAGTAGCCAAGAGTTCTCGCTTTTGCTGGCCGGCATTGACTGGACGCGGGTCAAACGAAACGCGGTGAGGAGGCCTTCAAAAGCGGGCTGATCCTATTGGATTTGTTTGCAGATTCAGGCTCATGTGGTAGGGTCTGTCATGCCGCTTCGACCCGATCCCTTGCCTCAGGATGCCAAGCAATTGACCCGGATCATTCTCTCGCTCGATGCAGAGAATGCCGACCTCAAAGCGCGTGTCGCCTTCCTCGAGGGCCAGCTGTTTGGGCCGAAATCGGAGAAGATGACGACGATCGATCCGACGCAGGCGGTGCTCGATCTCGGCGATCTCAGTGACATCCCGGTGGCGGCCAATGACGATGTTGCGCCAATCGTCGACCAGGCGTCACAGGCTCGGCGAGCGCCGTCGCGCAATATCGGTCGCTTGCCCAAACACCTTCCCCGTTATGACGAGATCATCGAGCCGGAGAGCAAGGTCTGCCCCTGCTGTTCGTTCGACCTGCATTGCATCGGTGAGGATATCAGCGAGGCGCTCGATATCGTGCCGGCAATTGTCCGGGTAAAGCGGACGATCCGGCCGCGCTATGCATGCCGGGCCTGCGAAAGCGTTGTTGTGCAAGCGCCCGCGCCGGCGCGTGTGATGGACGGCGGTATGGTGACCACGGCGTTTGCAGCCCATGTCGCCGTTTCGAAGTTTGCCTGGCATTTGCCGCTGCATCGCCAGGCGCAGATGCTTGCCTCCTGCGGCGTCGTCATAGATCGCGGCACGCTCGGCGCCTGGGTGACGCGGGTCGCCTGGTGGCTCGAGCTTCTCTACGATGCGCTTACCGCCTTCATCCTCTCCCAGCCAAGGGTGTTCTGTGACGAGACACCGCTTCCGCGGCTCGATCCGAGGCGCAAACGCACCAAGCTTTGCCAACTGTGGGCGCAGGCGGTCGACGATCGGCCATGGAATGGTCCCGCGCCGCCGGCGGTGGCCTATACTTTTGCCGAAAGCCGCAGCGCTCGCGAGGTCGAGGGGCAACTGTCGTCGTTTGCCGGCGTGCTTCAGGTCGATGGCTATCAAGCCTATAAAACCTTGGCCAAGCGCAGGGGGAAGAGCAATGTCGCCCCCATGCGGCTGGCGTTCTGCCTTGCTCACGCACGACGCAAGTTCGTCGATGTCGTCAAGCTGACCGGCTCCTCGGAGGCGCTGTCGATCCTGGCCAGGATCGCCGAGATCTATCGCATCGAAGCGAAGATCCGAGGCGAAAGTGCCGATACCCGGCTGAGGGTGCGGCGTCGCGAGGCAGCGCCCATCATGAGCGAACTGAAGGCCCAGCTCACCGAACTGAGCGACGAGGTGTCGGCGAAATCGGCGCTTGGCAAGGCCGTCACCTACACGCTCAACCACTGGAACGGACTGGCAGCCTTCCTAGAGGATGGCCGGATCGAAGTAGACTCCAATGTGGTCGAGCGTTCGATGAAATCGGTGGCCCTGACGAGGAAGAATTCCTTGTTCGTGGGCAGTGCGCGCGGCGGAGAGACTTTCGCTGTGCTCGCATCACTGATCAACACGGCGAAGCTTAACGGCGTGGATCCTGAAGTCTGGCTTGCCGATGTGCTGGAACGCATCATCTCCGGCAAAGTGAAAGCCAACCGGATGGAAAGCCTATTGCCGTGGGCTTGGAAGGCCGAACGCGAGGACATTGCAGATCAGGAGCGACGGGCGGCATGACACAGAACAGCCAAGGGACGACGGTACGACCGAAGCTCGATGACGAGGCGTTCGAAGCCTTCATCAGGGCACGTCGTCCGGCATCGCCAATCTGGTCAATGAGCGGTCTCGATGGCTATCTCACGGCTCTCATCATCGGCCCGAAGTTTATCGACCCACGTCAATGGATCCCGGAGCTGACCGGCCCGGAGGCCCTGAACCTGCCAATGGAAACAACCGAGCATCGGGCCGTGCAGACCATCGTTGCGGAATACAACCGCATCTCGGCGAGCCTCGCCGAAACGCCGAAAGACCACCGGCCCAGGTTCACCAGGATCGATGATCAGACCTTTGATGCCATGGACTGGGACGTCTGCTTTCTGATGGGAACCGGGTTCGCGCCGAAGCTGTGGCGGCCCGTCGTTCGCGGTCATGCCGTCACTGGCGACATCATTGCGCCAATCCGCAAGCTCAGCGAGACAAAAGGACCAGCTACCCACAAGGATGCTGCTGCCGTCGCCGAGGCGCTCGTCAATATCCGAAGCTACTTCATGCCAAAGCGCGCAAAGCAGAAGTTCTAAAACAGCGGACGGCTCCTCCTCCGTCAACAGACGAAAGCCGTGGGATGCTCGTCGCGCTCACATTCGAGGCGTCGCTTCATCGATGCTCTGAAGACAAGGAAGAAAGGCGGCGGACCGCCGGAGCAGGCGCTGAAGTTCTTCGAGCAGCTCTACCGGATTGAAAGCCAAGCCAAGAACGAAAAGCCGGAAGTTGGCGAAACGCAAGCCGACTGCATCCGCCGTTTCCGCCAGCAACACAGCGTCCCCATCCTGATCGCTCTCAAGCATGGCTCGATGACATCGCGCCGAAGGTCTTGCCCGATAGCAAGATCGGTGACGCCGTATCCTACACCCTGAACCAGTGGGAATACCTGACGCGCTACACCGAAGACGGCAGGATGTCGATCGACAACAACCTTCTCGAACGCGATATCAGGATTTTTGCCGGACATGAGTCATTATGCACCCCCTTTCTAAGTAATTGAATTTATTGGAAGGGCGATTTGCCGAGGGTCGCGATATGGGCGTTTCCGTCGTCTATTGTTAATCGCTTCAATGATATCTTCGCGTTCGATATCAACGGCTTTAATCTGATAAGGCGCTCTGGGCACGACTTGTTCGGCCGGCAGGATTTTTGCCTTGATCAGGTTGCGGATGACGTGGTTTGTCACGCCGAGTTTGGTGGCCGCCTCCGTCATCGTCAGCCATTTGCCGCTCTTTTCGGCAGAAAAGTATGCGTGAATATCGTTGACACGGCGGATCGAAGAGACGCGGTGAGCCGTCCAGGTGTGGCCAAAGCCTGTGCGTATGCCCATGCGATTGAGAGTGGCTGCGATATCGCTGTCGCTCCATCTTCCAGCCATGGAACGCATGACCTCAAGAGCGTCTTCGGACGTATTGCAACCATGTTCGCCGGTCTTGGGCTTTCTGACGCGCAGTTGCGAGTGCTGACCACCCTGCCAATGGATTGTCAGGACGACGTCGCGCGCTTCTTCGTCGACATCAGCGATGATGTCCTTGATCAGCGCCCGCGCGAGGCGCTGCCGCGCCCGCGTGCTGACGCCCGGCGCATTCCAGGCGGCCTGCAGATCTTCCGCCAAGCCATCTAAATCAGGCAGCTTTGCCGGGGTATCCGGGAGCTGTTCGGCGTCAAGGCGTGTCTTGCAGGCCTCCAGGCGTTTTAAAGCGACCTCCCAGTTCTTCTCCAGCGTTGCCGCGATCAGGCAATTGTCGGGATCGCAGGCGGCGTAGCGTCGTTCTGCGAGCGCAGCTTCATATTGCGCCTTCTGCAGGTCGAGTTCAGCGGCGCGGCGGCGTTCAGCTCGCGCCTCAGACTGCATGTGTTCAGCTTGCATCGCCGCCTCTATCGCCATCGGCTGGACTACGCGCAGAAGCTCCGCGGCAACCGCTTTGTCAATTCGCGGGCCGCCGAAGCCAAGACATCGATTGAGTCCTAACATCAAATTGGGGCGTTCGCAGCGGTAAACCGGACGTGGCGTTTTGCCGGTATAGGCGACGCACAGGCGCCGCCCGCAACGACCGCAGGAAAGGAGCCCAGAAAGCAGCGCACGCCCACCGCGGCCCGATTTTGCACCGCCCTTTTGCCCATAGGCGTTGGCGGCGAGCAGCGCCTGGTTGCGTTCATATTCGTCCCATTCGATATAACCGTCGTGGTGATCTTTGAGAAAAACTTCCCACTCCTCCTTCGGTTTGCCATGGCCATAGGTCTTGCGGGCGCGGCCATCGATAATCTCGGTGCGCTTCTCGCTTTTGCCGTAAGCATAAACGCCAGCGTAAAACGGATTCTTTAGCACCGAGATGACATTGCGATATCGGATCGGTGTCCAGTCGAAAGTCGTCGTGTTGCGTCCGTCCGTCGGACGTGGGAAGCAAAGCTTGTCTTCCGTCAGCGACAACAGTACCTGGCGACCGCTTCTCAGCTCTCGAAACCGGCTGAAGATCAGACGGACGGCTTCCTGCACGCGCAGATCCGGATCGAAACCAAGGCCCGCATCGCGGTACCAGATATAACCGATAGGAACGCTGATGCGCAGCTCTCCGCGTCTGGCCTTGGCACGCGCAGCGTCGAGCATGCGCGCGCGAATAATGCCAAGCTCGAACTCGCTGATCGTGCCCTTCATGCCCAAAAGCAAACGATCATTAGGAGAGCACGGATTATAGACGCCGTCCTGGTCGATGACGCGGGCGTCCACGAGGCCGCAAAGTTCGAGCAAATGATGCCAGTCACGCCCGTTTCGGGCGAGACGCGAAGCATCGAAACACAAAACGGCGCCGACGTCTCCGGCGCAGAGCCAGGCGACAAGACGTTCGAACCCCGGACGGGCGACCGCGCCGCTCGCCGACAATCCGAGGTCATCATCAATCACCTCGACCCGTCGGAAACCGTGCTGGCGCGCAGCATCCACAAGATCGTATTGGCGCCGTTGGCTCTCGAGATTTTGCATGACCTGGCTTTGGCTCGATTGTCGCACATAGACGACGGCTTTACGCTTCAGAAGCGCTGGCGGCAGAGGGCTAAACGCGTTCATGCGGCGCCTCCTTCTCCGCTACACAGGCCGCCTCCATCAACAACATGGCCAATGCCATCAGTGCGGCTTCCCTTTGGCGCGGGCTCATCCCACGCGTCTTCACCGAGTCGAACGCCATGATCATCTGGCGCGGACCCTCGGGTGGAATTGGCGTTGGCAGTTTCATCTGGAACCTCCTCGTCAACTGCTTTGGCAGTTGACGAGGGTGCCCTCTCACCTTGAGGGGTCAATAGACTGGCGAGTTCAATGAGCGCTTCAAGGGAAGCACGGGGCTCGCCAATCTCCATGCCCGCACAGGCAATCGGATCCAGCATCCACGTCGGAATGACAATGACATTACCGGGCGTCGTCTCGATGTGCGCGACCGCCCCGCCTTTGCGATGATCGACGCCCTGACGTCTCACGCGCTTCCCAAAAAGCGGATGATGTGGGTAATGAATGGTCACATATTCGCCGATATGGGTAGAATGACCTTGCAATGGCCACTGGAAGAAAATCCTGGCTGTTCAGCGATACCGTGGACGGAGCCAGGGCCAGTGCTGTCGTCTACAGCATCATGCTGACCTGTCGCGCCTGCGGCGTCGAGCCCTTGGCCTACTTGCGCCACGTGCTTAGTGAATTGCCACAGCGCGCAACAGATACTGACATCACCGATCTCTTGCCCTTCAACTTCACCAAAGCAGTCGCTGCCTGATCCAATGCAGCCGTCGCACAGCGACCCCGGTCAAACGGGCCGCGTCAACGCGCATGGAAATGAGCGCTTACGCAAGCTCAAAGAACCTCGCGTAAGGTCCATTCGCGAAGTGAACCCGCAACTCATGAAAGTTCCGTACCGTTTGGTCCAACGGACGCGTCTCTTGACGCCGAAGAATACCGCGATCAGCAAGCTGTAGGGCAGGAGCGCCGAGGAAATCTAAGGCCTTTGCCACGCAAGGGAGGGGATCGCGAAGGAGCCTCTCGTACTCGATTAAACGTATCCTGCTTGAATCAAAGGCGTTCACCACTCGAGCGTGGAAATCGTCGGCAGCTTTGAAGTAGGCTTCGCAGGTGGCGAATGGCAACATCACCGGAGGTGGAGGAGCTGAACTGTCCGACTTGAACTTGAGCCACTGGCGGGTTTGCCTTGCCTGCACAAACGATCTTAGCGACTCTAATGTGTTTCTGCGAATCACAAGGATAACCTTAAGTCCAGGCCAAGCGGTCAGCTCGGCAAAAAAGCTCGGACGCTCCTGAAACTGAGGCTCGTTGATCTTGCAACCCACATGGGTCACCTTCTTGTCGCTTTGTGGGGGATAGCGCAAGAAGGCACGCTCAAGAAGCTCTCGATCGCTGAGTAGCAGGCGTTCTTTATCAGGCCAGTTCGTGTCGTACGTATTGAGCAATTCACCGTTACTCAATACATTCGGATGCTCGTTCACCAATTCTTCCAAGTAGTGTGTACCGGTCCTTGGCATTGCAAGGATTGCAAATGGCTGAGGCGGCAGCGTGGAATGGGTCATTCAGGCGTGTTTCCATTTAGCAGTTGTGGTGGTTTCAGCGGAGGATTATGTTCGCCCGCCGTCTTGCTTAGTCTGGGGAGCGCGCTGCTCTTAAGCGTTGATCACCTATGGTTAGCTTCCATTCATGACTCGATCAGAGCTCGACGTTTGCTAGTTTCGTGCTTCTATCGGCCGACACCTCAGCGCTGCTCACTCGCAATCCGGACTGCTTAGCGTTTTAATCGCAGTCGCCCAGATTGGTAAAATCGATTGTTTTTATGAGAGGGATCCAGCCTGTGAATATGAGAACGCCGAGCCGCAGAGGGGATGAGCGCAATGTAGCAGGGAGAAACATACTCGCGCCGGCAGTCGATTTGATTGTTGTGATCTACGGCAGAGATGTGTCGTTGTGCTTGGTGCACTGGATAGCCGTCCGCTAGTCACAGACATCCATTTCACGGATGGCCGACATCCAAACAATCGATTTTACCAATCCCACTGATATGTAGCACAAGCTGCCCACGATTGGGAGGCCAATGATGTTCTTCGTCATCGGAGGCTTCTGCACAGACCAGCCGGATGTCCGGCTCTGCGGGCATTAGGCTAAGCCAGTCGCGCACGCCTGATGATAATTTTCGTATCGGGCCGCCTCAGGAATTTGAGCCGCCGTGCGTCGAACACAAGCTAAAGGGAACAGAATGGTAGATCAACTCGAAAGCGAAATCATTGGCATCATCAAGAACCGTGTCGAATCGGAGGGCGGCGATGGAGAGACCGCGTTAATAGTCGGCGATTTAACGGCTGCCACTGAATTGACCGCGCTTGGTGTCGATTCTCTCGGATTGGCAGACATCATCTGGGACGTGGAACAGGCCTACGGTATCAGGATCGAGATGAACACGGCCGAGGCGTGGTCGGATCTCCAGAACGTCGGCGACATAGTGGGAGCCATCCGAGGCTTGCTCACTAAGGGGGCTTGAATGGACAGGCGCGTTGTCATCACCGGAATGGGCGGCCTATGCGGACTGGGCACCGACACCACCTCCATCTGGAAATGGATGCGCGAAGGCCGCTCCGCCATCGGGCCGCTTCTCAATACAGAGCTTCACGGCATGAAGGGCATAGTGGGCGCTGAGATCAAGGCGCTGCCTGACCACAACATCGACCGCAAGCAGCTCGTATCGATGGATCGCATTAGCGTGCTTGCCGTGATTGCAGCGCACGAAGCCATGCGCCAGGCCGGGCTTTCCTGCAATGAAGGAAATGCCCTTCGGTTCGGCGCGACCGTGGGCGTCGGCTTGGGAGGATGGGACGCTACCGAAAAAGCATACCGTACCCTCCTTGTCGACGGGGGGACCCGTACTGAAATCTTCACTGGTGTAAAGGCTATGCCGAGTGCCGCCGCCTGCCAGGTCAGCATGAGCCTCGGCCTGCGGGGCCCAGTCTTCGGCGTCACCTCCGCCTGTTCCTCGGCCAACCATGCGATCGCTTCGGCGGTAGACCAGATCAAGTGCGGCCGGGCCGACGTCATGCTCGCGGGGGGCAGCGACGCGCCACTAGTCTGGATTGTGCTGAAGGCATGGGAAGCTATGCGCGCACTCGCTCCGGATACTTGCCGACCCTTCTCCGCCGGCAGGAAAGGCGTGGTACTGGGCGAGGGTGCAGGCATGGCCGTGCTGGAAAGCTATGAACATGCCACCGCTCGCGGTGCAACAATACTCGCGGAGGTCGCCGGCGTCGGCCTTTCCGCCGATGCGTTCCATATCACAGCGCCGGCTGTCCATGGGCCGGAGTCGGCGATGCGCGCTTGCCTTGCCGATGCAGGACTGAATGCCGAGGACGTCGACTACCTCAACGCGCACGGCACCGGCACCAAGGCCAACGATCAAAACGAAACTACGGCTATCAAGCGCGTCTTCGGAGACCATGCTTATTCGATGTCCATATCTTCCACCAAGTCCACCCACGCGCACTGTATCGGCGCAGCGAGTGCGCTTGAAATGATCGCCTGTGTGATGGCGATCCAAGAAGGAGTCGTGCCGCCGACCGCCAACTATCGTGAGCCAGATCCCGATTGCGATCTAGACGTGACGCCAAACGTGCCGCGTGAGCGTAAGGTGCGCGTTGCCATGAGCAACGCCTTCGCCATGGGTGGCACGAACGCAGTTCTGGCATTCAAGCAGGTATGAGCCTGTCAGTTGCTTCCTCGATGATCACCACTTGCAGGGCGGCATGAGACGCCCCCTGTGCCGTTGCATCAATGAAGTCCGTCAAGCGGGATCGGGCATGGCTCTCGTCAGGAGAAGGAGCGACTGGTCTGGGCAGCGTTTGACCCTAGGCCAGCGCTTCGAGATCGCGTGATTGGCCGGCGTTCATGTAAGGCAGTTTTTCTGGTGGCGCGATGAAGTAATGCTGGTTGTTCTTGCGGCATTGCCGGCGTGTACCGGCATCAGCGTGAATGGATCGCAGCAAGCAAGTCGGAGCTTGCAAGGTGCTGTCTGACCTAGCGCCGTGTATCAGCCGCGAAGCCGGGCTCGCCGCTGTGCAATATTAAGGCGGAGCTGCGGCGCAAGGCGACGATCAGCCGCGGCAAGGAAGCCACGATGAACACGAAGACGGCTGGCGCGGTGACGTTAAAAGACACCATCACCAGCCTACACGATATGAGAAGAGGTTAAGACAATGTTCGAATTGACCGGGCGCAAGGCGCTCGTCACGGGCGCATCAGGAGCCATAGGAGGGGCTATCGCCCGCGTGCTGCATGCTCAGGGCGCTATCGTCGGACTGCACGGCACCCAAATTGAAAAACTGGAGACACTGGCAACTGAGCTTGGAGACCGGGTCAAGCTGTTCCCGGCTAATCTGGCCAATCGAGACGAAGTCAAGGCGCTTGGTCAGAGAGCGGAAGCCGATCTTGAAGGCGTCGACATCCTGGTCAACAATGCTGGCATCACCAAGGATGGATTGTTCTTGCACATGGCAGACCCCGACTGGGACATTGTGCTGGAGGTCAACCTCACCGCCATGTTCCGACTGACCCGCGAGATCACCCAGCAGATGATACGCCGTCGAAATGGCCGCATCATCAATGTCACTTCGGTCGCCGGCGCCATCGGCAATCCAGGCCAGACCAATTACTGCGCCTCCAAGGCCGGTATGATCGGCTTTTCCAAGTCGCTGGCGCAGGAGATCGCTACGCGAAACATCACTGTCAACTGCGTCGCCCCGGGCTTCATCGAATCGGCAATGACCGATAAGCTCAATCACAAACAGAAGGAGAAAATCATGGTGGCGATCCCGATCCACCGCATGGGCACCGGTACCGAAGTCGCGTCCGCCGTTGCGTATCTCGCTTCCGATCACGCCGCCTATGTCACCGGACAGACCATTCACGTGAACGGCGGTATGGCAATGATTTGAGGGCGGTCGGGCCTACGGATGAGTGGGCTTGCATTTTGCATACGCCAGCCTATCAGCGCAATGATGATAACGGCATAAAGGCCATTGCACTTTCCGAAAGCTGAGGAAG
This sequence comes from Sinorhizobium meliloti, assembly GCF_017876815.1. Taxonomy (NCBI): domain Bacteria; kingdom Pseudomonadati; phylum Pseudomonadota; class Alphaproteobacteria; order Hyphomicrobiales; family Rhizobiaceae; genus Ensifer; species Ensifer meliloti. Next base: position 574,780 of record NZ_JAGIOS010000003.1, on the reverse strand, counting down.
CAAGCCATTATGGATAGTGCACCTGTCAGCAATACTGAACGGTCTCAACGGAATAGCCTGCGATTGAGCGCTCCGGTCCCAGCAGCAATAGCTCGGCCCCATATGAAGACGCTATCTCGCTCGGCGCCGGCGCATCAGCGCGGAACGTCAGATAGCGCAAACGCTTTAGTGCGGCGTTGCTTAGCGCCATTACGTCGCGCCACCGTCTTGCTGCGGTGATCCCACGCATTGGGGATGCCTTGAGCGAGCTGAGCTGCCGAGGCGTAACCCGGATAGGTTTCCTGAACATAGAACAAGGCCACAAATGTCTCTTCCCCATCTTCGGCGGCTTGAAGCCGAAGCGATCCATGTCATTCGAGAAGTTGTTGCAACATTCTCCAACCCGGTCGCGCTTTACTCGATCGGCAAGGACTCCTCGGTACTGCTGCATCTGGCGATGAAGGCGTTCTACCCCGCCAAGCGGCCATTTCCATTCCTGCATGTAGATACCAAATGGAAGTTCCGGGAGATGATCGAGTTTCGCGACCGGATGGCGCGAGAGCTCGGCTTCGATCTCCTCGTCCACGTCAATCAGGACGGGATCGATCAGGGCATCGGCCCTTTCACGCACGGCTCCAACGTGCACACCCATGTCATGAAGACGATGGGGCTCCGGCAGGCGCTCGAGAAATACGGTTTCGACGCGGCGCTCGCGGGCGCGCGGCGCGACGAGGAGAAGTCGCGCGCCAAGGAACGCATCTTCTCGATCCGCAGTGCCCAGCACGGCTGGGATCCGCAGCGCCAGCGGCCCGAGATGTGGAAGACTTACAATACGCGGGTCGGGCAAGGCGAGACGATGCGGGTCTTTCCGCTCTCCAACTGGACCGAATTCGACATCTGGCAATACATCCTGCGCGAGGAAATTCCGATCGTGCCGCTTTATTTCGCGGCCAGGCGCCCGGTCGTCAAGCGAGAGGGTATGCTGATCATGGTCGACGACGACCGCATGCCCATCCAACCCGAAGAGGAGGTTACCGAACAGCTCGTGCGTTTCCGCACGCTTGGCTGCTATCCGCTGACCGGGGCGGTCGAGTCCGACGCTGTCACCGTTCCCGAGATATTGCGGGAAATGCTGACGGTGCGCACGTCCGAACGGCAGAGCCGGCTGATCGACACGGATGAAGTCGGGGCGATGGAGAAAAAGAAGCGGGAGGGCTACTTCTGATGTCGTATGTTCAATCTATACCGCCGCATGACATTGAAGCGCATCTGGCCGAGCACGACAACAAGTCGATCCTGAGATTCATCACTTGCGGCTCGGTGGACGACGGCAAATCGACCCTGATCGGGCGACTGCTTTACGATGCGAAGCTGGTCTTCGAAGACCAGCTCGCAAACCTCGGGCGTGTCGGCTCTCCCGGCGCCGCCAACGGCAAGGAGATCGATCTCGCCTTGCTTCTCGACGGGCTTGAGGCCGAGCGCGAGCAGGGCATCACCATCGACGTCGCCTATCGCTATTTCGCCACGTCCAAACGCAAGTTCATCGTCGCCGATACGCCTGGCCACGAGGAATATACGCGCAACATGGTGACCGGCGCTTCGACGGCGGATCTCGCCATCATCCTCATCGACAGCCGGCAGGGCATTCTCCAGCAGACCCGGCGCCACTCCTATATCGCCTCACTCCTCGGCATCCGCCATGTCGTGCTGGCCGTCAACAAGATCGATCTCGTCGATTTTCAACAACAGGTGTACGAGGAAATCGTCGCCGACTACATGGCTTTCGCCAAAGAGCTCGGTTTCGCCAGCATACGGCCAATCCCGATCTCGGCGCGAGACGGCGACAACGTCATCTCGGCTTCCGCCAATACCCCCTGGTACAGAGGGGCGGCGCTGCTCGAATATCTGGAAACGGTCGAACTCGATCCGACGGACCAGGCAAAGCCTTTCCGCTTCCCGGTTCAGATGGTCATGCGGCCGAACGCGGATTTTCGCGGCTATGCCGGGCAGATCTCCTGCGGGAGGATTTCCGTGGGCGATCCGGTCGTCGTCGCGAAGACTGGGCAGCGGACATCGGTCAAGGCGATTGTGACCTATGACGGGGAGCTTGCGACGGCAGGGGAAGGCGAAGCGGTGACGCTGGTCCTGTCTGACGAGGTGGATGCGTCCCGCGGCAATATGCTCGTCGCCCCAGGTGCCCGGCCCTTCGTGGCGGACCAGTTCCAGGCGCATGTGATCTGGTTCGATGCGAACCCGATGATGCCGGGACGAAGCTATATCCTGCGCACGGAGACCGACAGCGTCAGCGCGACGGTCACCACGCTCAAGCACCAGGTCAACATCAACAGCTTCATCCGTGAGGCGGCGAAGTCGCTGCAGATGAACGAAGTGGGTGTCTGCAACATCTCGACACAGGCGCCGATCGCCTTCGACGCCTACAAGGACAACCGGGCGACGGGCAATTTCATCATCGTCGACCGGGTGACGAATGCCACGGTTGGTGCGGGGTTGATCGATTTTCCGCTCCGGCGCGCAGACAACGTCCACTGGCATGCGCTCGAGGTGAACAAGAGCGCGCGCAGCGCCATGAAAAATCAACTCCCTGCCGTTCTCTGGTTCACCGGGCTTTCCGGCTCCGGAAAATCGACCATCGCTAACGAGCTCGACAGGATCCTCCACGCTCAGGGCAAGCATACCTACCTGCTCGACGGCGACAATGTGCGTCACGGCCTCAACCGGGACCTCGGCTTTACCGAGGAGGACCGGGTAGAGAACATCCGCCGCGTGGCGGAGGTGGCCAAGCTCATGGCCGATGCCGGTCTGATCGTTCTCGTCTCCTTCATCTCGCCGTTCCGCGACGAGCGGCGGATGGCGCGGGAACTGATGGAGGAGGGCGAGTTCATCGAGATATTCGTCGACACGCCGCTCGACGAGTGTGCGCGCCGCGATCCGAAGGGTCTCTACGAGAAGGCGCTCGCCGGCAAGATCGCGAACTTCACCGGCGTATCCTCGTGCTATGAGGCCCCGGAAAATCCGGAACTCCATATACGCACCGTCGGCCGTCAACCGACCGACCTGGCGCTCGCGATCGAGGAATTCCTTGACTGCAGGATTGGAGGACAAATGACGCCGCTTCAACGCCCAACATAGAGACGGACGGGTACGCATCCGAGGAGGGCCGCCTTGCTGAGAAGTGAGGCGAACTGGATGTTCTGTCTATATGGTCCCGGAGCTAGCCATTCCGCTTGTTGCGCCGACCAATTCTTTAACGGCAAAAAGTGGGCTTATGGAGGTTGTCAGCGCCAATGGTCGCCCGTGTGATCGTGGGACGCGATGTCGACGGTTGCATTGAACATATTGGGTAAATCTGATCGAATAGCTTCATGACTTCAAAGCCTGTGGATCTTCCTGCGGACCTTGCGAGCGCCTATCTGGCGCTTCCGAGCGTGAGATGTTACAGGCTGAACGTGATGTCGTTGTTGCCGAGCGCGATACCGTCGTCGCCGAGCGGGACATTGCGGTGGCGCAAGCCGCCAATGCGCAGGCCATGCTGTCGGACAGTGAGGCCTTGATTGCCAGTCTGGAGCTGGCGATCGAAAAGCTGAAGCGCGAGCTGCGCGGCCTTCGATCCGAGCGCACGGCGCTCCTGATCGACCAGATGGAATTGCAGCTCGAAGAACTGGTGATGGCGGCGACGGAGGATGAAGTCGCAGTGCAAGCGGCCGCCGCCAAGACCTCGAGCGTACGTTCGTTCACGCGAAAACGGCCGGTCCGAAAGCCGTGGCCGGAGGATATTGAGCGCGAGCGCGTGGTGATCGATCCCCCGTCACCTGTGCATGCTGCGGCGGATCGCGGCTTTCCAAGCTGGGCGAAGACGTCACCGAGACGCTGAAAGCTGAAAGAGATTCCGCGTCGGTTCAAAGTGATCGAGACGGTGCGGGAGAAATTTACCTGCCGTGACTGCGAGGCGATCAGCCAGCCGCCGGCGCCGTTCCATGCAACGCCGCGCGGCTTCATCGGTCCTCATCTGCTCGCGACCATCCCTCTTCGACAAGTATGGGATGCATAGGCCGCTCACCCGCCAGAGCACCCGGTTCAAATGCGAGGGCCTCGAGCTTTCGACCTCGACGCTGGCCGACCGGGTCGGGTATGGAACGGCCGCGCTCCTGCCACGCGCGGCACCCAAAATCCCGCCGCCCTGCTCGGATGGCTACCTTCCTTGGCATTGGTCCCCGCGACCACTACCTGCACCGAGGCTGAGTCAGCCTGATGGCCACCGTCATCAACGTCTTCACCATCAACGATGGGGCCGAATGCTCAGCGAAGACCTGGAATTCCTCGAGGCGTTCGTCCGAAACTCCAACAATCGGGCCAATGGAAGTATCATCAGCGTCGTAACCAGTGCCGATGATCACCGCACTACCGGCCATGGCATCGATGAGCTTAGCGACATACTCTCAAATGCGCGCCGTTCGCTTAAGCCTGGATCGACTTTCTTCACTGCTTCGCAGATGGCGAAGAACTCGTCGCGCGCGTAAAGGCGAATCTCAACCGTAACGCCGTAACACTTGGCTGGTTACGATCGCCGTGGCGGGAGGGCCTTCTCATCGCTGTTTCCAAGCGTGAGATATTCGAGCAATGCTGGCTTGCCTCGGCCATGCCAGATCGATCGATGTTTCCGATTGATGACCCCGTAACGTGGCGCCGCATTTCCAATTAAGGCATCAGGCGTCGGCGGAGCAATGCAGTCGACAAGAAAAACGGGACTACTGCATAGCAGCAAAGAGCCCCGATATGCAGACCCACGTTGACCAGCGGGCTGCCGAGCATTATCGGACGGATGACATCAATCGAATGAGCCAGCGGCAAGATTCGTGTGACATGTTGAAAAGCGCCCGGCAGCTGGTTGACTGGAAAGACAGCGCCGGACAGGAACAGCATCGGTGTGATGACGAGCGTCTGATAAAATATGAAATATTCGTAGCTGGGTGCAAGCGCCGTGACGATCATGGCTAGACTCGCAAACGCTAAGCCCGTCAGGGCGATGACCGGCAGTGCATAAAGGAGTGACACCCATTCCGTGTAGCCCAGCGTAGCGGCGACGACACCAATTCCTGTACCCGCAAGGGAAGCCTTGGTAGCTGCCCACGCCAATTCTCCGAGCACGATGTCGCCGATCGTGACCTGTGTGTGCAGGATCGCTTCCCAGGTGCGCTGAGCGCGCATGCGGGCGAAAGTCGCGTAGATCGTTTCGAAAGTCGACGCGGTCATTGCGCTTGTCGCGACCATCCCGGCAGACAAAAATGCAATGTACGACACACCGTCAACGCGCCCGACCATCATTCCTAAGCCGGCACCCAGACCGAACAGATATATTAAGGGGTCGGCCAGGTTACCGAGGATCGACGCCAGCGCGACCTTTTTCCACGCGAGATAATTGCGGCGCCACACGGCAATCCAGTTCCACCCGTTGGCGGGCAGAGCCGCCACATAAAGCTTCCACATGGTTCAGTCCTTCAGCTCCCGCCCGGTCAACCGTAAGAAAACGTCCTCGAGATTTGGTGGACGCTGCAGAAAGCGCACACCCGCGCGCCCATCCAGTTGGACTCGTACTTGCTCCGGGTCGAACGCATAACAGAAGACGGTCTCGCCGCTCACCTCGATGTGGCGGGCGTGCGGGCTTACCAACGCACTTAGCTCGTGTGGATCGCCCCCGTAGATCTCTATCACCTGGCAACCGATCTTCTCGTCTATTAGCATGTGAGGTCGGCCTTCGGCGATCTTGCGCCCTGCTTCGAGCACGCACAGCCGGTCGCACAACCGCTCTGCCTCTTCCATAATATGGGTGGTCAAGAGAATCGTCTTTCCGCGTGCCAACAGCGACCGCAGCCGTTCCCAGATCAAGTGACGGGCGTGCGGGTCAAGTCCAGTGGTAGGCTCGTCCAATATCAGTAGCTGGGGATCGTTGATGAGGGCACGTGCCAGTGTAAGGCGCCGCTTCATGCCGCCAGACAGGTCCGAAACACGCGCATCCGCCTTGTTTTCGAGGCGCGCAAACTCAAGCAGCGATGGGATTACCGCTTCTATCTCGCGCGTGCTCATCCGGAAGTAGCGCCCGAAGACCAACAGGTTTTCGCGTACGGTGAATTCCAAGTCGAGGTTGTCGAACTGCGGAACTACGCCGATCCCCATGCGTGCCAATCGAGCCCGTGACGGAACCGGCACGCCGAGCACGGTGATCTCACCCGTACCAGGCGTCGTCATGCCGAGGATCATACGGGTGATCGTACTTTTGCCCGCACCATTCGGGCCTAACAAACCGAAGCACTCACCCGCTGCAACGGTGAACGACAGTCCGTTGACTACAGGTTTGTCACCGTACGACTTTGTTACGTTGGCAACATCGATTGCCACGGTTGGTATGGCGCCGGGTATTGAGGTCTTCACGCCTAGACCTCTTTGGTCCTTCCACTCGAACGGACTCGGCTCAAGCCGATGCGGAACCTCTTCGGCCATCTCACGATCTGACAATTGATTTTCCGCTTCCTGTCTCAAAACTCGCCCGTTTCCAGTCATGCTACTGTCACTCGCCGCTGCAAGTGCAGTCAGGTGTCACTCGGCCGGAGGCTTGAATTGGAGTCGGCTTTCCTCCGCTGACTGGTACTTCTGGCGCGGAGTAGCGTGACAGCCAGTCGCTATTGGACAATGTACACAACGCATAAGCTTTCAACGGAAGTAAGAGAAAGAGGTTGATGGGTGTGTGCAGAACGAAGCCAAGAAATCTAAGTTGGCGAGCATGCAATGCTACGACGCTGCAGCGTATGATGGTTATGGACGCAATAATCAAAATTGTCCACCATGGCACTGTGGCGGTCGTTATGAAATGCGCGAGTCCCGTCACCACCGACAGAGCAAGCAACAGTGGCCCGATATTCTGCCCGACTACATCAAATGTGAGAAAAGGGTTGAGGCCGCGCAACAGAGGGAGCGCTAGAAATGTGTCGCGGAACGTGCTGCGTGCCCAACGCAGTTGTTGGCGCAGATACGATTTCAGCGTATCCGGGACAACGGTTGCCACTATGGCGTTTGGAACATACTCAGTTCGAAACCCTGCCTTCAACATGAGGATCGTCAGATGGCGGTCCTCACCGAAGTCGCTTAGCTTACCGCGAAACAGTTGCGTTTCGTACTGGTCAAGCAGCGAAGCGAGCGCCGACCGGCGGTACATAGCACAAGGGCCGCAGCAGCACATAACAGCACCGAAGCGAGACTGTGCCGCGCGTTCTTCGTTGCAGGCAAGCCAATACTCCATATCGATCAATTTCGTCAGCCAAGTGTCACCCGAATTGCTAGCCGTGAGTTGACCCATAACCGCACCGACCTCTGGATCTCGCATCTTCGAGGCAAGCTTGGAGACCACATCGAAAGCGATCGTGCTGTCCGAGTCGACATTCAGCACCAAATCTCCGGAGGATTGGCCTATCGCGGCAATCTGCGCTTTCCGCTTTCCGACGTTCTCCGGGAGCAGAATGAAGCTGAACCTCGGATCGCGCGAATAGAAGGCGCGTACACGCAAAATGGCCTCGCGATTCCGAGAACCATCATCAACGACATAGACTCGCAATTCTCCAGGATAATCCTGGTCTGCAATGGACGCGAGGCATGCCGAGAGTATGCCTGGGTCCTCATTGAAGCTGGGGACGATAACATCCACGGCTGGCAGAGGGCGGGTCTCGACCGGTTCTGCCGACACTGCTGGACCGTCTATCGGTCGAGCATGTAGGACTTGCATGCTCCTGTAGGCGGTCAAGAGCAGCGCGTAGATCGAGATAGCGGCGGTGCTGGTTGTGTCAAGCAGGTACATGGGTTCTCGTCTGTTCAGTGATGCGGAGGAAGTGGGCGAATTGCAAAACCACGCTCGTGCAGCGCCGGGATCATACGGGAAATCGCCACAAGGGTTTGGTCACGCAGGCCCGTAAGCGCTCCCGATTCGTCGGGCGGGCACCCATCGTGCAACAGCACGATTGCACCGGGCCGAACCGAGGCAAGCACTGCATCAACAATCGCGTTGGCGCCTGGCCGAGACCAATCTCGCGGATCTGCCGACCAATGTATTGCCGTCAGCCCAGCGCTCGCCGATCTTGTCAGAGCTTCCTCGCTCCAGACACCATAAGGTGCTCGTATGTGTCGGACGGCCGCCTGAGGACAAGCGGCTATAATGGCCTCACTTGCCTCGACAATCTCACGTTCGACCTCGTGAGGTCCGCATGTTGACAGGTCCGGGTGGGTCATCGTGTGGTTAGCCACTTCGTGACCTTCCGCGACGATACGTCGAATGAGTTCCGGCTGGCTTTTCGCATAGGTGCCGATGACGAAGAAAGTCGCCGGCACGCCGTATTCAGCCAGCACATCCAGGATTTCCGGTGTGCAATGTGGATTCGGGCCGTCGTCAAAGGTCAGGTATATACTAGGATCTTCCGTCCCGTAATCGCAGTTGCTCGGCACCTCGTGTATGTAATCGAGGTGCTTCATAGCTCCGATCCGTTCCGTTCAATCAATGTACCTGGCGGCCATTCGTTCAACGGACGTCCAACCGGGAATATCACGACGAGAGGCTCCTCGGTGCGCGTGGAAGGGAGATCGGGATTAACCTCTGCGATGCTCGACCGCACTCGAACCCCCGTCAAAATGCTAGCCATCCCGTTTTGGCAATATCTCTCAACGTGGTTCCGCATGGCGTGCCGAACTGTCCCAAAGGCGAATGGGACACCAAGCTCCCGCAAAGTTGGAGTCAAAGCACCGACCGAGTGAGCGATGCCCATTCGCTCCAGATCGGGCCGCACCGCGTATAAGCCCAGTTCAGCCACAAGGAGATCAGTCTCACCAACCTTAATGAAACGGCGCAACACGCCCATGTGGCTTGCTATCCCGACCGAGTCGTAAGCAATTGCGCGGCGTTCCGGTCTCGCGCCCGCCCAACTGCGGCCACCCTCGAATGGTTTCGCGTGGAACGCTCCTGTGGGCCCATAGGATTTTCGAAAAAATTCTGAGAGCTCCTCGTGGTCTGCACGTTCCAGCTGATTTTCCCAGCATAGTTTCCACTGCACTTTTAAGGACATATAAGAACTCCAGTGTGTTGTTTCTTCAAAGCACGATCGAGAGTGGTGTGTACCCGCCTAGTCACACCGGGGAGGCCACCGTAGCGCTGGACCGTTGGTCGAGGGCTTAGGCGACGGCTCTAAATTTGGACCATCCTGTACTTATCAAACTTTTCTCGCGCCGCACCTTGATTTCATTAAGTTCAGGGTTCTCTAATAGGACTCTGCAAGATTGGTAAAATTGATTGTTTGGATAACGATCATCTGCGATATGGATGCCGCACATGCGTTTTAGGGGCCTAGATCTAAACCTCCTCGTCGCGCTCGACGCACTGATGACGGAGCGCAAGCTCACGGCCGCCGCACGCCGGATCAACCTCAGTCAACCGGCCATGAGTGCGGCTATCGCGCGCCTGCGCACGTATTTTGGCGACGAGCTGTTTTCGATGCAGGGCCGCGAACTTGTCCCTACACCCCGTGCGGAGGCGCTCGCCCCCGCGGTCCGCGACGCCCTGCTGCAAATTCAGCTTTCCGTCATTGCCTGGGATCCACTAAACCCGGCCCAGTCGGATCGCCGTTTCAGAATCATCCTTTCCGATTTCATGATACTTGTATTCTTTGCGAGGATCGTGGAACGCGTGGCTCGCGAGGCCCCCGGTGTCAGCTTCGAGTTGCTCCCTCTCGATGATGATCCCCATGAGCTTCTCCGGCGGGGGGATGTTGATTTTCTGATTTTTCCAGACGTGTTCATGTCGAGCGCGCATCCCAAAGCGAAATTGTTCGACGAGGCACTCGTGTGCGTCGGCTGCCCCACCAACAAGAAGCTACTGGGGAACATCTCGTTCGAGACCTATATGTCGATGGGGCATGTTGCAGCCCAGTTCGGACGAGAAATGAAGCCCTCCGTCGAGCAATGGCTATTGCTTGAGCACGGCTTCAATAGACGTATCGAGCTTGTTGTGCCAGGTTTTACCTTAATTCCACGCCTGTTGTCGGGTACTAACCGCATAGCAACTATACCATTGCGCTTGGTTAAATATTTCGAAAAAACGGTACCACTGCGCATTGTCACATCTCCGCTGCCACCCCTCTTTTTCACTGAAGCTGTCCAGTGGCCCGCCCTTCACAACACTGATCCCGGAAACATTTGGTTGCGGGAGATACTGTTGCAAGAGGCGTCGCGCATTGATCCTCAGTCGGACACCTGTTAAACGTTGCAAAGAGCATTAACTTGCATGTTGATCAAGAACTCCTCGCTTTTCTCCGGAGCTCCTGCGGTTCGAACCGTCCAATCGACCAAATTGGTGCGACATACCCGCCGCTCTTGATAGCGCCTTTGGGTATACTCTTGCGCTCCCCACTCGCGTACTGATTGCCGTACGTCCTGCTCCTAATAGCAGCCGCACCCTTCGAATCATGAACCTGTTCAGCCAGCCGCCTTTTCGGGTCGTGGCGACGCCCCGCCGCTTCCTTCAGGCACTTTGTTTCTCGGCATTCGTCTCAACGCAACTCAATCCATGTTACACTCGTCAGCGTATGAAGTACTCTCTTTGAGCTTATAGAGCCTCAGTGAACTACAGACGCAACCACGCAACGACACTGAAGAGAGGAACTTCGCATCAGCCACCCGCAAACGCGATCTTCGCGGCATTAATTCCCGGAATCGTTGGCCGCAATGGGTCGGGGAACCCTAACCGGTGTAGGGTTTGTGAGGTCCGCGACAGAGCTTGATTGGCTAAGCTCTTTAGCTCGTCTGAGGATAAGTAGCTGAAACAAACAACAAAGTGGTCTTTAGCTGAAGTTAACAAAATTGGCACGAGTTTTGAGATTCCCGGTCATAAAACGGCGACAACTGCCGATGCATGTCGTAGTCAGCGTATCAACCAGGGACTAAAAGAACCATGTCACGTTTGGGTGAGACCGCATTTTGCGGGAGAAGACGCTTCGGGGAGTTCTTCTCCCAAAGTACATACCGCCTCACTGCGTGCCGACCCAAGGGTTCTCACCGAGGTAACGCTCTCGATAGGAAATGCAACGGTGTGGATCAGAATGGAGGCGTAGCGACCGCTTCTAAACGGCAAGCCAACCCTTCTCATCACCGACGGCACAAAGTTCTGGTCGGCCTAGATGTAGATCGGCACGAACGTCGTTGGCATGACGGTCAAGAAATCGGGGCTAACCCAGAGTTAGGCCATCAGGCAGATCATGAAGGTCGTGAGACCGAAGAAAGCTGATGGTCCGCATCCTTTCTCAGACTAAATGGGCAACGATCAACCCGCTGAAATCGTCGCAGCCGCTGGGTGGCGCCTTGGCCTTCCTTGGTGTCGGTGGTGCGATACCGCTATTCCATGGCAGTCAAGGTTGCACCAGCTTTGCACTGGTGCTTCTTGTTAGGCACTTCAAGGAAGCGATTCCCTTGCAAACCACCGCGATGGACGACGTGGCAATAGTCCTCGGCGGGGCGGGTCATTTGGAGCAGGCGATCCTCAATCTCAAAATTCGCGCAAAGCCAAAGCTGATCGGTATATGCACCACGGCGCTGGTGGAAACTCGTGGCGAAGATCTGGCGGGTGATCTCGCCAGTATCAAGCTGGAGCGCGCGGAAGAACTCACAGGTACCGACGTCGTGCTGGCCAATACACCGGATTTTGACGGCGCTATGGAGGAGGGTTGGGCCAAGGCTGTCACAGTAATGATCAAAGCGATTACACGAATCGGCGAGCAGGAGCGGCAGTCGAGAACTATAGCAATCCTCCCGGGGTGGAATCTCACTATAGCTGACATCGAGCAGTTGCGCGATATAGTAGAAAGCTTCGGGCTCAAGCCGATCATCCTGCCGGACCTCTCTGGCTCGCTTGATGGTATAGTGCCCGATGACCGCTGGGTGCCGACGACATACGGCGGCATCAGCGTCGAGGAGATACGCGAGCTTGGCACAGCAGCGCAGTGCATAGCGATTGGTGAGCATATGCGCGGTCCAGCAGAGGAGATGAAGACGCTGACCGGAGTTCCTTACGTGCTGTTTCAGTCGCTGACAGGATTAAATGCAGTCGACCGGTTTGTCTCGCTACTTTCCTCTATTTCCGGTCGGCCCGCGCCAGCGAAAGTCCGCCGGCGCCGCGCACAGCTGCAGGACGCCCTCCTGGACGGACATTTCCACTCGGCTGGCAAGAAGATTGCGATCGCAGCCGAGCCGGACCAGCTCTATCAACTCGCTACGTTCTTCATTTGCCTGGGTGCCGAGATTGTGGCAGCCGTTACCACGAAAGGTGCGTCGAAAATCCTCCACAAAGTCCCGGTGGAAATAATTCAGGTCGGTGATCTCGGCGACTTGGAAAGTCTTGCCACCCATGCTGATCTTCTCGTCACGCATTCGCACGGCCAGCACGCTTCAGCACGTCTCGGCACTCCGCTAATGCGCGTCGGGTTTCCTGTCTTCGACCAACTGGGCAGTCAGCACAAGCTCACAATTCTGTATCACGGAACGCGCGACTTGATCTTCGAAGTTTCCAACATCTTCCAATCCCATTCCCTTGCGCCGACGCACCGGGGGACGTGATCTGTTTCCTAGGAGTATTCGCGCTCCGATGGCGGGTGCATCCAGAACATCGGGATGCATGCACCTTCATCAAGCTGGCAGCGATACTCAACCGGCTTTTGGCCGGTCCTTGGGATTGAACTGGGCGATAGCGATCCAGTTGGCAGTGAGTGCAGGTTTATTCTCGTTCTCGATCTCAACCGTCACGTTGTAGGCTGTCATTAGTATGCTGGCGCGGCGTAAGCGGCAATCCGAAAGCACGAAGCGACCATGCACACGGCTGCCGGTCCTGACCGGTGAGATGAAGCGGACGCGGTCGAAACCGTAATTGATGCCCAGGGTTTGCTCGCGAAACTTCGGCATACCGCTGAAGTTCATCACCGACAGAAGCGCCAGCGTCAAGAAACCATGAGCGATCGTGCCGCCAAACGGACTCTCTGCCGCTGCGCGGTTCGGATCTACGTGGATGAATTGATGGTCATGGGTCGCATCGGCGAAGAGGTTGATCATCGCCTGATCGATGGTGATCCATTTGGATGTGCCGAGTTCCTGTCCAACCAAGCTCGACACGTCCGAAAGGGAAATCTCATGCACGCGACCTCACATAATTGTTGTCCCTAACTGATCCTGGCTTGTGAGAGCGCAAGTAGGAGCTTTAGTCTTATCGGACCCGTCGTGCTGAGCCGAAGCATTCGATCCAGTAGGAGAAGGCACCCAGCGCCTTACGCGCCCGGCGAAGGCATCAAGATAAGTCAGCACGACAGGCACAAAGACCAAACTGAGGAGGGTGGAGGATATCAACCCGCCGATGATTGCATGGGCCATTGGCGCGCGCTGCGCGCCGCCTTCGCCCAAGCCCAGGGCTGTTGGGAGCATACCGAAAATCATGGCGAGGGTCGTCATCACGATCGGCCGGAGTCTTACCGCTCCGGCATCTGCAAGGCTCTGACGCAGGCTTTTGCCTTCGCGAACGCCTAGATTGGAGTAGTCGACCAGAAGGATCGCGTTCTTTGTCACCAAACCCATCAGCATCATGATGCCGATCATCGAGAACATATTGAGTGTGGAGCCCGTAAACAGAAGGCCAAGCAGGACACCCATCAAGGATAGCGGCATTGTCATGATGATGGCGATTGGCTGGATGAAGGAGCCGAACTGAGAAGCCAAGATAATGTAGATGAAGATGACGGCCATCGCCAGCGACTGGAGTGCATAGGCGGTGCTCTCGGTCAGGTTCTCCGCATCGCCGCCGAATGAAATTCGAAACCCCACTGGGATATCCATCTTTGTCATCGCGGCCTTCAGATCGGCCACAACGTCGCCCAACGTCCTTCCTTCAATGTTGCTGGATATGCGAATGTCCCGGGACAGATCCTTGCGGGTGATCTGAGCAGGCGCGGTGCTCTCGACGACATCGGCTACCTGATCCAGTAAGACCATTATCGGCTTGCCATTGTCGTCCATACGAGCGGTGGCGATTGGAAGATTACGGAGCTGTGCGGCGTTCTCTCGGCCGGCGGCGGGGAGGCGCACCACGACATCGTGGGTTTCTCCGTCAGGGCTGTTCCATACAGATATTGCATCACCCGCGACTAGTGACCTGAGTGTATCGCCTATCGTTGCGATCGACACGCCGAGATCGCTCGCCGCCTCGCGGCGTACCCGAACAGCCAGCGTTGGTCGAAGCTTTTCGATTGAAGATTCGATCTCCGTAGCGCCCGGAATGGCCGCAAGCACCGAGGTGATGTGATCGGAGATCCGTCGCAACTCCTCGTCACCATCCCCGAGGATCGACAATTGTAACGGCTTTATCGATCCGACCACTTCCGAACGCTGTCCGACTGAGATTTCGAGGCCGGCGATCCTGGAAAGCCGCCGGCGGATAGGACCGAGGGTTTCCGCCGTCTTCAGCCTCCTTTGACTGCTGTGCACAAGTTGCACGGCCACCAGGGCCTTGTTGAAGCCACGCATTTCCCCGGAATTGATAGTGGAATACGTCGAGGAGACATAATTGAATTCTCGCAGTGCTCGTTCGATCTGACCGACTTTCGCGGCCATGTAATCGAGGGAAGCGCCTTCGTTGGCTTCCAGCGATATGCTCACTTCTCCCTGGTCGGGTGGCGGCAAAAACTCAGTTCCGATGCGCGGAACAAGCAGCAGGCTGACGACAAACATGCCTAGGACAATAGCAATTGTCGTTTTCCGGTAGTCGAATGTGAAGTAGATAACCGAGCGATAGCGGCTTGCAAGTCCCTCGAACCATTGATCGAACCACTCAATCAGTTGCCCGAAGAAACCTCGCTTGGCAGTTTTTTGAGATTGGGGATCGCACCAAATGCTCGACAGCATCGGATCAAGAGTAAAGGACACAAAGAGCGAAATGACCACGGCCACGGCTACGGTAACGCCAAACTGAAGGAAAAAGCGACCGATCAGCCCGCCCATGAAGGCAACCGGCAGAAACACAGCGACGATGCACAGTGTTGTCGACAGCACTGCAAGGCCAATCTCGTTGGTTCCATCCAGAGCCGCCCTTACAGGATCCTTGCCCATTTGTAGATGGCGAGTGATGTTTTCACGTACGACTATCGCATCGTCAATCAGAATGCCGATGGACAAGGAGAGTGCCATAAGCGTCATGATGTTCAGCGTGAAGCCGAGAGCGTAAATTGCCGCGAATGTGCCAATAACTGAAATGGGGAGGGTAAGGCCGGTGATAACCGTGGATCGCCAGGAGTTCAAAAATATGAACACGATCAGCACTGACAGAACACCTCCTTCGACCAGCGTTCGCTGTACTTGGGAAACCTGGGAGGCAATGGGGCGGGAGTTGTCACGTGTGATGGTGAGTTGGACGTTGTCCTTTGTCAGTTCTGCGTTCAGCGCGGAAACCTCCCTGCGAACTGCGGACGCAACCTCGACCGTGTTGGCGCCTTGGACCTTAACGATGTGCAAACCGAGAGTTGTCTGGCCTTGGTAGTTTGCAAGGCTGGTAACTTCGGCGCCTGTGTCGAGAATGGTTGCCACTTCCGAAAGGTAGACGGGATAGCCGCTTCTTTGAGCGACGATGATGCGGTTGAAGCCTGAAGTATTCGCAATGCGTCCCTCGACCGTTACGATTCGCTGATTGATGCCGGATATAAGCGTTCCCGCCGCCCGATCCTGGTTTTCGCCTCGGATTGCTTCGATGACGGTGGAGACAGCGAGGCCGTAGGCCCCGAGACGATCAGGGTCCACAACAACGAGAACTTGCCGCTCGCTGCTGCCAATCAGTGAAACTTGGCCGACGCCCGATATAACGCTCAGGCGATTGTTGATCACGCGAGTGGCAAGCGTGGTGATTTCGGGCAGCGTCCGGCTCGTCGAGGACACTGCAACAGAGAGGATTGCCTGGCCTTCCGGCTTGTATCGCGTGACCTGAGGGGTCGCCACTCCGTCGGGAAACTTAGTTTCAAGACGCGCAACCCTGTCGCGCACCTCCTGTGCCGCGTCTTGTGAATCGACATCGACTTCGAACTGCACCACGACGATCGAACGCCCTTCGTAGGATTCCGAGGTGATGGTGTCGATTCCGCCGATAGTGTTGAGCGCCGCCTCAATCGGCCGTGAGATCTCGCTTTCGACCGATTCGGGCGATGCTCCGGTGTAGGTGGTCGCGACCACTACGACTGGCAGGTCGGTCTCGGGGTAGTGATCGACACCGAGTCGACCATATGAAAACAGACCAAGGACAAGGATCATCACCATCATCATGGTAGCGAAGACCGGATGGTTGATGCTGATACGTGTGAGGAACATCCCTCAGATGCCCTCGATGATCACGGGCGTATTGACGACGAGATCGGGCAATGGGGCGGTTACGATAACATCGCCCTCACTCACTCCCGACACCTGCACAAGATCACGGTCGCTCCAACTCCTGCCGAGCCCGACAGGTCGCCTTTGCAAAACGCCCGCTTCCACCTTGAGAACGAAAAAACCATCTGCGTCGTGTCGGATTGAAGCCGCCGGTAGTGCGATGACATCCTTCTGGTCGTCTACTCTTAGATCGCCGATGGTGAACATTCCGCCTCTCAACAGGCCTTCCTCGTTGTCGACGGCGATGAACACTCGCACAGCACGGGATCCGGCGTCGGCGGTGGGCGAGATACGAGCGACCTCTCCGGAAAACGTCCGGCCCGGAAAACCCTCTACCGTCAGCTCTACGGACTGCTTGAGGCGAATGAGCGGGATGCGGCTTGTGGGAACACCGGCGTCAACTTCCAGCCGATTGAGCTCGACAATAGTCATCAGTTGGGTATTCAGCGGAACTGTCTGGCCCTCTTCAACCGAACGCGCAGCAATAACGCCACCGAACTCGGCTCGCACTTCTGCATGGGAGAGCGATCGTTCGGCGTCCGAAACCTCGGCCTGTTTCGATCTTAGCTGCGCGCGAAGATCAAGCACATCCGCCAGCGCAGCAAGCCTCGTGGCCTCCGATGCCGCGCCTCGTTCACCCAGTCGCGTGTTTCGCTCAAGCACTGCCTCGGCGAGTTCGGTCTGCGCGCTAAGGGCATCCGCCTCTGCTTTTCGCCCCGTCACCGCCGATTCGAGAGCTCCCCTTTCGAAACGGACGAGGAGATCGCCGGTATTGACCACGTCCCCGATCTGAACAGGTAGTTCAATAATCGTCGAGGACACGCGCGAGGTCAGTGTAGAACGTCGAATGGGCGTTAGAGAGCCGACTATACGAACTTCGTTTGCCATGTCTTGCCGGACGGCGGTGCTTACGTCGGCTTTGGCAAGCTCGATCGGGCTACCGTGTTTAACCTGCCCAATTGCCCGACCTTGCGAAAGAACGATGGTCACGGCCAGGGTTGTGGCGAAC
Organism: Sinorhizobium meliloti; assembly: GCF_017876815.1. Taxonomy (NCBI): domain Bacteria; kingdom Pseudomonadati; phylum Pseudomonadota; class Alphaproteobacteria; order Hyphomicrobiales; family Rhizobiaceae; genus Ensifer; species Ensifer meliloti. The sequence goes on along the minus strand of NZ_JAGIOS010000003.1, from coordinate 557,298 downwards.
GCCAGTTTCTGGAGATTGCACTGAGCAGATATCGTCATCTTGAGCTCTATTCGACGTTTGCTGGAGGAGCGTTGCCAACTATGAAAGTGGCGCCATCATTCGACCGTTACCGATTTCGCAAGGTTGCGCGGCTGGTCCACGTCGGTCCCCATGAAGACGGCGGTATGGTAGGCGAGAAGCTGGAGCGGCAATGAGAAGATCATCGGCGCGATGATCTCGTCGACCTCCGGCAGCACGATCGTGTGCATCGTATCGAGCTTCGACGCGGCTGCACCTTTCTCGTCGGTTATCAGGATGATACGGCCGCCGCGTGCGGCCACCTCCTGCATGTTCGATACCGTCTTGTCGAAGAAGCGGTCATGCGGCGCGATGACGATGACGGGCATGTTTTCGTCGATCAGGGCGATCGGTCCGTGCTTCAGCTCGCCAGCGGCGTAACCTTCGGCGTGGATATACGAAATCTCCTTGAGCTTCAGCGCCCCTTCCATTGCCAGCGGGAAGCTGGTGCCGCGGCCGAGATAAAGGACGTCGTGGCATTTGGACAGTTCGCGCGACAGACTCTCGATCTTCGGCTGGATGCTGTTCAGCACCTGACCCATGATGCGCGGCATTTCGGCAAGGCTCTTTACGAGCGCTTGCTCCTCTTCGCCGCTGATCGTTCCGCGGGCCCTGCCCGCGCCGACCGCAAGTGCGGCCAAGACGGCAAGCTGGCAGGTGAAAGCCTTGGTCGAGGCGACGCCGATCTCCGGGCCCGCAAGAATCGGAAAGACCGCATCGGATTCCCGTGCGATGGTCGACTCGCGGGCATTGACCACCGCGCCGATCTTGAGGCCGTGCTCCTTGCAATATCTCAGCGAGGCCAGTGTGTCGGCGGTCTCGCCCGACTGCGAGATGAAAAGAGCCGCCGACTGCGGCGACAGCGGTATCTCGCGGTAGCGGAATTCGGACGCGACGTCGATTTCGACCGGCAGGCGGGCATAGCGCTCGAACCAGTATTTGCCGATCAGGCCTGCGAGATAAGCTGTGCCGCAGGCAGAGATCGCCAGGCTCGGGACCTTGCCGAAATCGATGGCGTCGGAAATCGGAACGACACGATTTTCTATGAAATTCACATAATGCCCGAGAGCATGGGCGATGACCTCCGGCTGCTCATAGATCTCCTTCTCCATGAAATGGCGATGGTTGCCCTTGTCCACCAGAAAGGCAGCAGCCGTCGAAATCTGGCGCGGACGTTCGACGACATTGCCGTCGAAATCGAAGATATGGACGCCGGTCTTGCCGATGACGGCCCAGTCACCATCGATGAGATAGGTGATTTCATTGGTGAAGGGAGCAAGCGCGATCGCGTCCGAACCCAGGAACATCTCGCCGTTGCCGTGGCCGATCGCCAGCGGCGGCCCGTTGCGTGCCGCCATGATGGTCGACGGATCGTCCTCGAAGAGAACGGCCAGTGCGTAGGCGCCCTTGACGCGCTTCAGCATGGCATGCATCGCCTCGCGCCGCCCCAGTCCATCGCGCCGGTATTTCGCCAGAAGATGCGCGACGACCTCGGTGTCCGTCTCCGTCTGGAATTCCGCTCCTGCTGCCGCCAACTCGTCCTTGAGCTCGGCGAAATTCTCGATGATGCCGTTGTGAACCACGGCGACGCCTTCAGTGAAATGCGGGTGGGCGTTGCGTTCCGTGGGTGCTCCATGGGTTGCCCAGCGCGTGTGGGCGATGCCGATGGTACCGGCCAGAGGCTCCTCTCTCAACCTGCTCTCGAGGTTGACCAGCTTGCCCTCGGCCCGCCGGCGCTGCAGCGTTCCCGCGTCGATCGTCGCGACGCCGGCCGAATCGTAGCCGCGATACTCCAGGCGCTTCAATGCTTCGACCAGCCGCTCCGATACCGGCTGATTCCCCACGATGCCAACAATCCCGCACATGTTCTCTCCGAAATAATCTAGGCGCAGCAGTAGGACTACGGACGACCGCTCGCCGGCCTTCATTCAGGGTCTCCTAAATAACATTCAGCAAGATTGGTAAAATCGATTATGAGGATAGCAATCATCCACCCTATGGATAAGAAAAGATGGGCTCGCAGCCGGTAGCTCGAACCCCTGCTAAAAAACTGGCGCCGGAGGCCGACCTTCGCGAACAATGGGCGGCGATAACCGCGATGGGTGTCCGAACAGAGCCGGCACGGTCCGTAACGATCAACGCCCCGCTACGCTGCCCACCGATACTTATGCGACGTACCAGAACCCAGTCGGGCGAGGAGACCCATGGTTGATTCCATTCAAGGGGACAGACGATGCGCCGTATCGGGGAAAGTCGCGTCAACTTACGAAAGCGCTAGCCGCTAATTGATCTAGTTCCATGGCGGTTTGGCACACGTCCGAGGTCGTTGCCGGGCAGCGCATTGGTCGATCCAACATAACAAACAGGCATACTGCTACGTACCGGAGCATCGGTGTCTACTCGCCTAGGTTGAGGTCGGGAGCGGATTACGATTTGCTAATATCGCGAGAGTTCCTGGAGGTTACGGCTGCGATTTTTGCGCTCGGCTTGATCGCATGATAGCCGCTTTAGTCTCCCGTCCGGAGCCTTTCCGGTTCAGCCGACCTGCTCTACCGATAGTGTCCGAATGGGGAGCGGCCTGATCAGCGATTTCGCGGACACCGTTGGGTCGAGCCAGTCGGCCCAGGCGCAGCGCTCGAGAATGACGATCTGCCGGTCGTGGTATGGGGCAATGTCCGCTCCCGGCTCCATCGTTAGAATGGTGAAGGCCTGGCCGACCTCCGGCGTCTCACGCCAGATTCCGGCGATGCAGAAGATCGGCTCGTCCTTCTTGGTGAAGAGCCATTTGTCCTTGCGTTTCTTCTTCGGGTCCTTCGGTTCGGTGAACTCGTAAAAGCCGTCGGCGATGATCAGGCAGCGATTGGAATTGAACTCGCGACCCTCAGATCGGAAATTATACACCGGCCGCTTGTTCGGCCCGGGCCAGCTCCAGCGCCGCTGCACGAGCTCGACTTCATCCGGGGCTCCGTCAAGCGTTCTGACGATGGGGCCGACATCGGTGATCTTGATGTCCTCGCGCGGTTCAAGATTCGGCGCGCCTTCGCCGAAACGGACCTTGATCTTCAGGTCGGCGAAGTCCTCGATGATCGAGGCGACATCCACCATCAGCCGATAATCATTGCACATGCGTCCTCCATCTCAGGTCTGATTGTGTGGGGATGTTGTTCCTGCTATGTTCTAACTATGACGAGTGCGACCGTTTTCCAGTCCGACGCTCCGCTCGACGAGCGCCGGGTGATCATAAGGCGCCATGACGGCGATGTGGAGATGGTGGAATTGCCGTGGGGGCTGCGCCCGCGCGACGGCGATGCGCGCGCCGTGAACGTCGTTCGATCGGAAGGAAGGACATTTCCAACCCACCGCTGCCTGGTGCCCGCTTCCGAGTTTCGCCACCGAACCTTCAGTTTCTCGCTCGCGAATGGTGACTGGTTCTATTTCGCGGGGATTTGGCGGCCGGCGATCAACGATTGGCCAGACTCCTATGCCATCCTGACGATCGAGGCGAATGACGATCTTGCGCCGTTTCACGACCGGCAGATGGTGGTGCTGAGACGGGAGCAACGCTTGGCCTGGTTCGACGGACTGGTACCCGAAGGCGAAATCCTTCGCCGGCTGCCGGCAGGGACATTCCGGGTTACGCGCCATTCAACCTCTCCTGTTCAGCCGATGCTGGCAGTCTAAAGCGCCAGCCGCAGCTGCGGTTCCGTTTGTAGCGTCTGCCGTTCCAACGATGACAGGGAAACGCCGAGCAGGAGGATTCCCCTTCGCGGCGGAAAGATTGGTGCGAGAAGCAAGCCGACTACCTCCTCGAGATCACCGATCGTTTGCAAAGGTGCCCTCCGGGTGATCTGGAAAAAACCGGCATATTTCACCTTGAGCGGCACGGTCTTGGCGCTGATCTCATTGGCCTCGCAATAACTCCAGACTTTCTCGATCAGCGGCTGAAGACCTTCGCGAGCCGCCTCAAAGGAATGGATATCCTCCGAGGACGTGCCTTCCGCGCCGACGGATTTTCGCACCCGGTCCGCCTTGACCTGGCAATTGTCGATACCACGGGCAATACCGTAGAAACATGGCCCCGACTTCCCGAAATGCTCCACCAGAAACTCGAGCGTCTGCTCCTTGAGGTCTGCGCGTGTTTCTATCCCAAGCCGATGCATCTTTTCGGCTGTGCGGGCCCGACGCCGTGAAACTTCTTGATCGGAAGCTGCTCGACAAAGGCCGGGCCGTTCTTCGGCGTGATGACGAACTGGCCGTCCGGCTTGTTCTGACCGGAAGCCATCTTCGCCAGGAACTTGTTGTAGGAGATGCCGGCGGAGGCGCTGAGCTCTGTCGTCGCTTTGATCTTTGCCCGGATTTCCTGGGCGATGACGGTGGCTATCTCCGTGCCCTTCAGGATTTCGGAAACATCGAGATAGGCCTCGTCGAGCGATAGCGGCTCGATCATCGGCGTGTACTCGGCGAATATCGCGCGGATCTGCAACGAGATGGCCTTGTAGACTTCGAAACGTGGTTTGACGAAGATCAGATCGGGGCATTTGCGCTTCGCAGTGACCGAAGCCATCGCCGAATGAACGCCGAACTTTCGCGCCTCGTAGCTGGCGGCCGCCACCACGCCGCGGGCGGCAGGATAGCCGACGGCGACCGGCAGCCCGCAGGTCGGGATTGCCGCGCTGTTCGACCGATGCGTAGAAGGCATCCATGTCCACATGCACGATTTTGCGCGGCCGCTCGCTGCCTTCGTCGTTTGTCATGGCCTAGCCTCCATCAGGACAATCTGTATCGCCCAGACATGGGAAGTGCGCGCCGCATTTTGTCACCCTACGGCGTTTGTATGGGCTCGCAGCCTATCGCCATGCGCCGGCGGATCACAGCGAAGGTCATGCCAGCGCCAAACGCTTTCACCAACAGCTTGCGCTCAAGCGCGCAGTGGCGATGACATGGGCACAGATGAATTCGACGATCGGGTCCGACGATTCTTCAGTTTCGGGGCCCAGATCGTTCATTGGCTGCCGTCGGGGCATGCCAAAAAATTCCCATTCCCGCCATCGATTTGAATCCGTTGGCGGAATTCTCCGATGGGCACTGTCGCTCAACTTCCGCGCGCCACATGCGCATTGACTCGTTTTCGCTTTGAGAACAAATACAGAACACATTGCACCATCTCAAGCCGAAAACGGGTTGCCGTAAAGGAGATCATGTCCGCAGCCGTCGCCACTTTGAACCCCGTCCTCCACGAGTTGCGCGGGAAAATCGCCAGCTTGGAAGGGGCAGGCTCACGCAATCGGAGCATCTTACCGTTCGGGGTCCCCGAGGTCGACGCGCAACTGCCAGGAGGTGGGCTTGCCTTTGGCGCACTGCACGAAGTGGCCGGTGGCGGAAACGGCGCGATCGATGGAGCCGCCGCGGCACTCTTCATCGGCGGCATCGCCGCCCGTACCACCGGCAAGGTGGTCTGGTGCCTGACACGCTTCGATCTGTTCTTTCCGGCGCTCGCCCAGGTCGGGCTTCATCCCGACCGCGTCATTTTCGTCGAGTGCGATAAGGAAGAGACGGTGCTCGCAAGCTTTGAAGAAGCTTTGCGTTACGGCGGCCTCGGCGCCGTGGTTGCCGAACTGGTGCGACTGCCGATGACGGCATCCCGCCGCTTGCAGCTCGCGGCGGAGAAGTCGGGGACATTGGGGCTGGTGATCCGCCGCTGGCGGCGCCAGACGGAAGCCTCGGACTTTGGCATGCCGACGGCTGCGGCAACGCGCTGGCGGATCTCGGTGCTGCCGTCCGAGCCGCTTCCCGTGCCGGGTGTTGGCCGGGCGCGATGGCTGGCGGAGCTTATGCGCGTGAGAGCTGGGGAGGGAGGCGAGTTCATCATCGGAGCATGTGATGGCCAGGGTCGTATCTGTCTTTCTTCCGAAACTGCCAACGGACCGGATCAGGCGGGCCGATCCTTCGCTATCGGTCGAAAAGCCGCTGGTGGTCATCGCCAGGAGCGGTTCGAAGCGATGGATTTCGGCAGCTGATACGGCGGCGACCAAGCTCGGCCTTCGTGTCGGCATGCCGGCCGCCAAGGCGCAGGCACTGGTCCAGGGTCTGGTGATGATCGATGCCGATACGGCAGCCGATCTCGCTGCCCTCGAACGGCTGGCGCTCTGGGCCTTGTCACAATATTCTCCGGTTGTCGCGATGGACCCTCCCGACGGTATCGTCATGGATACCGAAGGCGCCGATCATCTTCAGGGCGGCGAGGACTTGATGCTGTCCGGCCTCGTCAATCGCTTCCGCGGCCGGGGTCTCGCTGCCCGCGCGGCAATCGCCGATACCTGGGGTGCCGCGCATGCGCTTGCCCGGACCACAGATCGCGAGACGGTCATCGTCGGGCGCGGCGATGCCGCCAGGGCCGCGAACCGACTGCCACTGTCGTCGCTGCGGCTGCCGGCCGAAACTGTTCAAAGCCTTCGAACCCTCGGCTTTACCACCGTCGGCGACTTGGCTGCCACACCGCGGGCACCGCTGACGCTGCGCTTCGGCCTGGAGGTCGGCCGCCGTCTCGATCAGATGTTCGGCCATATCGCTGAGCCGATAGATCCGATCCGGCCGGCGGAACTTGTCGAGGTCCAAAAATCTTTCGCTGAGCCCATCGGCGCGCCGGAAACGATCGAGAAATATGTGAGCCGCCTGGTGCGGCAGCTCTGTCTTGAGCTCGAGAAGCGCGGGCTTGGGGTCAGACGCGCCGACCTCATCGTCCATCGCGTCGATAACACCATTCAGGCACTGAGGGCGGGGACGGCGAAGCCGGTCCGTGACATCGCCTGGCTGACGAAACTCTTCCGCGACCGCATCGAGAGGATCGAACCAGGCTTCGGCATCGAGAAGCTCGGTCTTGCGGCCATCCTCGCCGAGCCGCTGATTGAGGCACAGTCAGCCTCGTCACTCATTGAAGAACAGGTAACCGATGTGACGCCGCTCATCGACGTGCTTGGCAATCGCGGTGGACAGCGGATATTCCGTGTGGCCCCGGTCGCAAGCGACGTCCCGGAACGTAGCGTCCGGCGGATCGCTCCGATCGCCGACGAGGACGGCGCCACCTGGCCGCTCAACTGGCCAAGACCGCCGCGGCTTCTGGCGCGTCCCGAACTGATCGAAGTGATCGCGCTTTTGCCCGATCATCCGCCCGTCTCGTTCACGTGGCGCAGCAAGCGGCGCAGAGTGAAGCGCGCCGACGGACCGGAGCGGATATTTGGGGAGTGGTGGAAACGCAGCTCAGAATGGGTTGCGGTCCGCGACTATTTCGTCGTCGAGGATGATAGGGGCGAGCGCTTCTGGATTTTCCGATCCGGCGACGGCGTCGATGCGGAAACAGGATCGCATAAGTGGTTCATGCACGGGATGTTTGCGTGATGCGCTACGCCGAGCTCCAGGTCACCACGCATTTCTCGTTCCTGAGGGGCGCAAGCTCGGCTGAGGAACTGTTTGCCACCGCAAAGCTGATGGGTATCGAAGCGCTCGGCGTCGTCGACCGCAACAGCCTGGCGGGCATCGTCCGGGCGCGCTGGAGGCGTCGCGCGCCACGGGCCTGCGGTTGGTCGTCGGCTGCCGGCTCGATCTGCAGGACGGCATGTCGATCCTCGTTTATCCGACCGATCGCGCTTCCTATTCGCGGCTGACGCGGCTGCTGACCTTGGGCAAGGGCCGGGGCGGGAAGGCAAACTGCATCATCCATTTCGACGATGTGGCGCTCTACGCCGAGGGCCTGATCGGCATCCTGGTGCCGGACTTGGCCGACGAGGTCTGCGCCGTGCAGCTCAGGAAGATAGCGGACGTCTTCGGCGACCGCGCCTATGTCTCTCTTTGTCTTCGTCGTCGGCCCAACGATCAGCTGCGACTGCACGAGCTAACGAACCTGGCGGTCAAACACCGGGTAAAGACGATCGTCACCAATGATGTGCTGTTTCATGAGCACGGCCGCCGGCAGCTGCAGGATGTCGTCACCTGCATCCGCACCGGCATGACCATCGACGATGTCGGCTTTGAGCGCGAGCGGCACGCCGATCGTTACTTGAAGCCGCCGGAAGAAATGGCCCGTCTCTTTCCGGCTTACCCGGAAGCGCTGGCGCGAACCATGGAGATCGTCGAGCGCTGCAGGTTCTCCTTGGAAGAGCTCGTCTATCAATATCCCGAGGAAGCGCTGATCCTAGGCATGACGGCACAACAGTCGCTGCAGCACTACACCTGGGAGGGGGTCAGGGCGCGCTACCCCGAGGGATTGCCGGCTCATGTCGAGAAGACCATCCGCCATGAGCTGGCGCTGATCGAGACGATGAAATATGCGCCTTACTTCCTGACCGTCTTCTCGATCGTCCGCTATGCCCGGTCGCAGGGCATTTTATGCCAGGGCAGGGGATCGGCCGCCAATTCCGCCGTTTGCTACGTGCTCGGCATCACCTCGATCGATCCCGAGACCAACGATCTCCTGTTCGAGCGCTTCGTCTCCCAAGAGCGCGACGAGCCGCCCGACATCGATGTCGACTTCGAGCACGAGCGGCGCGAGGAGGTGATCCAGTGGATCTACAAGACCTATGGCCACGACAAGGCGGCTCTCTGCTCGACCGTCACCCGCTATCGGGCCAAAGGCGCCATTCGCGATGTCGGCAAGGCCCTTGGTCTGCCGGAGGACCTGATCAAGACGCTCTCCTCCGGCATCTGGTCCTGGTCGGAGACCGTCGGCGAACGGCAGGTGCGTGAACTCGGCCTCAATCCGGACGATCGGCGTCTCACTTTGACTCTAAAACTTGCACAGCAGCTGATGGGTGCGCCGCGCCATCTCGGTCAGCATCCCGGCGGCTTCGTGCTCACCCATGACAGGCTCGATGATCTGGTGCCGATCGAGCCGGCGACCATGGCCGACCGGCAGGTGATCGAATGGGACAAGGACGACATCGAGGCGCTGAAATTCATGAAGGTCGACGTCTTGGCGCTCGGCATGCTGACCTGCATGGCCAAGGCATTCGCGCTGATCAGCGAGCACAAGCATGAGGATATCGATCTTGCCACCATCCCGCAGGAGGATCCGGCGACTTATGCGATGATTCGAAAGGCCGACACCCTAGGCACATTCCAAATCGAAAGCCGGGCGCAGATGTCCATGCTGCCACGCATGAAGCCGAGAACCTTCTACGACCTCGTCATCCAAGTGGCGATCGTCCGTCCCGGGCCCATCCAGGGCGACATGGTCCATCCCTATCTCCGCCGGCGCGAAGGCAAGGAGAAGGTCGAGTACCCGACGCCCGAATTGGAGGCGGTCCTCCACAAGACACTCGGCGTGCCACTGTTTCAGGAGTCGGCGATGAAGGTGGCCATGGTCTGTGCGGGGTTTACCGGCGGCGAAGCCGACCAGCTCCGGAAATCCATGGCGACCTTCAAGTTCACAGGTGGTGTTTCGCGATTCAAGGACAAGCTAGTGAACGGGATGATCCGAAACGGCTATACAAAGGAGTTTGCGGAAAAGACATTCTCACAGCTCGAAGGCTTTGGCTCCTATGGCTTCCCCGAGAGCCATGCTGCCTCTTTCGCACTGATCGCCTACGCCTCCAACTACATCAAATGCCATTTTCCGGATGTCTTCTGCGCGGCGCTGTTGAACTCGCAGCCCATGGGGTTCTATGCCCCCGCCCAAATCGTCCGGGATGCCCGCGAGCATGGTGTCGAAGTCCGGCCGATCTGCATCAACCGGTCACGCTGGGACTGCATGCTTGAGCCAATCGACGGCTCCGGCGGGCATGCGGTCCGGCTCGGCATGCGCTTGGTGCACGGTCTGGCGACCGCCGACGCCGCGCGGATCGTAGCCGCCCGCGCCGACGAACCCTTCACATCGGTTGACGACATGTGGCGGCGATCGGGCGTGCCGGTCGCCTCGCTGGTCGAGCTGGCTGAGGCCGACGCCTTCCTGCCATCTCTCAGTCTCGAGCGACGGGATGCCCTCTGGGCAATCAAGGCACTGCGCGACGAGCCGCTTCCGCTCTTCACCGCCGCCGCCGATCGCGAGGCTCGGGCAATTGCCGAACAGCAGGAGCCGGAAGTCGAGCTAAGACAGATGACCGACGGTCACAACGTCGTAGAGGACTACAGTCATACCGGCCTGACGCTCCGGGAGCATCCCTTGCGTTTCATGCGGGACGACCTCGCCAAGCGCCGGATCGTCACCTGTGCCCAGGCGATGACGGCGCACGACGGGCAATGGCTGATGGCCGCCGGCCTGGTGCTGGTGCGTCAGCGGCCGGGATCGGCGAAGGGAGTGATGTTCATCACGATTGAGGACGAAACCGGTATCGCCAACATCGTCGTCTGGCCAAAGCTCTTCGAGCGGTCGCGCCGCGTGGTGCTCGGCGCCAGCATGATGGCCATCAACGGCAGGATCCAGCGCGAAGGCGAGGTGGTTCATCTCGTCGCCCAGCAGCTCTTTGATCTCTCGGCCGACCTGTCGAGCCTTGCCGAGCGCGATGGCGCATTTCGGCCGCCGACTGGCCGTGGCGACGAATTCGCCCATGGTTCGCCGGGCAGCGCGGATTCCCGCGGAAAGGCTCCTCCGGGCGTTCGCGCGAGGGACATACTCGTGCCGGATCTTCATATCGATACGCTGAAGATCAAGAGCCGGAATTTCCAGTAGAGCGCCGGGGCGCGGCTCCTGGTCGTCACCGACTAAGGTCAGCCGTCATTTAACGCTTCGAGCGCCTGCTCGGCGAAACCAGGTGAAGTGAGCGCAAGCTTTCGATCAACTCCCATGTGGTCGGCGCCGGTAGCGCCTGCTTCAGCCGTGATCGCCTCGAGTACCTGCGTTGGATCTTTCGCGAGGATCTTCGAAAGGAATTCATCAGAGCTTATGGCAACGATGCCGTCGGAAAGGTTGCTGAAATCGCGGATGTCGAGGTCACGATGACAGTGGCTCGGAAGCGACTGCTGCCGCGACAACATTCCGATCCTTGGGATCGTTCCGCATGTCCGGCTCAATTTTTCCCATCCTTCCAGCCCGCATCAGGGAATGCCTCCTCCATGACAGTTCGCATGCTTCTGCCGGGGTAGGTCGATACCGTAGTCGCTCACGAGGTTGCGGGTCATTTCGTCGAGAAGCCGAAACGGACGGTTGAGCGGCAGAAGCGTCATAGCGCCCGCCTGATCGCCGTACGTGGTCGAGCCGCGAAGCCGGTGCCCCTCCCGCTGGCTAAAAACCTGACGTCGTCTAAGATTGTGCGTTCGTGTCGCCCCGCCAAAGGATATTTGTCGCCTCATCCATTGCATGCGAAACTCGTGCCCGGCATGATCTGCGGCATGCTTGACCCCTTCGATCCAGACCGCTTCATTGTGCGCGCCGAGGTTCATATCCTCGGCATCGAGCCCAAGATCAGCCGCACTCTCGAATTGCCAATCACTCTCAACCTTGCCCAACTCCACGAGGTGTTGCAGGCGGCCTTTGGCTGGACCGACAGCCATCTGCATCAGTTCAATATTGGGGGCCTTATCTACGGAGCCCCGGAGTTCGATGAGGACGGTCTGTCCGACAGCCGCACCTTCGAGGCGACTGAGGTCAGAATGATCGACCTTCAATTTCCCTACGATCCCGAGGAAAACCCTCTCACGATCCTCTACGAATACGACTTCGGCGATAATTGGCGTCATCTACTGCGCCTGGAGCGCGTCGCCCGCCAGGAAGGTGTGAAATATCCCCGCTGTCTCGCCGGCAAACGATCCGGACCTCCAGAAGATGTCGGTGGCACTTCAGGCTATGCTGACTTCCTCGACGCGTGGCTTGATCCTGATCATGAGGAACATAAGGCCATGCGCCGGTGGGTAGGTCGCAAGTTCCAACCAGAAGCTTGCAATCTCGATGAAATCAACAAAGCGATTGGCAAAGCCACTACGCGCATCTAAGGGCGACTATCGCTTCCGTCGAGAAAGCCATCGTGATTGACACCGTGCGGCTGCGCTTCAACGCTAAAGATACCCTGAAAAAACAAGGCGCAGGCAAAAAGATCTAAGAATCGACGTCATCCAGCTAACAGGACACTTGAAGACAACCCAAGAAATGCATCCGCTGGACGAGTTTCGCGGTTTGATGCAGCCGCGCGATCACGGTTCGACGAGGAAGAAATCGCCGCCCGCTTCAACATCTCGGTAGCGACGGTGAGGCAGCGCCTGCGGCTGACCTCCGTCTCGCCGCGCCTGCTCGAATTCTATGCCAATGACGAGAGCTCGGCCAGGCTTGGCATTTTCGATCACCAATGACCACCTCCGGCAGGAGCAGGTTTGGGACACGACCTCGCGGTCCCATAATCAGGACCCCTATTACAGCCGCCGGATGCTGACGAAACCGCGGTCTGGGCGTCCGATCGACGCGTCGTCTATGTGGACATCGACGCCCTATGAGGCTGCCGGCCGTGTCGTCATGTGCGACCTGTTCGAGCAGGATAATGGCTGCAGGACCCTGGGAAGGGGCGGCTGCAGTCGGCCGGAGGAGGAAGAGAGGGGCCAGGGAGGGTTGAAGCCGGGCAATGGAGAGAGGGTTGTCCGGCCTGAACCCTGTCGCCTCTCTGGAGAGTACATCGATGTCGACATCCGTGATTGCACCCCAAAGCGCCACCATTGTCCCCGAAGCGAGTCGCCCGGAATTCCTGCCCACCCTGTTCGGTCGTTCACTCCTGATCGTCGCCGAGAATGCAGTCTATAGCTTGATGGAGCGGCTGAGCCCGCTCGACTATGGCGGCGGCTTCTGGGCCTTCTACGAACACGAAGGCAAGCCGCTCTTCCTGGCTCCGCAATCCAAATCGCGGCTTCGGATCACCGGCGAGATCACCGGATTTCAGGGGGAGGTGTCCGCCGAGGCCGCCGGCATCATCGCCACACTGTTCGCCTTCTCCCATCTCTCCTTCCAGTATCAGTCCGAACATCTCTCTGAAGGCTACGGCCGTCTCTACGCCTATTCGGCCGACCATCCAGAAGCTGTCGAGATATTCCAGGCGATCGATTGAAAACCAACACGCGCCGCCCTCGGCGCGCCTGAGCGTCCCGCCCGCTTGCCGCGTCCGACAGACGCTTCGGCGAGCCATCTTCCACCCCACCAGCTCGGTGTCGCGACAGCGATCAGCCGGGATACTTCGTTTGAGGAGATTTGAGCATGAACACCATGATTTCCAGCCCGCCGCCGGTCTCGTCCGGCTTCAGGGTCGATATTTCCCGCGGCGAACGCATCGGCCGCGTCTCATCCGAATGGTTCTGGCGGCCCGACGATGAGCGCTTCCTGTCGCTCTCCGATCTTCTTTGTGCGGTCAGCGCCAGAACCGATCGCGCCCGTGTTCGAACGGTTGAAAGCGCGGAGATGCGCGTGGAAGCCACCCGTGACAATGCCGAGCGTCTTGCGTTGATCGTTCCCGGCGGGAGTGAGCCGATTGCGCCGACGCATTGGAGTTACGGTCAGCTTTGCAGCCTGGCCGGTGCGCCTGCGAGCTATATGCGACAATTGCCTGCGCCATTGGCCGCGATCAATCTTCAGCACGGGCTCCTGAACCACAAAGCCGAACTGGTCAAAACACTGGAGATGGATGACGGTCGCGTCGAGCTGCGGGCGGTGACTGGCCCCGAATACGGGCGCATCTGGGATAAAGATCTGGTTGCCGCCGTGATGAGCATCGCCGGCAACGGAACCGGCGACACGATCTGGAAGGTGCCGGGCGTGCTCGACTGGTCAACCATGACCCACAATCCCTTCGTCGATATCACGAAAGATACGACCACGCTCTACGCCAGTGACCGCGATGTGTTCCTATTCCTCGTCGACGACACGCACCCGATCGAGGCCGGTCGCCTACCGAACGGCGAGCCGGACCTCTACTTCCGCGGGTTCTATGCCTGGAACTCCGAAGTCGGGTCCAAGACGCTCGGCATCGCTTCGTTCTATCTGCGGGCGGTTTGTGCCAATCGCAATCTTTGGGGCACCGAAAATTTCGAGGAAATTACCATCCGGCACTCGAAGTTCGCGGCGCAACGTTTTGCCCATGAAGCCGCCCCGGCGTTGACGAACTTCGCCAATTCCTCGCCCGCGCCCTTCATTGCCGGCATCCGCGCCGCGCGTGAGCGGGTCGTTGCGCGAAATGACGAGGATCGCTCGGAGTTCCTGCGCAAGCGCGGCTTCTCCAAGGCCGAAACCGGCAAGATCATCGAGACGGTGCTTTCCGAAGAAGGGCGGCCACCCGAGAGCATCTTCGATTTTGTCCAGGGCATCACCGCGCTTGCCCGCGGAAAAGCCCATCAGGACACGCGGCTCGAACTGGAGGGCAAAGCGAGGAAGCTGCTGGAAAGCGCAGCCTGATTGCTGCCTCTTAGCATGCACATCCTCATCAATCCCCTTCATCGCCCGGCAATTGTGCCGGGCGTTTCCGCATTCAGAAAATCAATGCCATGACCAATATCGAAGGCAGCGTCATCTGCCACCCGCCCATCCCTCTTGCCCACATCACGCCGCTCGAAACGCTGGTTCTGACCAATGCACTCGAATGCCGCGAAATCGAAGCGATCCTTGTCCCGTTCACCGATTTCGGAGCGATGCATCCGATCCGCGTGAGGCGACACGAACTGAACGAAGCCTTTCGCGCATCGGCGCCACACGTCGACAGTGCGCTCAACATCTTCATTGCCAGCCGCATCATTCCGCATCATTGCCCTTCTGCCCGCCCGGTCCGGCGACGCCGATACGGCAGCGTCAGTCGACATCGACTCGAGCGAATTCCCGTGGCCGTTCGTGGTGCAGGGGCACCGTGGCGCGATCATTGAGCCTCCGAGGAGCGGTGGTGAGGCGACGCCGATTTTTGATCTCCACGACGAACGGTTTTTTTGAAGGCTTCACGATGGTCCGATTGAATAAGACGGATAGTTGTCAATGCCACAGGTGTTCTTATCGTCTCGCCCGGTCAACGCCCCCGCAGCTCCGTGTTCCCGTATCAAGGCAATCGCGGCATCTCGCCCTCGGCCACTCTCCAGATCCAAGGTGCGATCTCCGGTCTCGCGTCTATCATATTGGTGAGTGCCTGCTCGTATTCATCTCCGGCGCTTGCCGGCACAATGAACATCGCGACGGGGACGGGTTTCTGTTCGGGCAATGTTACTGACACGATCGGCGCATCGCGGGGTAGGTTGAAACGCAGCCCCTTGACGCTCTTTCGCTTGAGATGACTGAGCTTTTCCAAGAGCCGCAATTCGTGAGTGTCCTCGAATGGCAGCCAATGCTCGTTGACCACCATCAGGGCGACCTCGTCGACCGACGCGATGCCGGCGGTCGAGACGCCGAAGGTCGCGATGACGATCAGGTGCAACGCCTCGCTCGAGCGCCACAGTTCCAGTTCGGTCTCATAGCGCCCTGCGAGCCGCCGCCACGCGCCATCCTCGATCATCAGCGGGAAGGGCAGGTGCCGTACGACGATTCTGTGCCCTTCGCGGGCCGCGGCAAACTCCTTTACCTCGGCCACGATCATCATGAGCTTGCGCGTTCCCGAACCTGAAGTCTGGATTTGCTTGAGCGCGGCGGCGCGTCGAGCAGCGATCCCGTCCTTGTCGTCAGGATGAAACACCTCAGGAACGAAGATCATGTCGCTCAACGGACCGCCCCTTGCGGTCATCTGCGAGGCGGCATTGATGAGGCTCGTACGCACCCGGCCCCAGCCGCGCCGGCCCGTCCACGTCGAGCGCCATTCCGTCAGTTCGCCGGCCTCCCAAAGATAATGCAGCATCGCCCTGAGCGACAGTTTCTTCGGCTCGCTGCGGATGCCCCGCTCCGCTGCCTCAGCCGACGCTCCCGGCGCCGATCGTGGCCCGCGTTTTGTCAGCGAAAAATCCAGCTTCAGGTCTGCCTTGCCGCTGGCACCGATCTGGATCGCATTGCCGATCAGGGGACCGAGACCAGAAAGCTCGTAGGGCGGCTCATAGGAGGGGCATGCAGGATCGTGGTCGCGCCCCGAAAGCGGCATGCGCTTGATGAGATACTGATCGTCCAGGCGCGCGATATACATTGGAACCGGAAGTTCCTTGCACATGCACATCGGGCGAAGCTTTTGCTCATAGGCGTGCGGAAGCAGCGCCCGAAACTCGGGCGAGGATTCGTCCACTGCCTGATCGCCGATCGCAAAGTTACGCACTTCTATTCTCCCCTTGCTTCGGCCGAAGGTACACGGACAGTGTTTCAGTTACTATCACAAAATTGACAGTAAAGGCTCTTGGCATCTATCCTTTCAAGTGTCGAGGCGTCAGCATCAGACTGTCAAGGCTTTCCTCCATGTCCATCAGCTTAGCGCAGAGAGACCGCAACCTGGATCGACGCTGGGTGCAGGGCCGTTCTGCATGACTTGTCTGTCGCCGGCGTTGCGGCGTTCGTCGAACTGGAGCTCGCACCCGGCTGAAAGTCGCGTGCTGGCTGCCTAATCGCCCCGGAGGGAGAGAGGGGCCAGAGAGGGACGGCCTGCTGGGGCTTGGAGAGCGTCCGGGCGGGCAGTTCCATCCCGCTCTCGACAGGGTTTTCCCATGAACGTGACCTCATTTCGCGCCGCGAACGCGGCCGCCGTCCCGCTGGCTCCCTCCGTCCGTGCCGACCGGGCAGGAAAAAATCTTGTTGCAGGCCATCAGCTTTTGCCGTTTCTCGAACACGGCCAGGCAATTGGTACCACCGATCTTCGCGCTACCCTAACCAATGTCGTCGGAGGATCGGACGCCGAAGGCTTTTGGGCGGGGAAGGACGCCTATGCGGCGTCCGAGGTCGCGCAGATCCTGTTTCTGCGCAAACTGGGTGCAGCGATTTCCGCTCGCGCGAACGCGCCTCAGGCGGCGCTGATCATGCTGAAGAAGGTCGTGGGCCTGATCCTGACCCACACACGGCGCTCCGAGGAAAGCCAACAGCTCCAGCAGTTTTCCACGCCGCTGCCGCTTGGCCTTGTCGCGGCTCACGCCGCCGGCGTCATCGCGAACGATACCCTGCATGAACCGTCCGCCGGTACCGGCTTCATGGCGATCGTACAGCCGCCGCGCTTCCGCATGATCGCCACCAACGTCAAGGCGGAACGGCGCTTCCTGTCAACGATTGCTCGGCGCCTTGACGCACTCGACGCGATTACCCGGGGTCAGCGCCAGACCGGCGGGCTTTCACGGCTTAGCCGGAATTTCGGGCTCGATCAGACGGAGGTCATCAACGCCGACCAAGTCTGGCAATCGCTTCTCGGCGGCTCCTCGGTCGTTGCCCTCGCCGGCGATATGCCGTTGCGCCGAGTTCGGTTGATGAGCGACCATCGTGTCGCACTCAGTGGCTCCACCGACGGGATGCGGGACAGGCTCAAAGCAATGGGTCTGTTCTCTGAGACGATCGCCTGGAAGCTCAGGTTCTTCCTTCCGACATCCGAGGGAGGATCGGCGATCCTCGCCCGCCTCATCGAACGGCATCCGATCGTCGATGTCACTGGACCGGTGTGATCGCCATGCTGTCCGCTTCTCAATTGGCGGATCGTCTCGCGCACGACGCCGAGGCGGTCTGCCGTCATTACCTCTCCGCCGGTCATCGGGCCGGCAACTATTGGATCGTCGGCGACGTCGCGAACAGCAAGGGCAAGTCGCTCTATGTCCATCTCTCCGGCCCGCGTGCCGGACGGTGGACAGATGCAGCAACCTCTCAACATGGCGATCTGCTCGACCTCGTTCGAGAGACCTGCGGGTTGGTGGACTTCCGTGATGTCGCAGACGAGGTGCGGCGTTTCCTAAGCCTTCCCCATCCTGCGCCGTCCCATAGGGGCGACGCCCACACCGATCCGCCGGTCGATAGACCGGCAGGCGAACGCGCAAGACGCTTGTTCCGGATGACGAAGCCGCTCGCCGGCACACTGGCCGACAGCTATTTGCGCCAGCGGGGCATCCTGCGGGGGGCTCTGCACCAGGCGCTCCGCTTCCATCCCTCGTGCTTTTACCGGGACCTCGTGACCGGCAGGACGTTTAGCTATCCGGCGCTGATCGCAGCCGTGACCGATCCCTCCGGGGCGATCACCGGTGTGCATCGCACTTGGCTTGATCCGGGGGGCGACGGAAAGGCGAAGGTGGACGATCCCCGCCGCGCGCTCGGCGGGCTGCTCGGAAATGCCGTGCGCTTCTGGTTTCCCGCCCATGGCCCAGTGCCGGTCACGGCCGCGGGCGAAGGGCTCGAAAGCATCTTGTCAGTCGCGCACGTGATGCCCGGTATGCCGATGGCCGCGGCGCTGACCGCCAATCACCTTGCCGCCTTTCGGCTGCCCGATGGTTGCCGGGGCCTTTACATCGCAGCCGACGCCGACGCGGCCGGCCGGCATGGCGCCGAGCGGTTGAGCCGCCGCGCGCAGACGCTAGGTATCCTACCGCTCGTGCTTGCCCCGGAGCTCGGCGACTTCAACGAGGACCTGCTCCGGCTCGGATCCGACCGGCTCACTGTGCATCTGAGAGCCCAGCTCGCGCCGGAAGACGCCGAGGCGTTCTTGCCCACCTGATGCTGCTGGACGGGAAGGCGGGGAGGGCGCGGCGTAGCAGGGAAGGCCGGATCCTGTCGGTCGCGTACGGGTGGGCGGGCGCCCGCGGGCCTGCCGAGAGACGACCCTTACCATACGGCAGGCGGGTCTTCAGCGGGTCAGTCAGGTTTCTTTCCCTGCCGGGCCGCTTCGCAACCCGGCATTCCTCGCGGGCCAAGAAACCCTCCCTCAGCCGCCCGGCGCTACGCTGGGCCGCTTCGCTGCGCTCGCGGTTCCGGCCCGCCGCCGCATGGACAGGGATCGCCGTCAGGCCGCGAAAGCCGCGGCCCAAAACCGACGGAGATCATCATGAGTCTTACCTCGTCCCTCGACGACGCCTTCGAGCCCCACCACGCGTCTTCCCCAGCCAACCGCTTCATCTACGAGATGCAAATCTACGGCCATCGTCCTTTCCAGGACGAACCAGACCCGCGCCCACTTCCCGAGGAGCCGGTCGTTCAGTCGGCGCTGACTGCGATGTTCGACGCCATGTTCGAGATGCTCGGCGACACGCGGCTGGAACCCGATCTCGAAGATCTGCTCTGGTCGACGGTCAATCTCTTCCACCGCGCCGGCGAGCGCATCCAGCGCGAGCTCCAGCGCAATGAGGACGCGCAGCGCGCCGGACAGAGCGAGCAGGACGGCTCGGAGGTGAAAAGCGTCGAGCTTGAACGCCTGATCGCCGAGGGCATCACGCTCCTCGAGCGCCGCAACGCCTTCGAGTTCATGCGCGACTATGCAGCCGATCTCTTCGAAGCTCAGACCGGATCCGCCTGGCGGCCGCGGACCGGCTCCAAGGTCAGCCATGCCAATATGACCGCGGCGATGATCGACAGCCGCGACTTTCTTTCCGCCCGCCGCCGCGCCGAGACCGAGGTGCTGATCCCGGCCGGCACCAAGATCGCCTTCGGCGGCGGCATCGACTACAACGATCACGAACGGATCTGGGCGAAACTCGATCAGGCCTTGGCGAAACATCCTGATATGGTTCTGCTGCATGGCGGCTCGCCGAAGGGAGCAGAGCGCATCGCCGCCTGCTGGGCCGAGGCGCGCAAGGTGACGCAGATCGCCTTCAAACCGAACTGGACGAAGCACGCCAAGGCAGCACCCTTCCGCCGCAACGACGACATGCTCTCGGTCATGCCATCAGGCGTCGTCATCTTTCCCGGCTCCGGCATCACCGAGAACCTCGCCGACAAGGCTCGCCGCCTTGGCATCCCGGTCTGGCAGGCTTCGGGAAGCGGCGCGTAAGCGCCGTCTTCTTGCAAATCTGCAAAAGATGGTTCTCACCAAGCACCAGAAACCGCGCTTCGTGCTGATGAGCTACGAATAACTACGAGCGGATGCGCACCGGCGGCGATCGCGCAGCGTCCATCGCGCTTCCGAGATGCCGGAGGAGCATAGGGAGCTCTTCGCCGCGGAGATCGACCGGCTGGCGCGGCCGAGAGGTATGACGATGAGTCGTGAGTTCCTGCCCGGTCAGGTGATTGCTTATCCCTATCTCTGGGCGTGGCAACACGAGCACGGCGAAACCGAAGGCCGGAAGACCCGACCGGGCCTGCGTCGTGGTCGCCGTCCGTGACGCGAATGATGGCCGGACGCATCTGGCGCTTCTCGCGTTCACAACCCAGCCGCCGCAGGCCGATAGGATCGCCTTGGAAGTTTCTGATATCGAGTGCCGGCGGGCAGGCCTTAGCGACCGCAAGCGCTGCTGGATCGTTGTCGACGAATACAATTACGATGTCGCCGAACGATCCTGATACATCGGGCCGGACGAGCAAGCGCTTGGCCGGTTCAGCAAGGCCTTCATGATGAGGATTGCCGCAGCCTTTGGCGAGGCGCCGCGCAAATCGGGCCGACGCGTCAATCGGACGGAGTAAGCGAAAGCCGACGCCACACTTTCCTAGGGCCGACGGATCGGAGCATGCGAACGTCTGTCGAGGCGACAGCGATTGTGTCGGGACGTGACGGTGGCAAGATCGCCTTGGTCGATCTCCGCACCGGCCAGCGCATCGAGATATCGCGGTGCTGATCGCTGGCATGGTCAGCGCGGTCGTGTCAACATGCAGGCGAGAAAGGCCGCGCCCTTCCGCCTTACGACAACATGTCCTCGTCATGCCGGCCGGGTCTCCGTTCTCCACGCGGCTCGACAAGCTTTCATTTCTTGAAAAATGTGCACACATTTCCCACTGAAACGGAGCCTCGCCATGCCTCAACCCCGGCAGCAGACATCAACTCCCCGCCGCGTCGGCGTGCGGGAATTTCGCGGCAACCTGACGTCCTTCCTCAAGCAGGTCGAAGACGGGCAGAGGTTCGTCCTGACGTCCCAGCATAAGGTGGTTGCGGAAATCGGACCGCCATCGTCAGACGTGGTCATACGCAAACCAGGTGCATTGCGCGGAAAGATCAAAGTTGCCGATGACTTCGACAGCCTGCCGGAGGATGTTCTAAGGTCCGTGGAAGATGGGACTGAGGCTGCTGCTCGATACGATGCCTTGTTGTGGTGGCTGAACGACGACGAGGAGTTCGGGAATCTGCGCGAGGCCCTATCGGCGACCTGAGAACGACGTCCTCGTCAGTGCCGCATCCGTCTTGGAAATTGGTGAAGCTGCGGATCGGCAAACTTGATGCCGATATAGAAGAGATTCTTGCGATATTGCCGGGCCGGGGATTCGACCGGCTGGATATTACAGATGCGCATCTTATCGCTCTTACGGCTCTTCCGCTTTATCACCGCGATCCCTTCGACCTTCTCATGGCGCAGTCCGTGGCGGAGGGAGCGCATTTCGTTTTCCAGGATCAGAATGTCGCGCACTATGGCATTCCGTTCGTCACTTGCTCGGATCCTGTTGTCTCGTGATCTCCGACGGGCTTGGTTCCACTGCCCAAGCCGGCTCCGATCGCTCGGATGGGACGCTTGCCAGCGGCGATGTGCCTGGCGAAGACCGACGGCTCAGATGGCCGGGCGCGGACGGACGTGTGGGGAAAGATCACTCATCTGATGTCCACGCGATTAGCTTTACCCGGTATCGCCGCACGGTCTGCAGGCGCCATACCGTCGCCGCGTCGACCTCTCGGATCAACAAAGGGATGGTATCGAAAGGGGTGCCCACCCGCTTGCTGTAGTTGGGAGCGGGCGAGGGTACGCAATTGACTGGCTTGCAGGCAAAACGTTCAAGGGATGCGCGGCCGATATCCCGCAGCGCTGGGTCGGGCGGCTATGGTGGTTTGTCGCGTCCTTCAGTCGCCCCGAACCATTCCCGTTTTATGTCGCTCGTATAGACGACCGCCTGCTTTTGCGGCCAACCCCTAAAGGGGTAAGTCTCGAGCCGAAATTTTTGAAAAATTCGATTTCGGTTCTTTTTCTCTCGGCGGAAAATAGAATTTTGCAAAAATTTCGGCCGAGCTGACCGCAGCAGGTCGGCCGTCTCTTCGTGCGCCATCGGGAATGGTCCCGAGCAACCGAAGGAGACAGAACCATGGCCACCACGATCGCAACCCTGACGCAGAAGACCGACGGCATCCTCGAAGGCGTCTTCGCCACCATCCGGGTCAACGCCCCGATCGCCATCATCCCGAACGCAAGCAAGTCGAGCGAAGAAGCCCCCGATTACCGCGTCATCCACCGCAAGACCGGCTTCGAGATCGGAGCGGGTTGGAACCGCATCGCCCGCCAGACCGGCGAGGAATACCTCACGGTGAAGCTGGAGGCCCCCGAGATCGGCGTGATCTTCGGCAACCTCGCACCGGCACCCGGCGGCGATCCGAGCAAGAAGGTGATCCTGTGGAACAATCCGGACTGACGAGCCAAGCGAGCGGCCCCGAGCAATCGGGGCCGCTTTCGCCGTTTCATTGTTTCGCGCAGCATAGGGAGCAAAAACGGGCATCGAGCCCGCTTGTGCTCCTCCTGCCGTGCCACACGAGAGGAAAGCCTGTCTGCTCAGATAGCCAAGTCTGCCGTGAGCATCGCGCCGCCTCAAGGACTTCGCGGCCCCTCCAATTTTCAACCGCTGCCCTGAAGGGCACCGTCAGAAAATCGGTTCCTCCGCTCGCCGCCTCCGGCGGTCGCTGACGCGATCCTTGACCCGGCCCGATCCTCACGACTCCGGGCGTCATCTTTCACACTATCCAAGGAGATGACGACGATGACGATTGCACTTGAAATTCAGGTAGAAGAACTGCGCGCCGAGCTCAGGAACGCGGACGCCGCCGAACGCTGCCAGATCAAAGCGGAGCTGGAACTGGCTGAGGCCGAGCTGGCCGCAGCGATCGCCGAACTGGAGGGCACCATCGACGCCGCGCCGCCCTTCTGAGGGCGGCGTTTGCCCTCTCGCTTGGGTCGATCTGGGCTTGTGAATAGACTCTCAGGAAACGGATAGTCTCCTGCCGAGGGAACCGGTCAGTCGACAGAGCCTCAAAGCGCTTAACGCGAAACCGACGCGACGAGCCGAAGCGGTGCTTTCCCCGCGCTTCGGTTCATCGTCGGGCTTCCGTTCGTGAGCGCCTTCGGCATCGTCAGAGCGGCGGTTTACAGCGCGTGGTATCTCGCCTTCCATATCCTTTGCATGCTTCGCCCAATCACAGGTTTCATGATGCTATGGTCAAGGTGCCGATCTCGATCGTGGTATACGCCCGTCCCACGCGGGCCAATGGCATGTTCTTCTGGGCGTTCGATCTGACGGCGCTCGGGCTTGTTGCCCTCGCGATCGGCTACACGATTTTCCTCGACTGGTTCACTCCGCCCGGCGCGGAGGACCCGTTGCCCGGTGCCGCCGTCCTGATCGATAGGGCTTCTCCCAACGTGACACTGTCGGCTCCTCAAGGGACCGCCTTGACGAAGCGATTGGCCTTCGCCGCCTCGTTCATGTCCTTCCGCCGGAAGTAGATCGCGCGCCCGCAGCGGATCGGGCTGTGGCCCTGGACGATGATGATCTGTTCGTCCTTTCGCATCGACTGGGTGATTTCGTGCGGCATGATCAGCGGCCGGCGCTGGAAATTGACGCTTTCCGATTTGCGCGATGCGCTGTTCTTCGTGTCCCAGCCGATATTGCGGGAGCTTCCTTTTACCTCGACCGTCATTTCTCCGCATTGCGCCGAAATGTTGCGCGCCGTGTCCAGCGCCTTAACCGCGGCATAGGAGGCGAAGGCGCATCCGTCGATCCACGACACCGCACCGTCCCTCCCGAAATGCCGCTCCAGCTGCCCTAGGGATTGGTACAGCAGCATCATGCTGATGCCGTACTTGCGGCCGCGGTCGCGTGCCTCCTCGAGGAGGCGCATGTAGCCGAGGAGATCGACCTCATCCAACATGAACAACGCCCGGCGCTTGAATGAGCCATCGGCCTGGATCATGGCATTGATCAGCGAGCCGATGATGACGCGGCCGATGCCCGGATAGGAGCGCAGGATCGACGCGGGGATGTTCAGGAACACGTCCTTCTTGCCCGAGACGATATCGCTCGACTTGAACGCGTTGCCGCAAACGAGTGCGGCGTAGCTGTCGAGCGACAGCCACTGCGTATCCTTCGACGCCGTAGAGTAGACGCCCGAAAAAGTCTGCTCGGTCATATTGGTGAAGACGCCGAGCGTTTCGCGGATGAAAGCGGACGCGGAATGCTCCTGAATGTCACGCAGCATCGCCAGCACCGACGGCTCTGGCTCGGATACGATCTGCCGGAGACTGCGTAAGGTTCGCCGTCCGGCATAGTCGGGCGACAGCATCACATGGGCGAGCAGGCCGGTCAGGAGATTGTGCGCCTGGTTCTGGAAGTAGGAGCCGGTCGAGCTTTCGAAGCGCACACTTTCTGACAGCAGCATGTGGGCAATGCCGACGATGTCCTCTTCCTTTTGCCGTGAGTGCTCGATCCCGTCGAGCACGTTGAAGCCCATGATCGGGTTCGTCGGATCAAGCACCATCACCTCGCGGCCGAGCACGCGGGTTCGGTGCTCGATCACCATGGGCGCGACCTCGGTCGACGGATCGAGGCAGATGAGCGGCCCGGTATAGCGCAGGGCCGTCGGCACGACGTTGCTGGTCGTCTTGTATCCACCCGAGCCCGCAAAGAACAGCATATGGGTGGAATCGAAGTCCTGGCGGTAGGTCAGCAAAAGGGCCTTGCCGCCTTGGCCCCAAGTCGCCGGATCGTTTGGCTCGAAGGGCAGTTCGTGGACAATGTCCTTGTCGACGCGGTAGCGCTCCCCGATGACGATCTCGCCGTCCGGCGGAAACAGCTTTCCCGCCGCCGCCATCGGCAGCCAGTCCGCGTCACCGAAGGTTCCGCGCTTAGCGCGCTTTACCGGTTCGGGCACGACGGTGGAGATGCGCGCGGAGACAGCGACGGCCATAAAGCCAACGACCGCGCCGACGACAGCGACCATGTCGAGGTAGGACAGCGCCCGGTCCCATGATAGCGCACCGCTTTCCACGGAGGGGGACAGCCGGCCGAATTCACGGAGCGCGTAGAAGCCCGCGACCGTCAGAAAACAGGCGAGGCTCGCTATTGCGACTGGCCTTCGTCGGTGCAATGGCAAGACCCAAACGGCCAACAGGCCGGCTAGCGGCCCGAACAGTAGCGCTGGCACGGGCGCCGCCCGCAGAAACCAATATGCCGTCTTCCCCGACATGACTGCGGCGAGCCCCGGCCAGCGCCAGCCGACGACATAGACGGCAGCGGCGGTGACGGCGACGGGGAAGAGAATGACCAACAGGCTCGGATGCGTTTTTGCCTTCAGTGCCATTCCGCCGTCTCCGCGTTGCCAGCCGAACCGCCATCAAGCGCGGGAGCGGTGAAGGCTTCCTCGCCGATATCGCGCAGCCGCCGATGCTCGGCAGAGCCGGCCGTGACCCTCGCCAGTTCGATGAAGCCACCGAGCAGAAACGCCCGGTCCGCCTTCGACAGTCCGGCCCTGACGACGATGGCGCCGAGCAGGAATTTCTCGCGGGCCTCGTTCTTGCGATCAGCCGTCATGAGAAACCTCCGCCGCCGTTCCAGTTGCTCCAGCTGCTGGCCGACGCGGCGAAGCAGTTGCGTGATCCACCCCCTTCTTCTCGTCATTGCGAAATCGCGCGGCCATTTCTTCGAAGATCCGGTCAAGCTCCTCCTCCGTGATCTCCATCTCCGCCAAACCTGATTTTGTCGCGGCGCGCGCAAACCGTTCGGCGGATTTTACTATCAGCGATCGTCGGCGCGCACGCAGCTTTTCGATCTGGGCGTCAATGTCGGAGATCGATGATTTTGCGGCCATTCGAATGTGTCCTTTCCTGTTCGAGCAATCTGCACGGCGTCGATTATACTATCTGGAAAATGATAGTAAAACGGGTTAGCGTGCATCATCCCGAAAACGTCGCAGCCGGAAAGCAGGCCGATCGGTTTGAGGGCGCAATATACGTCGCTGGCGCGACGTGCCTGGACAAGTCTGGAGACATCAGTGGCGATCATGTTCGTCAGAGCGCAGGTGATCGGCAGGGGAGCGGGACGCAGCATCGTCTCGGCCGCCGCCTATCGCCATCGCACCCGGATGATCGACGAGCAGGCCGGAACCTCGTTCAGCTATCGCGGCGGCGCCTCGGAGCTGGTGCATGAGGAGCTGGCGCTGCCGGACGATATCCCCGCCTGGCTGAAGGCGGCGATCGACGGGCGATCGGTCGCCAAGGCGAGCGAGGCGCTCTGGAATGCGGTTGAGGCTCACGAGACGCGGGCGGACGCGCAGCTGGCGCGCGAGCTGATCATCGCTTTGCCGGAAGAGCTGACCCGGGCGGAGAACATTGCCCTGGTGCGCGAGTTCGTCCGGGACAATTTGACGTCGAAAGGCATGGTCGCCGACTGGGTCTATCACGACAAGGACGGCAATCCGCACATCCATCTGATGACCGCGCTGCGTCCGCTGACGGAGGAGGGGTTCGGGCCGAAGAAGGTTCCGGTCCTGGGCGAAGACGGCGAGCCGCTGCGTGTCGTCACGCCGGACAGGCCGAACGGCAAGATCGTCTACAAGCTCTGGGCCGGCGACAAGGAAACGATCAAGGCCTGGAAGATCGCCTGGGCGGAAACCGCCAACCGGCATCTGGCGCTTGCCGGCCACGAGATCCGCCTCGACGGCCGCTCCTATGCCGAGCAGGGCCTCGACGGCATCGCACAGAAACATCTTGGGCCGGAAAAGGCGGCGCTCGCCCGCAAGGGCATCGCGATGTATTTTGCGCCGGCCGATCTCGCCCGCCGGCAGGAAATGGCCGACCGGCTGCTGGCCGAGCCTGGGCTTCTCTTGAAGCAGCTTGGCAACGAACGCTCCACCTTCGACGAGCGCGATATCGCCAGGGCGCTGCACCGCTATGTCGACGATCCCGTCGACTTTGCCAATATCCGGGCGCGGCTGATGGCCTTCGACGAGCTGGTGCTGCTGAAGCCGCAGCAGGTCGATGCCGAGGCCGGCAAGGCGAAGCAGCCGGCGGTGTTCACCACCCGGGAGATGCTGCGCCTCGAATATGCCATGGCGCGGTCGGCTGAGGTGCTGTCAAGGCGCAAGGGCTTCGGCGTCTCCAACGCGCGAGCCGCCGCAGCCGTCCGAAGCATCGAAACGGCTGATACCGAAAAGCCCTTCCGGCTCGATCCCGAGTAGGTCGATGCGGTCCGTCATGTTACGCGTGACAATGCCATCGCAGCCGTCGTCGGTCTTGCCGGGGCCGGCAAGTCGACGCTGCTGGCGGCGGCCCGCGTCGCCTGGGAAGGCGAAGGCCGGCGGGTGATCGGCGCAGCCTTGGCTGGCAAGGCGGCCGAGGGGCTGGAGGACAGTTCCGGCATCCGGTCGCGCACGCTGGCTTCCTGGGAACTGGCCTGGGAAAGCGGGCGCGATCTGCTCCAGCGTGGCGATGTGCTGGTGATCGACGAGGCCGGCATGGTGTCGTCGCAGCAGATGGCGCGGATCCTGAAGGCGGTGGAAGATGCCGGCGCGAAAGCCGTGCTGGTCGGCGACGCGATGCAGCTGCAGCCGATCGAGGCGGGTGCGGCGTTCCGGGCGATCACCGAACGGATCGGCTTTGCCGAGCTTGCCGGCGTGCGCCGCCAGCGTGATGCGTGGGCGCGCGATGCCTCGCGTCTCTTCGCCCGCGGCAAGGTCGAAGAGGGTCTCGATGCCTATGCGCAGCAGGGCCGCATTGTCGAGACCGAAACCCGCGCCGAGATCGTCGACCGCATCGTTGCCGATTGGGCCAATGCCCGCCGTGACCTGCTTCAGAAAACCGCCGACGGCGAACATCCGGGCCGCCTTCGCGGCGACGAGCTGCTGGTTCTCGCCCACACCAACGATGATGTCCGGAAGCTGAACGAGGCCCTGCGCAACGTCATGATCGGCGAGGGCGCGCTTGCAGGGGCGCGGGAATTCCAGACGGCGCGTGGGCTTCGCGAGTTCGCCGCTGGCGACCGGATCATCTTCCTGGAAAACGCCCGCTTCATTGAGCCGCGGGCACGGCGGCTTGGACCGCAATACGTGAAGAACGGCATGCTCGGCACGGTCGTTTCCACCGGCGACAGACGCGGCGATACGCTGCTGTCGGTGCGCCTCGACAGTGGCCGCGACGTCGTCATCAGCCAGGACAGCTATCGCAATGTCGATCACGGCTATGCCGCGACCATCCATAAGTCGCAAGGGTCGACCGTCGACCGCACCTTCGTGCTCGCCACCGGCATGATGGACCAGCATCTGACCTATGTGGCGATGACCCGCCATCGCGACCGCGCCGATCTTTACGCGGCGAAAGAGGACTTTGAGGCGAAGCCCGAATGGGGTCGTAAGCCGCGTGTCGACCATGCCGCCGGCGTCACCGGCGAACTGGTCGAAGAAGGGATGGCAAAGTTCCGGCCCAATGACGAGGATGCGGACGAGAGCCCCTATGCCGACATCAGGACCGACGACGGCACCGTCAATCGGCTTTGGGGCGTCAGCCTGCCGAAGGCGCTTAAGGATGCTGGCGTCGCGGAAGGCGACACGATCACGTTGCGTAAAGACGGCGTGGAGCGGGTCAAGGTCCAGGTTCCGATTGTCGATGAGCAAACCGGTGAGAAGCGCTTCGAGGAACGACAGGTCGATCGCAATGTCTGGAGCGCAAGCCAGCTGGAAACCGCCGCGGCCCGCCGGGAGCGGATCGAGCGCGAGAGCCATCGGCCGCAACTGTTCAAGCAGCTCGTCGAGCGCCTGTCGCGCTCCGGCGCCAAGACAACGACGCTCGATTTTGAGGATGAGGCCGGTTATCAGGCGCACGCCCGCGACTTCGCCAGACGGCGCGGGCTTTATCATCTCTCGCTGGTCGCGGCCGGAATGGAAGCGGAGGTGTTGCGGCATTGGGCCGGGATTGCCGAGAAGCGGGAGCAGGTGGCCAGGCTCTGGGAGCGGGCGAGCGTTGCGCTCGGCTTTGCGATCGAGCGGGAACGGCGTGTCTCCTACAACGAGGAACGGACCGAAACCCTCTCGACCGGAATCCCGTCGGATGGAAAATATCTGGTCCCGCCGACCACGACATTCTCCCGCAGCGTCGCGGAGGATGCACGTCTTGCGCAGCTCTCCTCGCAACGGTGGAAGGAGCGGGAGGCGATCGTGCATCCGGTGCTCGCGAAAATCTATCGCGATCCTGATGGCGCGCTGTCGGCGCTGAATGCGCTGGCATCGGACGCCGCCATCGAGCCGCGCAAGCTTGCCGAGGACCTTGGCCTTGCACCCGACCGGCTTGGCCGCCTGCGCGGGTCCGAGCTCGTGGTCGACGGCCGCGCCGCGCGCGACGAGCGCACCGCGGCGACCGTCGCGCTGTCGGAATTGCTGCCTCTGGCACGCGCTCATGCGACCGAGTTCCGCAGAAACGCCGAGCGCTTCGGTATCCGCGAGCAGCAGCGGCGCGCGCATATGGCATTGTCGGTTCCGGCGCTCTCGAAAACGGCGATGGCGCGCCTGGTCGAAATCGAGGCGGTCCGCAAGCAAGGGGGAGACGACGCCTACAGGACCGCCTTTGCCTTTGCCGTCGAGGACCGCTTGCTGATCCAGGAGGTCAAGGCCGTCAACGAGGCACTGACCGCACGCTTCGGCTGGAGCGCCTTCACCGCGAAGGCGGATGTGATTGCCGAGCGCAACATCGCCGAGCGCATGCCGGAGGATCTTGCCCCCGAGCGTCGCGAAAAGCTGACGCGCCTGTTCGCCGTCATCAGGCGCTTCGCCGAAGAACAGCACCTTGCCGAGAGACAGGATCGGTCGAAGATCGTTGCCGGCGCCAGTGTCGAGTTGGGGAAGGGGACTTTTGCCGTGCTGCCGATGCTTGCGCCTGTCACCGAGTTCAAGACGACGGTGGACGAGGAAGCGAGGGAGCGAGCGCTCGCCGCTCCTCACTATGCACATCACCGCGCGGCCCTCGTTGAAACGGCAACACGCGTCTGGCGAGACCCAGCAGACGCGATCGGCAAGATCGAGGATCTGATCGTCAAGGGCTTTGCGGCCGAACGCATCGCCGCGGCGGTGACCAACGATCCCGCCGCCTATGGGGCGCTGCGCGGTTCCGACCGCATCATGGACAAGTTGCTTGCCGTCGGCCGGGAAAGGAAGGGCGCACTTCAAGCTGTGCCGGAAGCGGCAAGCCGTATCCGTTCCCTCGGCGCGTCCTATGCCAGTGCCCTCGATGCCGAAACTAGAAGTATCACCGAAGAGCGCCGCCGAATGGCGGTTGCCATTCCCGGTTTGTCGCCAGCGGCCGAGGACGCGCTCAAGCGGCTGGCGGCGCAGATCAAGAACAAGGACCGCAAGCTCGACGTCGCCGCGGGCTCGCTCGATCCGCGCATCGCCCGAGAGTTCGCCAAGGTCAGCCGCGCGCTCGATGAGCGCTTCGGCCGCAACGCCATCCTGCGCGGCGAGACGGACGTCATCAATCGCGTCTCGCCGGCCCAGCGCCGCGCCTTCGAGGCGATGCGGGACAGGCTGACGATCTTGCAGCAGGCCGTTCGCGTGCAAAGCAGTCAGGAGATCATTTCGGAGCGGCAGCGGCGCGTCATCGATCGCGCTCGCGGCGTCACCCGATGAGCATATTGAAGAAAGCAGAAGGAGAGACGAATGCCTGAACGGAAAGCTCTTACGACGCGGTCGTTCGCCCCGAGATCGCCATCGAGATCGTCAACCAGGCCCGCGATCGTCCCCGGCCGCGTCTACGAGCTAGAGGACAAAGATCCTCGGTGGCGCCAGAATTGCTCAAACGCGATTGGCGACCAGCGATTGACGTAGTTGCACAGATTTCCGCCATTCGGTGTCGATTTCTAAGGGCTGCAGTGGTGGACAGCCGAAGTGGATGCGAAGCTGCCGAACGGCAGCTTCGCATCCACTTCGCGACATATACCGGTGGCACTGCAAAGTCGTGTCTCGGATCCAAAGCAGCGGCTGTGTTTGACAAATTGTGCAGCTGCCGTCTTGAGCCGGATCCATATCCGTGAAGCGGCACAAGAACGATGGCGCCCATGCACTTTTACTCCCGCAGACCAATGAGCTACTCGGCGGCTGTCTCCCCCTTCTGCGCCGCGGCCGCATTCCTCTTCGCGATTGCGTCGCGTGTCGCGGCAGCTGCCGCTGTCGCTTGCGCTTCATCACCGGCGACCTGAACGGTCGGCGAGGCAAAGTGGATGCTGTTGGCCGCGAAGGCATCCTTGATCATGGCCTGGGCCCGGCGCCTGATCTGGGTCTGGTGTCCGGGCTTCGTCGTCATGGCGAAACTCAAGGTGATGCCATAGTCGCCGAACTGCTCGACGCCCTTCATCTTCACCGTTTCTATGATCAGCGGCCCGAGTTCGGGATCGTCGAGGAGCGCGGCGCCTATGCCCTTGACGACCTTCTTCACCTTGGCAACGTCGGCATCGTAGGAGACGTTGATCATGAACTTGTCGATAACCCAGTCGCGGCTCATGTTCTGGACAGCGCCGAGCGAGCCGAAAGGAACGGTGAACACCGGTCCGCGGTGATGCCGAAGCTTCACCGAACGGATGCTGAAGGATTCCACTGTGCCTTTGTAGCTGCCGCTTTGGATGTATTCGCCGACCCGAAAGGCATCGTCCATCATGTAGAACACGCCACTGAGGATATCCTTGACCAGGGTCTGTGAGCCGAAACCGATGGCGACACCAAAGACGCCGGCACCGGCGATCAGCGGGCCGACATGAACGCCGAGGCCGGAGAGCACCATCATGCCGGCGACGACCGCAATAAACACCGCGAGAAAATTGCGCAGGATCGGCAGCAGCGTGCGCAACCGCATGCTGCGGGCGAGTTGCGCTGAGTCGGCACCGTTGACGCTCGCCCGCCTCAGGTGCAGATCGATGAAACCCTTCGCCAGTTGCCAGATCAGATCTGCCGCAAGCAGAATAACTACGCCTGCAAGAATACCGCGGAAGATCCGGTTGAAAACATCGTCCTGCATCATCGCACTGCCGTTGATACGGAAAACGACGGCGAGCCAGGCGGCCGCGAGCGCTATGATCGCGAACCGGGCACCGCGGTCAATTAGGACGTTGCGCATGACCCGGACGTTATCCGCCGCTTCGGCGTCCAGCATTGTCCTTGTAGTGGCGCTGGTGAAACGCAACAGCGGCGGCAGGCCGAGTACATAGATTCCGAGCCAGAACAGCACCTTCATGCCCGCGACCCAGACGAGCCACAGCAGCACAAGGAAGCCGATGAGCAGCGCATTGCGCATTATCCGCCGTCCGGCTGACATTTCCGCGACGGGTCGGCGCAACACGGTATCGATCGCCAGGCCCAGTACGACGAGGCCGAGGGCGGCAGCCGTAAAATCGCGGACGTCGGCCGGAAACGCGAGTGCCTGCATCACGTCGACGACGGCCCACAGGAAAGCAACGGAACAGGCAAACAGCACGAATCGTCTGTGCCAGAAATGCGCTGCTTCCGGCGTGAGAGATACGCTCCCCTCCAGCGCCCTGCCGTCCTCTGCGGGCTTGAACACGGCCGCAGCGATTGCAACCAGCAAGCGGGCGGCGATCCAGGCGATGAGCAGCGGTGCGACCGCCATCTCGAGCTGGCGTGGCCAGCCGGCTAACACGAAGGCCGCGATCGCTGCGATCGCAAAGACGACCAGCGGTGCGATGCGAAGAAGAGCGTCAAGACCAGGCCCGAACTGAGCCAAGCTTCGGCTCGCACTGCGCCGCAGGAGATAACGCAGCAGGAACTCGGCGCCGTAGCCGGCAAGGAGCAGAAAGGCGAAGCCGCGCAGGATCGGCATCGTCCCTTGGTGCATCTCGGCCGCGATGCGCTCTCTTGCCGCCATCCACTCGGGAACCACCCGCGGCACGGCGTTCCGCATGCCGCCAAGGTGCCTCCTGATTTCTGCGATCCATTGGGATGCGAGACCCGCCGGTGTCGTGGCGGCGGCCGGCGCCGCGGCCTGCTTGGCGGTCAGCCATTGCCGGACTTCCGGGTCGTCCAGCAATTCGATCAGT
The DNA here is from genome assembly GCF_017876815.1 of Sinorhizobium meliloti. NCBI lineage: Bacteria > Pseudomonadati > Pseudomonadota > Alphaproteobacteria > Hyphomicrobiales > Rhizobiaceae > Ensifer > Ensifer meliloti. The sequence goes on along the minus strand of NZ_JAGIOS010000003.1, from coordinate 524,228 downwards.
TGCTGGACCTTCGCGGGCGGCGCGGTAGCGGTCGCCGGCTCCTGTGCTGCCACCGTAGAGGCAAGCCCGAAAACGAGCTGGAGACACAGAACGATCGCGGCAAGGCCTCTATCACCATGCTTGAAGACTGCACTCATCTGCTTCCAGTCCTTTGCACCGATTATAGACGGCCACGATACCCACGCGGGCGGATTACGTCGTTGCGCCGGCCCGTGGGCTTCCGAGACGAGCAAGAAGGCGCCGCCAGTCAAGGATCCGGCGCCCCTCCAATTCAATGCCCTGTCAGTACAAGCGTCTGCACCGGCAGGAGCAGCGCTTGCAGCCGGAGGATCATGGCGTGTACCAGCCCCACGGCGTCCACCATGTGCAGGAACAGCCAGCGCGGTGTGCTAATGTCCGGCGAGTGCAATTCGTCGTGATTGCCGGTGTAGGCGTTGGCGATGCAACTGCTTCCGGGCGGGATGGCAGTGAACTGGCCGTCGAAAAGCGGTTCCAGGAAAGTGGTCAGCGTCCCAGGACGCGACATCTGTTGCACGTCGGCGAGCTGATCGGTCGGGCGAATCTGCCCGGTGGCGATAACGTTCTGGACCTCTGTTACCACCATCGGAATAATGGTGAAGGGTTTGCCGACGCAGGTCGCCTCGGCGATCATGCCCGGCTTCATCACCTGGGCCTCGATCTGGCCAAAGCCGGCGATCAGCCCGATCCGGCGATCATCAGGCACCAGGATGCCGGCGGAGCGGATCATCGGATTGACGATGTCGCCGGGCCGCAGAGCAAACTGCTGAAGCATACCGGCGGTGCCTGCACGCACAATGGTTTTGTCGAGTTCGACCTGGGCCTGGCCTAGCGCTGCCTCGGCGCTGGCCTTCTGCGCTGGCAGAAGGGAGGCGATTTTCGTCTGAAGGGTCTGCTTGTTGGCAACGGCGGCGGCAAGCGCACCGTTGCGGCCGTCCACGGCCACCTGACGCCTTTCGATTTCCCGCCTTGCCACCACGTTCGGGTTGCGACGATTGAGCTCAACCTGTGTGTTGAGTTCGTCCAGCGCCTGTTGGTACGCGCCTTGCGCTTGTGCGATCATCCCATCAGCCGCCGCCAGTTCGGTCTGCGCGACCGCCGTCTCAGCGTCGATTTCGGCGACGCGCCGGCGGGCCGTTTCAAGCGCCGCCCGCTGTTCCGTGTTGTCGAGGCGGAAGTGGGGAGCTCCCGCCGCGACTTTCTCGTTCGTGCCGACGAACACTTCGGCCACGCGTCCGGTCGACTCGGGCAAGATGGTAACCGTGCGGAAAACAGCTGTGACGTTCTTTGTGGAAGGATGAAAATAGAAAATCAGCGTGATCAGCGAAAGGGCGAGGATCACGCAGGCGGTGATACCCCAACGCAGCTCGAACCAAATGGAATAGAGATTGATCTCCCGGCCGATCCTCTTTCCCTGAACATAGCGGCGAAAGAGAAAGTCGGGAAAGATCGTCAGCATCGAGCAGATCATGAACTCTAACATGGCTCAACCCCTCCGCTCTGATAATGTGTCGCCCGCCGAAGGTTCCGGTTCGAACGGTGTCCATTCGGGCTGCGCCGGACGGGGGCTTGTCGGTTTCTCCTGGAGTTCCATCGGCGGGGTTTCGAGCGGCCGATCGTCCCGATCGGCGATTTTCCGAAGCGATTCAGCCATCGACGTGATGGGCGACGAGAAATCCGGAAACTCGATCAGTGCCAGCAACAGCGCGGCGATCCAGAACAGATGATTGTGGGTGAACAGCGCGATCAGCGACAGCACGGCGACCAACTGTAGCTGAACCTTGCTCGCGCCATGCGCCATGTGCTCCGGCAGCGCGTGCAGCCGTAGATAGAGAATGCCGATCAGGAAGATCAGCAGCAGCACGAACACCACCATGACATTGAAGAGAATATCCGTGTCCCCCGGAGCGGTGATGAACACAGGGAGATGATCGACTGCGGCCGGATGCAATGTCTCTGCCATTTCTGCGACCCATAGAATGCTGTTTTGATCTAGCCCTTGCGGGCCTGGCTGCTTCAGAGGTAAGCGGTTCAGTCGTTGACCACGTTCCAATTGTCGTCCGGATCGAAGCCGTCGATGAAGGGCACGATCTCCGCGGTGCTCGCTCCGAGGTCCCTTTCATAGACGATGCCCTGTTGGTTGACGACAAAGGTCTTCACGCCGGTTTCGGCATATGTGACCGGCCAGGCGATCAATCCGTAGCCGGCGATCATGTTGTCGTTGATGACGTAGTCGTGCCGACCGCCGGCTATGTTGTCCCCCTGCGAGGTCAGGATGCGGAAGCGATAACCGAAATAGCCTTCGCCGGCCTTAGCCTTTTCCAATGCGGCTTCGCTGATGGCGTCGCCGACAGGGCTTTCGCCATCGCCCTGGTCGGCCGGCCAGTAGAGGCCGTCGGTCTGGCCCGGACTGCTGATCAGCTTCTGGGCATATTCGAAGACGCCGTCGGCATCGCGATCCCGTTCCGCATAGTCCTTCTGCGCCTCGACATAGGCCCGTACCGTCTCTATCGCCTCGAGCTCGTTCTCGCCAACGCGGCGGTTGACGATCTCTTCTAGCCCGACATAGGTGTCGAAGGCCCATTTGCCTTCCTCGCGCTCGGTGATCGGGAACGGCAGCGGCCACAGCCGGTCGCCGATCTCGAGGATCTTGCGATTGTCGAGATCGCGCACGACGACCTTGCGGGCCGCGCCCTCGCGGATGAGATTGAAGGTCTCCATCGCTCCTTCACCCGTCCTCAGCTTTGCGGCGTCAAGGCCAAGGAGTTCTGCAAGACCGTCGAAGTCATTGGTGTTCAGCTCCGACTTGAAGGCGTCGACCGCCCTCGATGGATCGTCGAAGGCAGGCGGGTCTTCTGCGGCGGCATAGTCATCGACACTTACCGGCGGCTGCGCCTGCGCGAGAGCCATATTGATCGGCGCATTGACGAGCGTGAGCGTAATTGCCGATCCGAGGAGAAGAGTACGCAAGAGCTGTGTCATGGGCTTCCCCTTCGTTCAACGTCTGCGATCGCCACCGCCGCCACGGTTGATCGCCTTGTGCGATCCGCCGCCGCGATGGCCGCCGCCCATGCTTTCGCCGCCGCGACGCGACGACGCCACCTCCCGCCGCCCGGATGAAACATTGCCGAGGCCGGACGGCTTCTTTGGCCGGTTCTGCGCCTTGGCCGCCATCTTCGGCTTGCCAGCCGGGCGGTTGACCTGCGAGGGCTTCTTGCCCTTGGGAGGGTTGACGCTGGGCTTCGAACCGCCGGGTGCGGCCTTCGCGACCGACCGCGCGCCGCCGGGGCCTGCGGCTGGCCGCACCTCTGGTCGCGGTTGGGCCTTCAGGCCCTCGAGTGTGCTCCTGCGGACATCCTTGACCTGGGCGGCGCCCGCGCCCGGACGTGCGGCCACCCGGTCGCGATTGATTTCGGCGGCACGGTTGCGGATGTTGTTGTCGCCGTCCGCCTTGATGTTGTTCTTGATGTCCGCACGGTCGAACTTCTGGACCTGGTCGCGATCGATCTGAAGCTTGCTGCGGTCGACGTTTTTCCAGTCGATATCGTTCCACTTGATCTTGCCGTCGATATCGATGTTGTTGAAGCATTTATTGCAATCCACGTCGATGTCGCCGTTCCAGCGACCGCCCCAGACGCCCCAATCATCCCAGTCGACGACGGCGGCGAATGCCGCGCCTGTCACCGCTCCGGCGAAGAAGGTCGCGGCCGGATAGTAGTAGGCCGGATAGGGATCCGGATAGTAGGCCACCGGAGCTGGCGCGTAATCCGGCTCGTAGAGCATCTCCGGCGGATATTGCGGCACGTAGATTGTTTCAGGGCTCGCCGACTGGATGATGATGTTGTCACCCTCCTCGACCACCTTCATCTTGTCATCGGACTTGATGATACCCTTGGCGAGTGCCTCGTCGCGCAATTGCTGGATGGCGATCAGCACGTCCTTCTGCTGATAGGCGATCGCCTGGCCGAAGCTTTGCGTCCATTCGAGTTCCTCGCTCATCATCTTGACGATATCGGGATAGTTGAGCAGCGAGATCACGCTGCCGTCCCAACCTTCCTTTGGCATCAGGTCAGGGTTCTTCTTGCGCGCCTCGAGAAACCGCTCCGCCTCAACGACCTGCAGGGGAAAAAGCGACGCGGCCGAGACCAGCGCCACCAACTCGTCCGCATAGAGCGCGATCCGGGCGACGAGTACCTCGAGTTCATCCTCGGTGAGTGGTTCTGGGGCGGCTTGCTCCTGCCCGGAGGGGGAAAGCGCTTCCTGGGCGAGAGGTGCGGTCGCATGCAATGACAGCATGATCGTCATCGCGCTGCTCAGTGCAATGATCCTTGTCGGTATCATCGTTTCACTCCTCCCCGAACCTGTGCGGAATGCCCACTGCACGTCCTTTCGCTATCGCTGCGTCTCAGGTGTCGTGCATGTGCTGACAACCCGAAGGTACCGAAGCACGTCGGATCAATGCAACCGACACTCACCATAGGTGAATTTTAGTGGTAAGCTAGCGGCTAGAATATTGTCCTTTAGGGCAGCCGACGAAGTAATCTTTCAAGGTCATTTCAGAAGCGTTCCTCGATAATTTCCAGCCACCTGGTGTCGCATGATTGCTCGGTCCCAGGCACGTTTCGGCAGAATCCGTGTGAGCCCCTCATGCCTGAACGCGTCCGCCTTCATCTGTCTTCTGTTGGTCGTGATTTTCGGGGCGACCGGAATTTGTTCTGCGCAAGGCGCAGGGCCGGTTCCACGTGTCCTGATCCTCTACCCCTATGATGAGCGCATTCCCGCTACGAATATCGTCGGTGAGGCCGCGAGAACTCGGCTCGTCGAGGCGACCTCCGGCAAGGTCGAGGTCTTCTCGGAGTTCCTCGATCTTTCGAGATTTCCGAAGAAAGGCCACGTCGATCGCATAGCGCGCTATCTCGCTGAGAAGTACAGCGATGGCCGACCGGACCTGGTCATCGCCCTGGGTGAGGAATCAACCCGTTTCATTGTTGCGAACCGAAATGCAATCGCGCCGGATGCGAAAATCGTCTTCGGCGGATTCGGCAGTGCCACTGCCGAGGAGTTGCGCTTGCCAAATGACGTCGTGGGCGCATTGACGGAATTCGAGATAAGGAAAACCGTCGAGATGGCGATCGGATTGCAGCCGGACGCCCGGCAAGTTGTGGTGATTGCGGGATCTGCCGAATTCGACAAAGCATGGGTCGCGGCGGCGCAGGAAGACCTGATCGGCCTGCCGAGCTATATTGAGACGACCTATCTCACCGGATTGTCCATCGAGGAGTTTGTCGAGCGCGTGGCAGCTCTTCCGCCAGACACAATTGTCGTCGTCTTGACCGTGCTAAGTGATCGCACCGGCCGGAACTTCGTCCCGCGCAATTCACTGGAAAAGATCGCGAAAGCGGCCAGCGCCCCGGTCTATGGTCCATATTCCACATATCTGGACCATGGCGTCGTCGGCGGCAATGCGGCGACTTTCGAATCCACCGGGACCGCCGTCGCCGGTCTTGCCATCGACGCCCTTGCCGGCAAGGCGATCACCGATATCACCGTACCGCAAAGCTACATGGCCGATTCACGGCAATTGCGGCGTTGGGGGCTTTCCGAAGCCGATCTTCCGCTTGGCACCGCCGTATTGTTCAAGGAAAGGTCGCTTTGGCAAGAATACTGGAAGGAGATCATAGCGATATCCGCCTTTGTCGCAGCTCAAAGTCTGGTTATCGTTTCGTTGGTCCTTGAACGCCGTCGCCGGGCAGCCGCGGAGTTTCAAGCGCGTCATCGTCTTCTCGAGGTTATCCATCTGAACCAATCGGCCACTGCCGGTGCACTGTCGGCCTCGATCGCCCATGAGCTCAATCAACCGCTCGGTGCCATCCGCATCAACGCCGAAACCGCAGCCCTGATGCTCGAGAGACCGAATCCCGACTTGAAGCTGATCCAGCAGATTCTCGCCGACATCCGCGACGACGACCAGCGCGCTGGCGACATCATTGACCGGATGAGGGGATTGCTGAGGAAGCGCAGCGAGATCGACTGGCAAGAATTCGACTTGAACGATGTCGTTCGGAGCGCGATTCACATTCTTCACCCGGAAGCTCAGCGGCGAGATGTGACCGTCAGTTCCGTTGCGTCCGCGCAAGGGCTGCCGGTTCGCGCCGATCGGGTGCATGTCCAGCAAGTCATTCTCAACCTGGCGATTAACGCGATGGACGCCATGCTCCAAGCACCGACCGCCGAGCGAAATCTGATGTTTCAAACGACGATGGTCGACAGAAATGAAAAGGTTGAAGTGTCGATTTCCGACACCGGGAGCGGGATTCCAAGCGACAAGCTCAGCAACATCTTCGATGCTTTCTATACGACCAAGCCAACTGGCACCGGGCTTGGTCTTTCGATTGCTCGCGTAATAATAGAAATATATGGTGGCAAGCTCTGGGCCGACAACCGCCCGCAGGGCGGTGCTGTCTTTCGCTTTGTCCTGCCCCTCGCGCGACCGGGGTGATTCAGTGGGCCCGACCGTTCATATCGTCGATGACGACAAATCGTTCCGCGCAGCGGTGGGGCGAATGCTAGCGGCCTCGGGCTTCCAAATCGAGTCCTACTCATCTGGGGAAGAGTTACTGGCACGCCTGCCAAGGGGGTCCGGCTGCATTCTGCTCGACTTGCAGATGCCTGGCCTATCCGGCTTGGAGCTGCAGGCTCGTCTTGCCGATTTGGCACCTCTCCTGCCGATCGTCTTCCTCACCGGCCGTGGCGATATCGGGATTACTGTGCGGGCGATGAAGGCTGGCGCCCATGACTTTCTCGAAAAGCCGGCCTCGAGCGCGGCGGTGCTTGAAGCCGTTGAACGGGCGCTGCAGCTTTGTGAGACGAGACGCAAGGAGCACGATCGCGCCCAAGCGCTGCATACTCTTCTTGCCAGCACCACGGGAGTCACAAGTCTTCGACCTGATCGTTCGTGGCAAGCGCAACAAGCAGATCGCCTTTGAGCTCAACACATCTGAGCGGACCGTCAAGGCACACCGTCACAAGGTCATGGAAAAGCTGGGAGTCCGCTCTCTTGCCGAGGTCGTGTCGATGGCGGAACGACTGGGCTTGCTTGAAAAAACCACATGACTGACGCGCCGGCCTTCACATTCGTCTTCCCCTAAGGACAATAGGCGACACCGCAATTTTGGCTCCTAATGGCCTTCATGACCGCATTCCGCGGCCGACCAGCACTGGAAAGGCAGTACGTTGGGAACCCGACCACGCACGGTTGCTGTCGTGGAAGACAATCCGAGCATGCGGACGAGCGTAGAGCGGTTGCTGAACGCTGTGGTTTGAGGACCGAGGGATACTCCTCGGCCGAAGCCTTTCTCAGCCACGCTACGCCGGCGAAGCTCGGCTGCGTCGTGCTCGACATGCACCTTGTGGACATGTCGGGCATGGAGTTGCGGCGCCGGCTGAAAACCGCTCATTGCCGGCTCCCGGTCATTTTCATCACGGCTATCGATGATGATGCGCTCGAACTGGAGGCGCGTAGGGTGGGTTGCCTCGCCTATCTCCAGAAGCCGTTTGCCGCTGCCTCGTTGATTGCTGCAGTCAAGGAGGCACTCGCCGGGGATGCAATGGATTGAGCGTCGGATCGGGGTCTACCCGCATACAGGAAGTGTCTTCCCCAAAGTACAATAGCGCCTGTTCATAAACTTCATAGAATTGCCACCAGAAAAACAGCGGAAGCGCCATCAAGGGGAGAGTGCCAGAAAATCCGACATCATTGAGGGAGGGTGTGTTCCGACCGAAGTGGCCGGACGCCCGCGGGTGTTGGTGCCACCATGCCTGCCTTCAAAGCAATCAGGGAGAAGAAAGATGAGCGATAAGCACGCAAATTCGCGCCGCCATCCAAGCCGGCGCGAGGTTCTGCTTGCGGGAGGATCTTTGCTGGCCGTAACGGCTTTGGGTTCTTTGACCGGCGCGGGCGCAAAAGCGCAAACGGCGGGCAAAAAGCCGAATATACTGGTTATCTTCGGCGACGATATCGGCTGGTGGAACACAAGCGCCTACAACCGCGGCCAGATGGGATACCAAACCCCCAACATCGACCGCATTGCCGACGAAGGGGCGATCTTTACCGACCTATACGCCCAACAGTCCTGCACTGCGGGACGCGCCGCGTTCATTACAGGGCAAAGCTGCTTCCGCACCGGGCTCCTCAAAGTTGGTCTTCCAGGCGCCAAGGAAGGCCTGTCGGACAAGGATCCAACGCTAGCTGAGCTGCTCAAGCCGCACGGCTACGCTACCGGTCAGTTCGGCAAGAATCATCTTGGCGACCGCAATGAATTCCTGCCGACCGTGCACGGATTTGATGAATTCTTCGGCAATCTCTATCACCTCAATGCCGAAGAGGAGCCGGAAAACCCCGACTACCCGAAAGACCCGCAGTTCCGCGCCAAATTCGGTCCGCGCGGCGTGCTTAGATGCGTCGCGAGCGACACGGATGACCCGACCGAAGACCCGCGCTTTGGCAGGGTAGGCAAGCAGAAAATTGAGGACACTGGACCGCTCGACAAAAGGCGCATGGAGACGGTCGACGGGGAGTTCTTGGGCGCCGCGATGAATTTCATCGATAAGAACCAGAAGGCCGGAAAGCCGTTCTTCTGCTGGTTCAATGCGACCCGAATGCATATCTACACGCATCTGAAGCCGGAGTCACAAGGCAAAACCGGCCTCGGCTTGGTGGCCGACGGTATGACGGAATTCGACGGCATGGTTGGCCAGCTTCTAAAGCAACTGGACGACTTGGGCATCGCTGACAACACCATCGTATTGTTTACAACCGACAACGGCGCAGAGGTCTTTTCGTGGCCGGACGGTGGATCCACGCCGTTTCATGGCGAGAAGAACACCAACTGGGAAGGTGGCTACCGGGTTCCTGGTGTCATGCGCTGGCCGGGGGTCATCAAGCCCGGCACGGAAATCAACGAGATCGTCTCTCACGAAGACTGGGTTCCGACATTCGTGGCGGCGGCCGGCGAACCGGATGTCAAGCAAAAGCTTCTCACCGGCTACGAGGCGGCGGGCAAGACCTTCAAGGTCCATCTCGACGGGTACAATCAGCGGGAACTGCTCGCGGGAAGTGGGCCAAGTTCGCGCAAGGAATACTTCTACTGGACGGACGACGGAAATCTCGCTGCGCTGCGCTATGATCGCTGGAAGCTTGTGTTCATGGAACAGCGGGCCGAAGGTCTCGATGTGTGGCAGGATCCGTTGATAACGCTGCGCTTCCCCAAACTCATCGACCTGCGGGCTGATCCTTTCGAGATCGCCCAGCATGTCGCCGGTGACTACGACCGGTGGCGTGTCGAGCATGCCTTTGCGCTCGTGCCGGCCCAGGCTTTCGTGGTCCGGCACCTGCAGACCTACGTCGATTTCCCGCCGCGGCAAACGCCTGGCAGCTTTGCGCTGAACGAAGTGATGGCGAAGCTGCAGGAGGGCGGCAGGCACTGACCCGATTATGAAATCATCGCAGGGTCGCGCAAGCCAAGCAGCCGGCGCGACCTTCAGCGCGAATGAAAGGCAGACTGATGACGATAGAGAAAGGCCGCCCGACTGCGACAATTGCCCAAAGAGCAAAGCGCGAGTTGAAGGAGTATGCCCTTTTGTCCGTGTATCTGTACGTCTGCTTCGGTGCGCTCGTCCTTTACAAGATGGCTATACTTGGCAGTCAGGGCGTGCACGTCTCTTCATTCGGCGTCCCGGTTTTCAAGGCGCTGATCCTCGGGAAGTTCATCCTTCTCGGCCATGCAATGAAATTGGGTGAACGATATGGAGGGCTGCGGCTCGTTTCCGTTATCGCCTACAAGGCCGGCTCTACCTTCTTCTGCTCATCGTCCTGTCCATCGTCGAGGAAGCGATCGTCGGGCTCAGCAACGGCAGAACGATCGCCGCCACGCTTGCGGAAGTTGGAGGCGCCAAGCTACCAGAGCTTCTGGCAACAAGCGTGGTCATGCTGCTGATACTCATCCCCTATCTAGCTTCGAGGGAATTTGCCGTTGCACTCGGTGAAGGCCGGCTTTGGGATCTGCTCTTGGAATATCGCGATGGCCTTGATCACGGCGGCCCGGCACATGTCGCGAAAGAGTGACGTAACCCATGGCGTGCCTGCTGATGAGAACCGTGAGGAGATTGGGCCATGACCTATTTCATTCGGTGCAAAGAGCTACCTGTTGCCAATCATTCTGCTGGTATTTGCTTCAACTGCCCAGCGTGCAGATGCGCTTCCCTCCTGGAATGAAGGCGAGGCCAAGCAGTCGGTTGTCTCGTTTGTCGAGCGCCTGGCCGCTCGAGTACGCAGTTCGCGACGTTCTCAGTCAAACGCCGCCAACTGACAAATCTTCAACGCAACTTCCAACGATCTTTCGAAGGCTGGCACGGGCAGAAACTCGTAGCGTGAATGGAAGTTGTAGGCGCCGGTGAAGAAGTTCGGTGTCGGTATTCCTTTGGCGGAGAGGACCGCGCCATCGGTGCCGCCGCGCATCGCGATCACTTTCTTCTCGATGCCAAGTTCCTCCATGGCCTTGAACAGAAGAGCGACGGCACGCTCGTCACGAGCGAGGCTCGTGGAGATGTTCCGATAGGTGTCGATGATCTGATACCGGACATTTGCGGTGGGATAGCGAGATCGCATTTGTTCCGCGACCTCGGCAATCCGGTGTTTGCGCCGATTGAAGCCATCTGTGTCGAAATCCCGGATCAGGGCGGTCAAGCTCGCCACGCTGTCGTTGGCGATGAGGTCCTTGAACCAGAAAAAGCCCTGGCGTTCGTCCGTGCATTCAGGCGTCTCCTTGCGGTCGAAGTGGGAGATGAAGTCGATCGCCATCAGGAGGGGATTGACCAGCATTCCCTTCGCGGACATCGGGTGCGCACTGACGCCGGTAAAGACGATCTCGCAGGACGCGGCGTTGAATGTCTCCAGGACCACCTCGCCAAGTTCGCAGCAGTCGATCGTGTAGGCAAAGTCACAAGGGAAGCGGGAGAGGTCCATCGCCTTGGCGCCGCGCATTCCGACTTCCTCGTCCGGCACGAAGGCGACAAAGACGTCGCCGTGGCCGACCTCGTGATCGAGCCGGGCAATCAGCGTCATGATCACGGCGATGGCGGCCTTGTTGTCCGCACCGAGCACGCTGGTGCCGTCGCCGACGATGATCTCTTCTCCCAACCAGTCAAGAATTTCCGGATGTTCGGCGACCCGTAGCCAGATGTCCTCTTGACGGTTGATGCAAAGGTCCTCGCCCTTGAAGCGGAGGACTTGAGGGCGGACGACGGGCGAGAGGCCGACATCGACCGTGTCGAGATGCGCGATGAAGCCGATCGGTGGTGCTGCAGGCCTGTTGCCACGTTTTATTCCCGTCACGATGGCATGCGCGTCGATGCAGACGTCCTCCAGGCCGATGGCGCGCATCTCGTCGGCGAGCAGGGCGGCAAGTGCCGCCTGTCCCGGCGAGGACGGCAGGGACTGCGAGCGGCCGTTGCTTTGGCTCTCGATCGCGGCATAGCGAAAAAACCGGCTGACAAGTTCTTCCCGAACTCTCATGCTCTTCATCCTCATGCAGAAGATGCGACCTTTGTCGGTCGCGTTTTTAGCTGAAAGGGGCGGGCTCACTGTCGCGTCCCGCTGTCGCGGTGGAGGAAATAGTGAGCTCCTTGGTATGAGGCGCTGCAGGCTAGAGCCTGATTAGACCGACACCGCCGGAAACCTCGATGTCGACGCCGAGCCTGGCCGATTGTTCTGAACACCGCCGCAAGATGCGCGCGGCACTTTCCCCGGTCGCAAGATGTGGCGCCAGGCGTCGTTCCAGCATCCTGTCGGCCAATGCCTCGTCGCCTCCGATGACGACGGGATAAAGCGTGATCTCGATAAGTCTATTGTCCTCGCCGAACGAGCAGACCCCGATGACGCTTTCCCAGACTTCGGGTGCCGTCCACGTCGACTTCTCCGAACGCACATGGAAAATGAAATTCCCCAGGCTGTAGAAGATCGGCCGGCCCCGGTAGATCTCGATCGGCTGGAGAACGGGCGCACCGTGGCTGACGAACATGGCAGCACCAGCATCGATGCACTCTCTGGCGACGCCGCTCACCCAGTCAGGGACCTGGTACCAGTCGGACGCCCAATGGTGATGGTGCAGATACGCGACCACCAGAGATCCGTCCTTGGCGGCGGTCGCGATTGCTGAGAGGTTCCTGGACAGATCCGCCTCATCGATCTTGACGCTGCGTCCGAATTTCCCCGATCGCCTGAAGACGGCACGCGAGATGCCGACCTCGGATTCCGCGGCGAGGCGCGGCGGATCGTCCGGCTGACTGTCATTGGTGAGATCGATCGCCGTATAACCGATCTTGTCGCGAATGGCCCTAATCTGTTCGAAGGCAGCTCCGTCGACCGCGAGTACCTGGGTGAGACGCAGCCGGTTGACGCCCGGGCGTGCTGGTCGGTCGTCGTCGCCATCGGCAGCATACATGAAATCCGGACCGGGGCCTCCGTCCATTGCGACGATCGCGACCCGCCGCCCGCCGATCGTTGCGGTGCTCGCCCGCGAGACTTGCGCTTGATCGCGGCCGAGGCCGGCATGGAGGAAGCCTCGCTTCTCCACTTCCTCGAGCGTCGAAAGCACGCCGGACGGGCCGAGGTCGAAAGCATGGTTGTTCGAGAGCGAAAGTGCCCGAAACCCTATCGCCCGGAGGGTGTCGAGAACGACCGGATCGCTGCAGCCGAAGAACGAACCTTTGAGCGGCCACCCGCCGTGACGCCCAAGGATCGTTCCCTCGAAGTTGGTGAATGAGAGATCCGCCTGGCGAAGGAGGGACTGAACCTCACGGAAGGCAGGAGCAGGAATGTCGCGGATATCGTGCTTGATGAGAGATTGGCCGGTTACGGCCAATGTGAACCTGTCATTCATTTGGGTGACCTTCTGTGGCAATGCGTGTGCGTTTCGAAAATTTGGCAGATCCTGCCTGGATGCTGTCGGTGAGGCGTGCCGCGCCGCTCAGCATGTGAACCGCTGGGGGCGGGCGTTGATGAGCGCGCGGGTGTAGGGATTGTCGGATCGCGAGAAGATGAACTCGGTGGGCCCGAAATCCTCGATCCGGCCGTCCTTGAAGATGTAGACGGAGCTGCACATCGCTTGAACGATCGCGAGGTCATGGGAGATGAAGACCATTGTCATCGCCCGCTCCGCTATGGTGTCCTTCAGGAGACCGACGATCTCGGCCTGAACCGAGACGTCGAGCGCGGATGTCGGCTCGTCCGCGACGATGATCTCAGGCCGTGCCAACAGGGCGCGAGCGATACAGACACGCTGCTTTTGGCCACCGGAGAGCTGATGCGGATGGCGGGCGAGCAGGCTTCGCGGAAGACCAAGCCGATCCATCATTGCGGCCACTTCCGCCGGCTCTTCGCCGGAACGGATCCTCCCGCCGAAGCGGATGCTCTCGTCCAGCGTCTCGCCGATGGTCATGCGGGGGTTGAGGGAGACGGATGGATCCTGGAAGATCATCTGGACGCGGCCGAGAAGACCGCTGCGGCGGCCGCTTCGCGAAACGTCGAAGGCGTGTTCCCCGATTGTGATCCTGCCGGTCGGCGCCTTGTCGAGGCCCGCGAGGATGCGGCCGAACGTCGTCTTTCCACTGCCGCTCTCGCCGACGATCCCGGTGATCGACCCGCGCGCCAGGCGAATACCGACGTCGCGCAGGCCGAATCTCGGCTTGCCCCGGCCGACGCCCCAGGCAAAACCCTGCGGCGCGAACTGTTTCGAAAGGCCTTCCGCGACCAGAAGCGGGTTCTGGTCGCCGTCTAGGGCGGAAGAGCCTGCTTGGCCGCTATCAATGCGTGTCGGGATTCGAAGCCTTGGAACAGCGGCGAGCAGCTTCTTCGTGTAGTCATGGCCGGGCTGATCGAGAATGGCGGTCGTGCGGTCCGCCTCCACCACCTGGCCCTTTCGCATGACGAGTACCCGGTTGGTGATTTCGGAGATCACGCCCATGTCGTGGGTGACGAGGATGATCGAGACACCGGTTTCGTCGACAAGTATCTTTAGAAGTTCCAGAACCTGCTTCTGAACCGTCGCATCGAGCGCCGAGGTCGGCTCGTCGGCGATGATGATGTCAGGAGAGCCGGCAAGCGCAATGGCGATGACGACGCGTTGCCTCTGCCCGCCGGAGAACTGGTGCGGGTAATTGCGGTATCGCTGCTCCGGTTCGGGAATGCCGACGCGGGCAAGCAGATCAACCGCGCGGGCACGCGCCTCGCGCCTGGAAAGCGAGCTGTCGAGCGCAAGGCAGGTTTCCTCGACTTGGGCGCCGACGCTCATCAGCGGATCGAGCGAGGCGGTGTGGTCCTGGAAGATCGCCGATATCCGCCGTCCTCGAAGCGTCTGGCGCTCGTCGGCAGTCATCCCGTCGATCGCCTTGCCATCGAACTCGATTGTTCCGGAGGTCTGCTGGAACTCGGGCGAAAGCAGCCCGAGGATGGCATTGCCGACGGTCGATTTGCCGGCGCCGGACTCGCCGATGATGCCGAGGATCTCGCCTCGCCCGAGTTCGAAACTCACGTCGGACAGGATTTGTGTTGTGGCCGAGCCCGAGACATGGCGAAGGCCAAGGTTCTCAACCCGCAGCAGGGGTGTCGTCACGTGTTCCACGGTCATCGCGAATGGTTCCTTGGATCGAGGCTGCGGCGAACGTCTTCGCCGACGAGATTGATGCTGGCGATCAGGCCGAAGAGGGCGAGGCCCGGGAACAGGCTGATCCAGTATTGGCCGGTCAGGAGGTACTGGAATCCGTTTGCGACCGCCGAGCCGAGCGAGGGCTTGTCGATCGGGACGCCCAGCCCAAGAAAGGAGAGGGTCGCCTCGAGTGCGACGGCATGGCCGACCTCGATCGGTATCAAGGTGACGGCGGGCGCGATGCTGTTCGGAAGCAGGTGCCGGACGATGATCCGGGACGTTGGCAGCCGCATCAAGCGGGCCGCATCCATGTAAGGCTTGTTCGCTTCGCTGAGTGCGACGCCGCGGGCGATCCGGGCATAGGTCGCCCATTGCGCGATGATCAACGCCAGGATGATCCGGTCTATGCCCGGCCCGAGCGTGACGATGGCGATGAGCGCAATCAGGATCGTCGGCAGGCTGAGCTGCAGGTCGACCAGCCGCATGATCGCGATGTCGACCCATTTCCCGAAATACGCGGCACTGACGCCGGCGGTCAGCCCGATCAGCGCGGCGAGCGCGCTACTGACGATCGACACCACCAGGCTGATGCGCAGGCCGTAGAGAATGGTGCTGACGATGTCTCGGCCGAGACCGTCGGTTCCAAGCAGGTAGAGATAGCCGCCGCTGCCACGTGTACCGGGTGGCGAGGACGCCTCCCAGCCGTAGATCTGCAGCGGGTCATAGGGATTTTGCGGCGCGATCAAGGGTGCAGCGATGGCAATCAGGATGTAGCTTGCCAGCAGCAGCTTGGACGCGGTCAGCACCGGTCCGTGTCGGCGCCTCTTCAGCGCGCTTACGATGTGGGCTTTCATGACGGGTCACCTTTCATGAAGACAGGCGCACGCGCGGGTCGAGCACGGCATAGAACAAGTCGACGAGGGCATTCAGCGCGACGAAGGCGACGGCAATGACGGTCAGCGTCGCCATCACCACTGGCCGGTCGAGGAGCTGGATGGAGTCGATCAGAAGCTTGCCGACGCCCGGCCACGAAAAGATCGTTTCCACCACCACGGCAAAGGCGAGCATGCCGCCGAACTGCAGTCCGATGATCGTCACGATCGGCACGCTGATGTTCGGAAGGGTGTGGCGGAACAGGATCCTTCGCGCGGAAAGCCCCTTGGCGCGGCAAAACCTTGTGTAATCCAGGTTCTCGACTTCGATTGTTCCCGATCGCGATAGGCGGGCAATCAGAGCGATGTTCGGTATCGCCAGTGCCAAGGCCGGAAGCACGAGGTGCCATAATCCATTTGCAGTCAGAAAACTCCATTCCTGACCCAGGAAGCTCGCAGTCAAGCCGCGGCCGCCGGACGGGAACCAGCCGGTCAGGATAGCGCCGACGAGGATCAGCATCATCGCCAGCCAGAAGGAAGGGATGCTCAGCGCCGACACGCTCGCCTTGACCAGGGTTCTGTCGAACAGCGTGCCGCTGCGTCGGCCGGCAAGGAGTCCGAGTCCCGTCCCGAGCGGTGCGGCGATCAGCATCGCGATGGAGGCGAGCTCAAGCGTTGCCGGCAGTTTGCTCATCACCAACTCGAAGGCGGGCAGATGATAGATGTAGGAGGTGCCGAAGTTGCCGCTGACGACATTGCCGATGAATGCGAGGTATTGGCGCCAGATCGGCTGATCAAGACCGAGCGCGATCGTTGCGGCGTGAATATCCTCGGGCGTAGCTGTTTCGATGTTGACGACGTTGAAGACCGGATTGCCGACGCTGTGGATGCCGATAAAGCCGATCAACGACATGGCGATGAGGAGCAGGAAGGCTTGGCCCAGCCTTCCCAATGCAACCGAGATCATGCCCATGACCGCTTACTCCATCGCCGGAAGCGTCTGCATCGCGGTTGTCCAGCCGCGGGGGTGCAGGACATAGGAGCCGATCCGCGAGCCGTAACCGACGATGTGATGGAAGTGGTAGAGCGGTATGATCGGCTGGTCGGCCATCACGAGTTCCGTCGCCTGCGCGAGTGCCGCATTGCGCTCCGGCCCTACCGCAATGCTTTCCGCCCTTGCGAGCATCGCGTCGAAGGCCTCGTTGCGATACTTCCCGAAGTTCAACGCACCGGTCCCGCGCTCTGGGTCCGGGGATGCCAGCAGAGTATGGAGAATGATGTCGACCGCCTCGCCGGAGGTGCCGCCGTACCAGACGCCGTAATCCCCTGCCGCCCGCTTGGTGTTGAATACCGAGAAAGGCGCGGCCGCTGGTTGAGCATTGACGCCGATGCGGGCCCAGCTCTGGGCGACTGCCTGAAGGCTTTCGGCGTCACCGGGGTAACGGCCCGCCGGCCCGGCAAGAACAAGGTTGAAGCCGTCCGGGAAACCGGCCTTCGCGAGAAGCATCTTTGCTTCGTCATAGTTTGGAGCCTCAGGCAGCAATTTCGCCGAGGTGCCCGGCAGACCAT
Source organism: Sinorhizobium meliloti (assembly GCF_017876815.1). Lineage (NCBI taxonomy): Bacteria > Pseudomonadati > Pseudomonadota > Alphaproteobacteria > Hyphomicrobiales > Rhizobiaceae > Ensifer > Ensifer meliloti. The sequence continues at coordinate 507,067 of NZ_JAGIOS010000003.1, read as the reverse complement.
TCGGAAAGACCTGGGCGGCGGCCGTGCCATAACCGGCGAGAATCTTGTCGACGAGAATGCCCCGGTCAGTCGCCAGCGCAAGCGCTCGGCGCACGAGCGGGTTCTTGAACGGATTGGCGATCGGTTCGCCCGACTTGTCAGTCACTCCTGGAAGCGTGTCTCGCGCGACGTCGAACTGTACGAAGTTGACACGTGCAGCACCGACGCTCGCGACCCTGGCGCCGCGCTCCTTCAAGGAGGCAACGTCGCGGGCCGGGATCGCGTCGGCCACATCGACCTCTCCCGTGCTGAGCGCCGCCACGCGCGCTGCCGGGTTCTCGATCACCCGGAAGGTAACCTTGGACCAGGCAGGTTTGCCGCCCCAGTAGTCGTCGTTCCGGGCAAGTCTCAGGCTCTCGCCGGAACTCCAGCTCTCGAACCGATAGGGTCCAGTGCCGTTGGGCGGGTGACCCGCGTTGAGGTCCTCGGTCGTCTCGACCCCCTCAGAGGGCCGGTTCATCACGAAGAGGGAGGAGAAGAAGAGTGGCAGATTGGGGACCGCGCCGTCGGTTTCGATCAGCACTGTGAGGGGATCGGGTGCCGAGACCGACTTGATGCCGCTGACATAGGAGCGAAAGCCGCCGCTCGGCGGTTTGAGGAAGTCCCGGATGCGCTCGATCGTGTAGACGACATCATCGGCGTCAAAGGCCGAGCCGTCATGGAAGCGGACCTTGTCACGGAGCTTGAACGCCCATTGCGTGTCGGACAGTGGCCGCCAGGAGGTGGCGAGCCCAGGCTTCAATTCGAGATTCTCGTCCTGGTAGACGAGCCGCTCGTAAATATGGGAGAGCAGTGAGGTGTTCTCGTTGAGATTGGCATATTGCGGATCCAGCGTCATCAGCTTGTACGATGTAGCGATCCGAAGCTCTCCGCGTTCTTGCGCCGGCGTCGCCGAAGCACTCCCGAGGAAGATGGAGAACAGAAGCGCGGAAAGCAGGCGTGGCCGAAATGGGCTTCCCAGTTTCATTTGAAGTTCCTTGTTTTAGTTTTTGGTAGAGTCGGAACGCCGCATTGGAAGCAGTCCCAACGCGGTGCTCCCACGGCGAAATGCATGCAAAGGCGCGGTGCGCATGTCATGTGAAATTGAAGGAAAGGCCGGAATCCCGCGTACTCTGCCACCGTCCGTTCAGCTGCTTTGAAACTCGGGTCGGAGGTCGGCCGTAGACAGGCAATCCCGTCCGCTCGCAACTGAGGCCATATCGATTTTCAGGAGGTCGGCGATGACGATGCGGATTTGCGGCCAAGGCTCTTCTTGGCCTGTGGGCGAGGGCTGCCATTTGGTCATGGCGGCATGGAGTTTGGCGGCGGCGCCTGCGACGGACACCGCCGGCGTCTTCCACAAGGTTTCCGCGGCCTGCTCCTCCGCGATGGATGCGCGATCTTCAGCTTCGAGGGCCTCGCAGTAGGTTCGAGAACCTGCGGCTTGCTCAACCGATGGTGGCAAAACCACTGGAAAGAGGGATCTTTCGAGCCGCTGTTGTAGCAAACTTGATTCGCTCAGACGCTGCCAGGCGGCGCACCATTGGTGCCAAACTACGAGCGCCGGATCGGCATCGCACGCACCCCAGGATAGCTGTTTCGTCTGAGTAAGCTCTTGATATGTGGGTAAAGACGCCGCCACGAAAGATTGAAAATCTCCCCGGGTGACCGTAGACACAGTTCTGCTATTGTCGGAATCAGCCATGATCCGAGCTCCCGTAAGCTTGGTTGTGGTCAGGCTGTGTTCGGTGTTGCGAGCACCGAGCACGGCCGATCTGGAACCTTAAGTGCCACATGAACGAAAAAAGTTCAACCGGAAAACCGAAATTTATGAGTGTAATAACGGGTGCTCAAATTCGCGCGGCGAGGGCATTAGTTCGATGGAGCGCCGAAGAGCTAGCAAGTACTGCTAGTGTGGGTCTCTCGACGATACGACGGGCGGAGGCAGAAGATGGGCCACCGACAATTACGGCAGCAAATCTAAAGCTGATCCGAATTGCTCTCGAAGGCGCTGGTATTGAGTTCATTCCGGAAAACGGTGGCGGCGTGGGTGTTCGTTTCAAGAAATAGTAGCTGGCTAGGCCGTTTATCGCCCGAACAGGTCACCGCTCTTCCGCAGGCCGAGCACGTCGGCAGCAACCTGATCAGCAAATTGCCCCGCGGAATAGCGGTTTTCCTGATCCGTCCACCGGGCACATGTTTTGCCGTGCACAGTTACGAGATTGCGTCAGGCACTGGGCCTCTCCATTGCGCAAGCGAGGGGAGGTTTGTCGATTCTAGTGGTGAAACCTGCCGTTGATACCTCCTGGCACAGACCTCTTTTTTGGGTGGAGGGCGGAAGTTCAGGACCGCCTCCGCTGAAGGCTCCGTCGGGGACGAAGCGGTCATCACCAACCCAATCGCCGAATGGCGCGTTCGGGGCCAAGGACGAAGCCGATATTTCGGCTACCGGTATTAACCTAGCGATTATTCAAGCGGAGTACCATGATCAACTCATCGTTCTCCGTACCGTGACCAAGACAGCCGTTTGGAATGCGGCCAACTTCGACGAAACCGTGGCGTTGATAGAAGCGTATCGCTGCCGAATTTTCTGCATTTACCGCAAGCTCCAACTGCAGAACTCCGTGATCTCGTGCATGCTCTGTAACGTTATGCAAAAGGTTTGCTGCAATTCCGGTCCCTCGTTCGCCTTTCCGCACATAGACGCTGACAAGCTTCGCGCGATGCACCATTTTCCTCGCACGCTCAAACTTGAGCCCCATCATGCCGACGGGCTGCCCGTTCAGGAACGCGACAAAAACTGGCTGGTCAAGATGCTCGCGCCATTCACGGTCGGAGAGATGGAGCCAATCGTCAAATACGCTCGCAAACGAAAACGGTTCGTGTGAAAGCGCCTCCAGCCGTATGCGGCGAAACACGTCCACGTCCTCGACTGATAGGCGCTTGATTACCGCCCCTTCTTCAATCGACACATCGACCTCCACCAAGTTCCGGCTGAGAAACACCGTATCCCGCCACCTGGGCATCTGATCGCATGGCATGTAAACGCTCCAGCAGCGAAGCCGCTCGGCCATCCGTCACTTGCTCACGATCCCGACCACTGCCACTCGACGGAACCCGAGTTGATGACACCGCTGGCGATTTGCTTCGACAGGTTCGCCCAGATCGGATCCCCGGTGAAACTTCCTAGATCACCGCTCGACTGCACCAAAGGGATCTGCGCGTATTCTGAAAGGGACCTCGGGCTTTGTCCGAAAAGTCCGATCTCCTGGAATGGATAACCGCCAGCGGGCTTCAGGACACGGTGGCCCCAAAGCCCGGGTCGGTCGTCCCCACGCAGTTCGGCCAAGAGATCGGAATTACCCGACTGCTCAAGGCCGACCGCAGTAAGATAGCGCATGAGTGGGTAGTAGATGGTCTGCCGACATCCCCCAAGTGCCCTCACACCGGGCAGAATGGAAGTCACTAGGAACACTGTATAGAGGCTGGGCACGATCGCTCGTTGCCGAAGCCCCGCTGCGATATTATCCGGCCGGAACTCCAATTCGAAACCGGACGGGGCCGCGGCCCTGAGGGCATTTTCCTGGAGCCGGAGCGGAACAACCCTGCCTTTTTCCAGCCGCCAGAAGAGATCGGTCGTCCTGCGGACCCAACCCTTCCAGGGTCCAATGCTTAAGCGATCCATGGCAACCAGGATGCTTTCGGCAACCTTGTCTCCGAAGAAACGAGCCGACATCCAGGACTCTTGGTCGTCGAGATGGTCAGCGACCAGGTCTGCGATGTCGAAATCATCGAGCTGAAGTAGCCTGATGGGGGAGGGGAGCTTGCGACGCCAAAGCGTTTGGTTGGCCGCCCTGATTGCGTCGGCCGCAGAAGCAAATTCAACCGTCGGCAGTTCGGCGAAGAGATGGACGGCAGAGGCGTTTGGTGCCGGATCGCCTTTGGCATTCGAGAAAGCGAAGCGATAGGGACCATTCAGACCGCAGATGCTTAATGAATCCATCCGGCTCCGCGGTAAGCCGAAGACGTTCAGGGGCTCGCCTTCAAGCCAGAGCCATCCGGGGCCTTTCTTTGATTTTTCCGAGAAGCTGACTGTCGAGGCGTGATACGTGATGTACCATTGCCGGCTATTGGCGCACAGGCCCAACAGACTGAACAGATGCGTGTAGAACGCATCCGGCTCGATCAGCAGCATGCAGTGCGGACCGGTCTGCAGTACCGGCGACGCCATCAACTGAAGGCCGGCGCTTCGAGCTTCCTCAAGATCGTAACCGGACTTGCGCCCCGCTCGTTCTATGCAGTGGCAGAGCAGCTCCATTGCATGACGACGCACGCAACACTCGGAATGGAATTTCTCGACGTGGTGGGCAACCGACGCGTAATCTCGAAGGGGACGCTCCCAATAGGAGGTAAGATGCGGCATTAAGGCAGACAGCGCGCTTCGCACGTCGCCTGCGCTGCAATGCTCGCTGACCTCTGGGGTGGCCGCCATTTCACGATGCCAAGCGCCTGGGCGCGAGCAGCGTCATGGTACTCGCCCTGCGCCACGTCAAATCAGGAGCCAACCCTTCCACCTCCGTATCGACGACAGCGGCTGGCAAATGTTCGTAACAATAGGCTGGTGGAATTGCGGGCTTTAACATCAGCGAAATCAGTTCCAAGACGGAAGCCCGGGAGTTGGATGACACGATTGTGTAGAAATTCCCGCTGTTCCAGGTTAGCACTGAGTATCGGAAAAACGCTCCCAGAGCGGCTACGGTAGTTGCCACATCGACTTGAAGATCCGTCATCGTGTTCAGGACTTCATCCTTTTTCTCGGAGATGTGACCGGTCGAGAAGAACCGGGACTTAAAAAGCTCGTCCTTCTGTCGTTCGCGCTCCTCATAGACGTCGCGGTCTTCATGCGCGAGCTTCTGCACCTGGACGAGAAGACCGCCAGGCCGTATGCGGGGGACGACGAACTCCAGCTGCTTTAGCCGGTCACGGTCGTACATCTGAAACGTCGTGTCTTCCAACAGCACGTCAAATCCGTCCCGAAATGGGAGAAGATCCTCGTCGGTCGCGTATCGATCGTCGTCCAACTCAAAGAACGGGCCGTGGAAGAAGTGCGCGTGTTCGCTCCCCCGGTTCGCAAGGAATGATGTCCGATTGGCTGCCGTTGGACTGCAGCAGAGCGCCTCGATGCGACCATTGCCAAGCGTGGCAAGCGTGCGCGCAAAGCAACCGGTGCCTGTGCCCAGCGTGTATATTGTCGTTAGGGAGCCGCTGCGTGCCCAGGCCCTCAGGCCGAGGGAAAGTATCGCAGCACCCAGGCGGCATTCCTCTTCGAGCCTATAGGGAATGCTGGCGAAGTAATGGCTGTCGAAGTGTCCCCAAAGACGCCGATGCGTATCCGCGAAAACTGCGCTCTCCAGATCAAAATCGAGCAGGCTCATGTCGATTTGAGGTTCGGCAAGGTCCGGTGCTCCGCCCTGTCCGCTGGCGGTCCTTTCGAAGAACGCTGCGAACGATGTAAGCCTGGGCGCGTTTCGCCAGCGTTCAATCGTTAGTCGATTCACCATAACCACCTCCCGACATTATCGGCGGTGCGCTTCATCTCGGCTCTCGGCGAGATGTTTCGGTTGCGCTAGCCCCTGCCGTGCGTGAGTTTGTGATTGCTATGTGTGGACCCTTGCGAGCGGGCAGCCAATCTACCGAATTCGGTAGATTGATGCTGTCGGGAAAGCCGGATGGAGACATACAGGTCCCGAATCCTCGATCGAGCGCGCTCAGAACTTGATTAACTCGAGGAAGCTCGCCTTGGCGACGGCCTGATAACTTGTAGCAGCATTCAGCTTGATCCTTGCCGAACGCAGGTACAGTTTCACGGCGTTTTCTGAGATGCCGAGGTCCGCTGCTATCTGCTTGGAAATCCGGCCCGTTGCAAGCAGCTGCAGGCACTGAGTTTCGCGCCTGGAGAGGGTCCGATAACGGCCGACCTCTCGCAGACCGCTGGCCGAAAGCGTCGTCTCATGAAGATAGTGAGAAAGGATCTGCAGCTCGTGAATGCTCGAAGTGCGTAGCCGCGACCAATCGCGCTTGGGCAGGTTCGAGCTCACGGAAAAGAGGCAGCGTTCGCCTTTCGAGCCTCGGATTGGGATCGTCAAGCCATGGGGCCCGATGTCGTACGAACGCGCTTCCTTAAATAAACGGTACGCCTGTGCTGACCGCCGATCGAGAGAGGACCAGTCCACCGGGAGAAATCCCACCGAATGACGTCAATTACCGGGTCTATGTCGAAATAACGCTTGTTTACGTATATCTCAGTCCACTTACCGGGATAGGTCGTGCAGTAATCGGGGTACAAACCCGACCTGCCTCCGCTGCAAACCACAAGGAATGTCATATGCGACAGGCCGTATCGCGCGCAAAGCTCGTCCAGTGCAGGGTGAAGGTCCCGGCGGTGCTTCGCTGACTGCAGCGTCCTCAGGGACAATGACAGTCTACGGTTGTCGACCATCGGTGGACTGCTTCGGTTTGCTGCCATTCGCCCTGTGTCTCAAACCTGGAGAACCGGATCCTAATGCCAGCGCTCCCGTAGCGAAACTGTAGGAAATACGAGTGGCAGATATGACAAGGGGGGCATAGGCAGAGTGGCATGCTGTTTCTCATCCTCGGGACGGACTTTTCACCGTCGCGCGAAGACTTTGACGTTCCTTGCGATGAGCAGCTGAAGGGAATTCGGCAAGTCCAGGGAGGGGCTATTTCCCACCCTGCCAGTGCTGGATGTGTCTGGGTCATCCTCTCATAGGGTCGAATGGCGCCCTGTCCACCGGGCGCCATTCGACGGCTTCACCAGGAAACGTCGCGATGACGGACAGGCTCCCCTGCAAAAGCGCCTGAATGCCATAAAATGTGAGGATGTCTCGTGCGGAGACGTGAAACAAAAGTGCGCCCTCAGTCGATCTTATGATCGCTTCACCTTCGCCGAAGTCGAGTATCCTGCCGGTCTCGAAGTGCCTGATTGCTCCACAATACTTTCCGAGGCGTACAGAAAGGCTCTCTATGGCGCAATCGGTGTGCGTTACGTAAACGAGAGCTTCGGCGGTGTGCTTGTACATCGACTTCCTTTCCCTTTGACCTTCGTCCTTGATTGCCTTCCGTTCCGAGCTACTCATATCCGCGATATTCATGCACGCTTCGGTCAAACACTCGACTACTAACTTTATTAGTCGCCCGAGCGCCAAGACTCGTGTTCAGTAGTCTACGAGCGAGATTTCTTCGGAGATTGGTGATGGAGATACTGGCTGTACCGGCCGCGGCGCGTGGAGAATTTGCTGACCTAATTGATTCGATGCACCGACTGCGTGCCTGCGTCTTTGGCGACAGGCTGGATTGGGACGTAGAGATAAGGGACGGGCGTGAAGCCGACGCCTACGATCAATTCGACCCGACCTACATCCTAGCTGTTTCCCCCACAGGTGCGGTGGCGGGTTGTGCAAGGCTTCTGCCAGCTACAGGCCCGACAATGCTCGCCAATACCTTTCCGCAGCTCCTGCCAGCGCGCGGTTTGAACGCTCACCCAGGCATGGTCGAAAGCTCGCGCTTTTGTGTCGACACTGCGCTCGACCAGCACAGAACGCCAGGGCCTCTCCACAAGACCACGCTGATGATGTTCGCCGGCATCATCGAATGGTCGATGGCGAACGGGTACCACGAGATTGTCACCGCAACTGATCTGCGTTTCGAGCGCATTCTGAAGCGTGCCGGGTGGCCGATGCAGCGCCTCGGCCCGCCGTGCCCCATTGGCAACTCGTTGGCCGTTGCCGGAATTCTTTCTGCCGATGTCGGAAGTCTTGATCGGATTCGCGCTGGTGCCGCTCGACCAGGGACTCGCCACACCGTCGCTGTTTAACAGATACCGGCAACCGGGGGCGCCGCGCGGAGTGTCGTCGCTGCACCGTCGGCCGGCCTAACGGCCGCGCCGCTGCAGAGAATGACGCCCGAATTCGCTCGGGATCGGCCCGAAACAGACATGGAGTCCAAAGGGGAGGTCTTTGAATCCAACGCGGCCCCAGATCTTGATTGGCTCGATTGATGCGGATTACTATCTGCTGGTCATCCGTATCCTAGAATCCGAGGGATATCAGGTCATCCTTCGTTCTGGGGGTTGGGGGAATCGTCCATCTCGCATGCCGATTCCGATGAAGCCGCCCCTTTGTTCCGAGATGATTGCGCCCCCGGTTTCCGGGATGATCTCGCCCCCTGTTTAGTGGGGTCTGCAGGCGATGATTGTTGTCAGTTCATTCAGGCGAGGTGTCAAGCTTTGCGCGGTAGATTTCGGCGCAGACTATCGCCGCTCAATTCGATGCGGTGGGCATTGTGGACCAACCTGTCGAGTATGGCATCGGCGTAGGTTGGGTCGCCAATGACGCCGTGCCATGCGGACACGGGAAGTTGGCTGGTAATGATCGTTGATTTGCGTCCATAGCGATCTTCGAGGATTTCCAGCAGGTCGTGGCGGGCCTGTTCGTTGAGCGGCTCGAGCCCCCAATCATCCAGTATCAGGAGCTGAACATGGCCCAAGGTTCGTTGCAGGCGGGCGTAGCGGCCATCACCACGCGCGAGCGCAAGCTGGGCAAACAGCCTTGGGACACGCTGATAGAGAACTGAGCGATCGTCTCGGCAAGCCTTGTGGCCGAGAGCGCAAGCCAACCAACTCTTTCCGACACCCGAGGGTCCGCAAATGGCCAGATTGTCATGGGCGTTGATCCAGTCGCCACCGAGCAGCTTCATGAAGAGAGCACGGTCGAGGCCGCGGTCGGCGCGATAGTCGACATCTTCTGGGGTGGCCTGGTGGCGAAGCTTGGCAAACCTGAGGCGTGCCGCAAGCTTCCGATCGTAACGGGAGCTCCACTCCCGTTCGAGCAGCAGTCCGAGCCATTCGGCGTGCGAGAGATGTTCGGCTTCGCCGTTGGCAACAAGTTCGCCAAAGGCCTTTGCCATGCCGGCCAGGCCCATGGCATTCAATTTATCCAGTGTTGGATGGGCAAGCATCTTTCGTTCTCCTTAGTGGTAATAGCGAGGTCCGCGGATGTTGGCGTGATGGATCGGTTCATGCGGCGCCGCTCCATTTGAGGCAGCCGTCCGGTCAAGGTGATTGTCGAGGATGGATCGCACCGAGCCATAGGTTCGTGCGCCAATCTCCAACGCACGGCCGCAAGCGGCATTGACCCTGTCGCGGCCGAAGCTCTTGTTGAGGCGGATGATGCCGAGGCAAGCTCGAAAGCCCTGCTCGGGATGAGGCCTGTCGGCAAGAATGCGCTCGCACAACAGCGCAACATCCGGCCCCATCGCAGAGGCTTCGCGTTGAATCCGTTCAATCGTCCAGTCGGCAAAGCGGCGATGCGCAGAGGGCATATGATCGGGGATCGTCGTGTGCTTGCCGTTGCCGCTGGAGCGCCGGTGAGCGGCAATTCGCTCGCCCTTGTGGAAGATCTCGATCGTATTGGCGGTGATACGAGCCTCGACCTGCTCGCGGGCAAAGCGATAGGGAACGGAATAATAGTGCCGCTCGATCTCGACGTGATAATCCAGCCCGGCGCGCCGGATACGCCATTCGGCAAAGACATAACGTTCGACAGGCAGCGGTCGCAAAGCCGGACGATCAAGCTCCTCGAACAATTGGCGGCGCGTGGCGCCGACACGGCGCAGAACGCGCTTATCATTGAGATCATGGAGCAATTGGCCAATCGCCGCATTGACCTCGGCCAAACTATAGAAGATGCGATGGCGCAGCCGGCCCAACAGCCAACGTTCGACGATACGAACCGCAGCTTCCACTTTCGCCTTGTCCCGCGGGCGTCGCGGCCGCGTCGGCAAGACGGCGCTGCCATAATGGGCCGCCATCCCGCAATACGTCCGGTTGACCTGGGGATCGAAGTGGCAGGCCTTGATGATCGCTACCTTGGCATTGTCGGGAACCAGCAAGGCTGGCGCACCGCCAAAGAACTCCAGCGCCAGGATATGGCATTCAATCCAGTCGGGAAGCGTCTCGCTCCAACGTGCCTGCGCATATGAAAGGCTGGATGCTCCCAGAACCGCCACGAACAGGTGCGCCTGCCGTGTCTTGCCGGACAGCCGATCAACGACAACCGTGACCGTGTCGCCGGCGTAGTCGACGAACAGCTTGTCGCCGGCCGCGTGATCCTGCCGCATCGTCACAGGCAACTTCATCGCCCAGCCGCGGTAGAGGTCACAGAAGCGACTGTAACGATAGCCCTCCGGATAACGGCTGATGTATTCGTCCCAAAGGATCTGCAGCGTCATATGCTTGCGCTTCAGCTCGCGGTGGACCTGCGTCCAGTCCGGCTCAGGGCTCCGACGATGACCCGTCTTCGTCCCGGCTGCCTTGTAAAGCGCCGCTTCCAGGACTGCATCGCTGATGTCGTCACCCAACGGCCACGATAGCTCCGCAATGGCCGCACGCCGAAGCGTCTCGCGCACCGTCGATGGCGCAGCTCCAACCCGAACCGCGATCGACTTGTGGCCAAGTCCTTGTTCGAAGCGATATCTCAATATCTCGCGGACACGCCGCATCTCCAGTCTCTCCGCAGGCATCCCGTTCCTTCCTCGTCACGTCGAAGGAAGAAACTTCACACCAGCAGAACACCCACGCCAGATGCTTTCCGATGGGGGCGGCATCATCTCGGAATCAGGGGGCGACTATTTCTCGGAATTGGGGGGCGAGATCATTTCGGAATCAGGGGGCGGATTGCCTCGGAATTTGCAATCTCGCAGGCGAGAACGATGTCAGAGCCATCCTTCTTGATTGTCGATCGGGAGAAGAGTGGGCTCCTGCAACTTGTGTAAAGCTAAAGCAGGAGCCGCGGACATTCGGGATCACGACGGTCGGCTTGATTGGGCCTGGTGCGGAATGCCGGTTTATCGATCTACCTGAAGGCGGTATTGACGAGAACTTCGTAAGGCCGATCGCTCCTTCGAAACTGCTCGGCTTCCTCCGTGACCGCATCCTGCACGGGTCGCATCCCACGGCGATCGACGGTCATATCCTCGCGCAGGGATTGAACTGAGCACCAACAGGCATAGCGTCAAGCGTTTCGGCGTCAGCATTCACTTAGGACCGATCGAATTTCGGTTGCTGCAGCTCCTGATGGAGAACCGGGAGCAGGCGTGCAGCCGCGCACAACTCATTGAAGCTGCCTGGCCCGAACGTCGTTTCGTTGACGCCAAACGGTCAACGTCCATATCGGTCGACTGCGCAAGGCGCTAAGCGTGGCCAATTGCGCTGATCTGATCCGAACGGTGCGATCGTCCGGCTAGATGCTGGATGGTTCCAGCCAGGAGCAATCGCATCGCCGGTTGGATCGGCCGGGCGGGCGACCAGCGGCCAGCACCGCACCATGGCGAAAGGAATAATTGTCATGGATCTAGTCGTCCGAGACGCAAGCCTCATCACTGGTGGCGGCAAGATGTCACAAGCGGACTGCGGTTTATGTCCGGCACGGGCAGATCGCCGGAGTTGACGCTGAGGAGACTGCCGCAGGCGCTGAGATTGTGGCGCGTGAAACCATCGATGCAGCCGGCGGCATCGCTTATACCGGGCCTCATCAATGCACATGCGCATGGATGCATTCGGGGACCTTCCATGCGAGCGGGCTCGGCGCCTTTGAAAAAATCGACGGTTTTTCGCATTGGCACCGACCACCTTGACGGCGGCGTATCTGGCCCCGTCGTCGATTTCGTAGAGCACGACGCCCTCGTGGAGGACGTCGACGAAGAATTCTTGTCCGTCCGCAACGAAGTTGTTCACCTCCCGCGCGCCATGGACAATCAGCCCCACCGGCGTCGAGACCCCCTTGTCCCACAGCAGCCGATCGGTCGCCTTGCCCCAATACTGCGGTTCGGCCAATTTCTTCGAACTGGCGATCACGAGAATATCGTAGTCCGAGCGGTAGCCTGCGGCTCGTCGACGAACGTACCGCGGGCGACCGCCCGCGCTTCTTAAAGGCGGCTGAGCTTCCCTCGAGCGCATCGGCAAACTCCTCGTGGGATTATCTAGACGACGCGGGCAAGCTCGCGCTGCTCCCTCTCCGGCAAGGTATTCGAGGCTCGTTTTCATGCTCAACCGATAGGGCAAAGACGATTCCGTCTACTGCGGGAATTCATGGGGTCGAGATCAAAAAACAACAGATTGATCTAAAGTGACGATTAACGGATGGTCTGCGCCTTGCGGAAGAACTGCACAGTTGGAGAGGACAGGGAATGGAAGTCCGTCAGATGAGATGCTTTGCGACGCTGGCCGAGGAACTTCATTTCGGTCGCGCCGCGGCCATGGCGCAGCCCGCCCTCAGCGTGCAGATCCAGACGCTGGAAAGGGAGCTCGGCGTGCAGCTTCTCACCCGTTTCTACCCGTCGCGTTCAATTGACCAAGCCTGGCGAACTTTTCTATGAGCGGTGTATCCGTGTTCTCAAGGAGATTGAAAACAGTTCCGCCGTCGACCGGGCCGTTGCGGGCAAGGATGTCGATCGGATCACGATCTGTAACATTTACCCTGCGACCTGCGGTGTCTTGCCGCTCTTTCTAAGCAAGCTCGGCAAGCGATTCCAGACGTTCAGATTCACATCAGCAGTGGCTCGACCGATGCAATCATCCGCGATCTGGAGAAGGGCCGCATCAATCTCGGCTTCATCCGGCCGGTCGAAAATATCGGCTCGCTCCGCTGGCAGAGCATCGCCAACGAACGATGTCTTCTAGCGGTGCCGCTTGGCAGCCCGCTGGAGATGGCGGAAACTGTCACAATGAGCGACCTCAAACGAGCGCGGATAATCGCCTTTTCCCGCTCGAATCTATCTTACACGGAAAAGTACTTCTTCGAGCAGTTCAGAAAGCACGGCCTTCTCGATCAGGTCGCCTACAGCTGCGACGATGCGCTCTCCCTGGTTTCGCTCGTTGCCGCCGGGATTGGGTCGGTTTCGTGCCGGAAATGGACGAAGGATTTGCCCCACCGGTCGTTTCGCTTTGGGAAGTGGAGGGAGTGGATTTTACGATCGGCATGGGGCTCGCCTGGAACAAGGAAGACCCCACCGCGAACCGTGAAGAATTCGTGGAAATCGCCCGCTCTCTCGCATCAGTCTCGCGGCCGCGTAAACCTGCCGGCGGGCATTCTGAAAAGCCCGGCAAGACCGCCGCGGGTCGGCGCATGGAGACTAGGCAGTCGAACTAGGGCCGTGGCAGGATGAGCTTGGCGTCGTCAGCGCGTTTTGCTGGGGGCGTGCCTTGATGCTTCTGCCGCGTTCGAGGCTTCGAGTTCTGCGGGCGGCTTTGCTCTGCCCTCGTTGAAAAGTGGTCGCCGACCAAATATCCTGATTTTGGTGGGCACGAGCAGTATGAGACGGGATGCAACAAGAGGGGATTAGAAGGTGGAGATTTGGTTTCAGAAGCTAATCGATGTTACAGCGGTAGCGCGCACCAGGGAGATGTTCAATGGAGCACTCACCGAACTCGCACGGGAACTCGGCTTCGAATATTACGCCTACCTCAATCTTCAGCCGGTCGGAACATTCGCTGTCTCGAATTATTCACCCGAATGGCAGGATCGGTATTTCTCCAAGAGCTTCAGTGAGATTGATCCCGTGGTCCTGATCGCCAAGTCCACGATGAGGGCGTTCACTTGGTCTTCGGAAAACACGCGGAAAGTCAAGTCGAGGCGTGTTCGGCAGTTCTACCTGGATGCTGCCGGGTTCGGCATCCGATCGGGCATCACGATTCCGGTGGCGACTGCATTCCGGCGCATCGCGATGCTGACCATTGCGTCGCACAAGCCGTGCCTTTCGCTGAATCTCGATCTCGATCCGGTCGCAGCTGCGACGGCGGTCGCTCAGCTTCATGTGAGGATCGAGCAAGCGCAAATTGAACCCACGGCAAAACCGAGCATCCGCATGACCGCCAAACAGGCGCTGATGCTCAAGTGGTCATCCGAGGGCAAATCCATGAGTGACATCGCCACCATCGAGAACATGACCTATGCGAATGTGAATTTCCATATGAACAACGCTCGCAGGAAGCTCGGTGCGAGCACACAGGCGCAGGCGACGGCACTGGCGACAAAGCTCAGGCTCATTTGAAGCCAAGTGCATGCGGCGAGCGCCTGCAGACAATGGATCTGCTGATAAGAATGGTCGTCCGCGGGGTGTTCGCAGACTATCACCTTCTTGCCGGCTTAGGGTCTTGGCGAGATCAGTCGGCTCGAGGACAAACCGATGCCGACTGAGGGCGGGCGATCTCAGCAATCGGCACCTTGCGTTCGAGAAGCTGATGCACGCGTCGGCGATCGGGAAGGGTGAGCTGCAAATAGCACTGCGACATGCAAAAATCTCCAAGGGACAGGCCGTTGTTTTTATTGCCATGTCGCACTTGAAAATAGAATTTACCCCCGGCTACATCAATGTCAAAGCTATTTAAAGATGAGACAAAGTAGTCAACTTAGAAACGCGACATCATCCTATCCATTACTACTGCATTTGCAAGTTGCTATATTTACAAAGTACGGAGACGCAAGCCGCCGGCCGGGTGGAGCTGGTCAGGGTTGCGCAGCCCGGCCGGCGGCGGATGGCTTGAGGTGCAAGATAAACTTTAGCTTTGACACGCCGGTCACTCCGCCGCTTTCAGCTGCGCGAGGGCTTGCTGGCGCTTTGCGATGACCACCGGATCCTTGGTAAAATCCGTCTTCCGGCCAGGCTTCGTGCCGCGCTTCTGGTAGCCATTGCTCTGGCTGCCGTCGCGAATGCCGAACATATGGTCCGTCTGGCCGGTGCGGCGCGGCCCGCCCTTGCTGCGCTGTTGCTCTCGTCCGGCCTGCATCGCGGCGACCAGCGCCAGCATGTCATCCAGGCGCTTGTTCTCAACCACCTCGGAGCGGTGCACCGAGCGCAGCGTGTCGAACGTCCTGTAGGGCAGGGTGGCTTCCCCGTCTGTGATCTCCAGGCGTCCGTCGGGATAGTCGCAAACGACAACCTTCTTACCCGCCAGCGCCGCTGCGCGATCTGTCGGATCGAGAATGAACATCACCTTGTCATAGCGCAGCGTCAACGAATTCGACAGCTTGCGGATCTCCTTGCGGCACATGGCGCCATCGAGGTTCTCATGCGCGGCAAACGGCCGATGCATGTCCTTCGGATTGCGCGGCGCCTTGCCAAAGCGACGATTGAAGTCGGCCATGAACTCCGGCGAATAGGCATTGGCCGCCGCGATCGTATCGATGCCGCGCAACCGCAGTTCCTTGACGAGGCGATCCTGCAGCGTCTGGTTGGCGCGCTCGACGCGGCCTTTGGCCTGCGGGGTATTGGCACAGATGATGTCGATGTTGAGCTCGTAAAGGGCACGCCCGAACTGCGTCAGGCCACTGGTTCTGTCCTTCTTGGAAGCATGGGTGGTGCGGAAGATGCCATGCTTGTCGCTGTAGAAGGCAATCGGCTTGCCCCATTGCTGCAAATAGGCCTTCGTCGCGTGCAGATAGTCGAAGGTGTTCTCCGAGCCCGCAAAGCGTAAGTGCAACAGCTTGCCGGTGGCATCGTCGATATAGACGAGCAGGGCGCATTTGGGACCGCGGTTCTCGAACCACCAATGAAGCGAGCCATCGATCTGGACGAGTTCGCCGAAACAATCGCGCCGGCCGCGCGGCTGGAAGACGCGCTTCTTGCGCTCGCGTCGCGACACCCAGATGCCGGCTTCCATCATCCACTGACGCAGCGTCTCCTTGCTGACGGCAATCCGGTGGCGTTCGAGCAGCTTCTCAGCCGCCAGGGTTGGTCCGAAATCCGCATAATGCTCACGCACCAGGTCGAGCACCAGGATGCGGAAATCCTTTCTATGACGCCGGTTGCTCGGCCGGCCGCGCTTCTTCGAGACCAGCCCGTCGGCGCCGGCCAGGTCATAGGCCTGCAGCAGCCGATGCACCTGACTGCGGCTGAGGCCGAGCAGTTCGGCCGCCTGGACGACGCTCAGGCTGCGGCCGCGAATCCGCTGGATCAGTTCAAGACGATGCAATTCCTTCTGCGACATGGTGATCAAACAAGACATGACGACTCCGAACGCTCATGGTCTCAGCCACGCTTCACGTCGCCAGTCTTCCTTCCAAACGTTGACGTTTGACCAGCATCCCAAGCGGCGACGACTGTCGCATCTCTAACTGGCTCATATGTCGCATCTCTAAACGGCCGCTACACCACATGTGGCGGCAAGGTTAAACTGTCCGCGGTTGGGCAAAGTTGAAATGTCACTTTGGGTGCCTCACCAACCATTTAGAAATGCGACACGCGACATCCCCACTGGCACTGAGCCAAGCCCCCGACCGGACCGGCTGGATCGGGTTGCAAGGGAAGGGAGGGGGCGGATGAGACGCACCCATCGGCTTTAGCTTTGACAGTTGCAGCAGCCAGTCATTCCGCCGCATCGAGCTCAGAGAGCGCTTGTCGCCGTCGGGCAATGACCGCTGGATCGTTGGTGAAATCCGTCCGCTTGCCCGGCTTGCGGCCACGCGGTCGGTAGCCGATCTTCTCGCTGTTGGTCTTCACCTTCGGCGCCGGCCGCTCGTCCTGGCGCGCCTTGATGTAGGCCAGGACATCACCGAGCCGCTTGTTCTCGGTGATCGCCGCATGCGTCACCCGCTGGTCCTTGTCGAATACCCGGTAGGGCAGGGAATGGCCTTTCCACCGCACATCGAGCCGGCCGTCGGCATAGGCGTAGGTCTCGACATAGCGACCGACCAGCCCGCGCGTCACCTCGGTCTCCTCAAGCATGATCCGCTGGCGCTCGAACGAAAACGTCAGCTGCGCACCGACGTAGCGCTGCTCGCGTTTGCACAGGATCTCCTTGAGCCGATCCGGGGCAAGATTCAGCGACCGATGCAGATCATCAGGTCGGGCAGGGGTAATGGCAAACTGCCGGTTATAGCCCTCCATGAACCGAGGCAGGAAGGCGTTGCCGTCGTCCATGCCACAGATGCCCTCCAGGCGCAGATCCTTAATCAAACGGTCCTGCAGCGTCCGGTTCATCCGCTCGACCCGACCCTTCGCCTGGCTCGAATTTGCACAAAGAATCTCAATGTTTAGCTCGCAAAGCGCACGCCCGAACTGGGTCATGCCCTGGCCGCCCTTGGCGTCTTTCTTCGCCACCCGGAACACGGAATGTTTGTCGGAATAGAAGGCGACCGGAGCACCATGATTTTTGAGATAAAGCTCCAGCGCCTCGAAATAGCTGAACGCACTTTCCGAGCGCACGAAACGCAACTGCATCAGCTTGCCGGTCGCATCATCGATGAACACCAGCAGCGAGCATGGATCACCGCGATCCTCGAACCAGCGGTGCTCCGATCCATCGATCTGCACCAGCTCGCCATAGGCCTCGCGTCGCAATCGTGGCTGGTGGAAGGTGCGCCGCTGCTTGCGCGACAGCCAAAGTCCGGCCTCCGACATCCATTTGCGCAAGGTCTCGCGCGACACCCGCAAGCCATCGCGCTCGGCAAGCTTCTCCGCCGCTAGCGTCGGACCAAAGTCGGCATAGCGTTCGCGAACCAGCGTCACTGCATAATCCCGAACGCCGTCGCTGATCCGGTTGTTCGATGGCCGACCGATCGCCTTGTGCCGGATCGATGCGGCACCATCCGTCCGCATCCGCTCCAAGAGCCGGCGCACCTGGCGCGTGCTTAACCCCAGAACATGAGCGGCCGTTACCAGCGTCATCCGACCATCGATGACCTTCGACAAAACCTCAATCCGCTGCAGATCACGCTCGCTCATCGCAATCAATCCCATCCGCAATCTCCCAGGTCATCTAAACCCGGGGAGAGTGACATTCTTACATTGCAGAAACAGGACACTTTAACTTTGCGGTGGAGAATCTAATCCAAGTGCAACAATGACGGGTGGAGGGTAGGGGATTACCCGCAATCGCGCAAATGGGCCATGAAGACCTCGGCGGGCGTGCGGTAACCAAGGCATTTCCTGGGCAGTGAATTGAGATGGTGGGCGAGGGCGACCAGTTGCGGCTGGTTGACGGCGGACAGGTCCGTATCGCTCGGCACAAAGCGACGGATGCGCTTGTTGGTGTTCTCGACCGCGCCTTTCTGCCACGGTGAATTCGGATCGCAAAACCAGCTCCTGGCGCCGAGTCCATCTTCCAAAGCCTTGAAACCGCGAAACTCGGTACCACGGTCGAAGGTGAAGCTCTGCCGGGCAAAGGCGGGTAGCGGTGAGAAGGCATCGATGATCTTGTCGATGAGCGGACGAGAGTGACGGCTGCCATTCTTGATCATCACCGTGTAGCGGCTCTTGCGCTCGACCAGCGAGGTGACATTGGCTTCACCAAGGTCGCGCCGGAAGATCAGGAGATCACCCTCCCAGTGGCCGAACTGAGAGCGATCGGCAATGAAATCAGGGCGTTGGCTGATCCTGCAGTCCAACGGGATCGAGCCGTCACGGGGTTTGCGGGAGCGGCGTGGGCGGCGCTTACGACGGCCTTCCGGCAGATGCTGATAGAGCTCCAGCGCATAATCTTCCTTGCTATAGATGAAGCGATAGATCGTCTCGGTGCAGACGCGGACGGCGCTCACACCATCGGCAAGCAGACGGCCGGCGATCTGCTCCGGCGACCAAAGTGCCTTCAGCTGCTCGATGACCAGTTCGCGCAATTGCGGGTGGCGGCTGAGCTTGCGCAGCCGTCGCCGACGCTCCTTCGAGATGTCGTTGGCGATACCGCTGTAATAGCCGCTGTATTCCGGAAACTCGGCATCATGAAAGGTATTGCGCTTCAGTTCACGATAGATCGTCGATCGATGCCGACCGAGTTGGCGGGCGATCTCACCGACAGGAACTTTGCGTTCCACGAGCTGATGCAAACGTCGTCGATCGGAAAGGGTGAGTTGCGAATAGCAAAGCGACATCCAAAAATCTCCAAGGCGAAGCCTTTGTTTTTATTGGCATGTCGCACTTGGAAATAGAATGTACCCGGCTACACAAGCGGATCACATAAGATAGATTATGGAACTTAAACCATTGTTTCGAAAGGCGGTCGTTGCGGGCGGAGTTGAGCCGAACCTGCGAACTCACGCGGACCCTTAAGAACGGCCTAGGCTTGAGTATTTAGGTCACCGTAAAGTGGCCAGGGCGCCGAGCGCTTCAGTTATTGGTTGTGGGTATCCCTTAAGCCGCGACGTCGCCGATCAGTGAGCCAGCCGGAATGTTCCATTCCTTGCTTAGCTTTCGGATCTGATCCAGATTGATTTCCCGCTTGCCGTTCAAAAGATCGGCCGCCCGCGCTTTGGAGCCAATAACCGCCACGAGATCGGCACGCGTGTAATTGTTCGCAGCCATCACCGACTTGACCACCTCAACCGGGCTCGCCGTCGGGATTGGATAGTGCTTACCTTCGTACTGTTCGATTAGAAGGACGAGCGCGTCAAAGTGCGCAGCTTCCTCAGAGCCTTCATCGGGTTCGTTCTCGAAATACGGCCGAACTTCCTTCAGCGCGGCGTTGTACTCGGCCTCACTCTGAAGCGTTCGAAAAGCTTTCAAATCCAACATGTCGACTTCCTTTCACGTCAGAGGTCTTTGACGTCGATCGCACCGTACTGGGCGTGCGTCCCGACAAACAGAACGAAAATCCGCTTTGATCGAAATGCGACCAGCCCCACGATGCGGTACTTGTTGCCGCCGACGTCGAAAATAACCTTGTTGCCCGCCACAATATCAGCCGAGTTAAATGTCTTCTTCAACTCACAAAAGTTGCTCCAACTCGCCTTCGATGCGGTGGTGTACCATTCCATCATCGCGGCTTCCGCGGTCTCCCTGGGAGCTCCTTTCGGCAAGCTGCTCCAAAAATTCACCAGCGCGGATTTAGCGATAACGTTCACTCGAACTCCTATTTAACGCGTTTCCAATTTGGAAACAAGCGTGAAGTTCCCAATTTGGAAATTTGGTGGCGGGGCACTCTCAACTACCACCAAAGCAACATCGACGGAATGCAGTCTAGGAGAGCTTTTGGCGCGAAATTGGCCGGAATAGGCCGCCCCTTTGTTCCCTTGCCTCCCTCTCTCCCGCTGCTCCGCGCGAGCTCGGGGAGCAGGAGCGGGGCTCCTGCCCCTCGGGTAGACGTTAGACCGCGGAAGGAAAGGGCTAGAAAATGGTCAGAGCAAACACGGCTTATGTGCTGGACCCGGAAACCACGATTTTTAAGCCGGTAGCGCTTCAGGTCGATCTGGGCATCCGGCCGCTTTACGAGATTATCGGCTGCCGCCTGCTGGAAGTCGTACGGTTCGACGAGCGGCACACGCTGTTCGTCGACGAAGAAGGTCCGCAGGACGGGCTGACCGCCTTCACGATCTTTGAAGGCTTCCCGCAGCCGATCGCAGGCAAGATCGTTTTGAGCCCAAGCACGAACGAGGGCTCAAATGGCGACCGCATCAATTCAATCGATCGGGATCCCTTGAAGCCGATGTTGAAATTTGACCATCTGCAAACCCGGATCTCGGTCTACAATCGCGATCTTTGCTGTTCACTTCACATCCTTGAGAAGGCGAATTGCCAATGCAGCTGACACCTCACCCATATGAATATTGTTCGGCGCCACCACAACATTGAGCCCGGGATAAACCTTTTCTACTACCGTCAATCAGCACGAAGTCAGCGAATTCGCCATGCCGTTTCTCCCCTTGCTCGAAGTCGGCAAGAGCATTGAGCGCCTTTGGCTTCAACACGAAGGAGTGAAATCCAGCCAGTTCTCGACCTTGAGATCACGAACGCGTGTGAACTCGCTACTGTTGGCCGTTACCAGCACCGCTCCAAGCATACAGGCATGAGCGGCGATGAACAGGTCATTCGGGCCGATGGGCTTACCAGCGGCCTCCAGTTCAGCCCGGATGCCGCCGTATTCGGCATCAGCAGGCACATCGAGCGCAAGCACTTGCATACTTCCAAGAATGGTCTCGATCTGCGCCAGTAGTTTCGATGATCCCTTCTTGGCGCATCCATAGCGTAACTCTGCCGCCGTAATGATGCTGACGCAGATTGCATCCGGTCCTACCTCGGCAATGCGTTTAGTGACAGCCCCCTGTGGGTTTCGCGCAAGCTCGGACACGATATTGGTGTCCAGCATGTAGAGCCTGCTCACAGGTCGATTTCCTTCACCGGCAGCAGGGTTTCGTCAACGTCGGGGAACTCATCTTCAGACCCGAGCGGCTCCAAACCAGCCAGCACCTCCAGCAAGTTCTTGCGGAGCACCGGCTCTATTATCAGCCGATCTCCGTCCCGATGGATCATCACCCGATCGCCGGGAAGCTCAAAATCAGCGGGGATACGTACAGCCTGACTTCTATTATTTCGAAAGAGCTTAGCTTCCCTTGGCGGTGTTGGTTCGTTGTGTCGGAGTTCGGGCATCTCGGCCTCCTTTGCATATACATGTGCATATACATCCCCATGCGCTGGATTTCAAGCGCCTGATCGGAAAGCCCTCGCGAGTTTAGTCCGCGCTGGCGTGGGCGCGCTGCATCGAATGCCGCCCGGGGCCACCGTTCGACGGCCTACGGGCGGTCGCATGGGGAAAGGTGGAGTTCGGCATAAACATCATGGGCACGTCGGACCCAGATTTGATCTTCGACCGGCTGGGAGAAGGCCCTTTCGTGCTTGCGGCCTGCAAAGATCACCCGCTTGCCGCCAAACCCTCGGTCGGCTGGGCAGACGTCGAGCCCTACCATCTGATCACCGCTCATCGTTCAAGCGGAAACAGAACCTTGCTGGATGCGGCCCTGGTAAAATCGAACATCAAGCTGCGCTGGTTCTACGAAGTGACCAATCTGTCCACCTCGCTCGGTCTGGTCGATGCCCTTAGGGATTTCAGTCCTGCCGCGCATGGCGACCCCTTCGGATGACCATCCGTTCTTGATCACACGCCCGATTAGCGATCCCGAGATATCGCGTATCATCGGCGTGATCCGCCGTCGCGGCGGCGCCTGTCGCGGGCCGCGGAAGGTTTCACAGATGCTGATGGGCGTATGGGGCAAAAATTGAAGGCGAGCCCTACGCGTCTAGCTGAGGTGAACAGATGTGGCAGCGGCTCACGCCCTTGAGCCTGCTGGGGTCGCTTGCCCGCTCCGTTCACAAGGGAGCTTGCCCAGTGAAGCCGCAGAATAGCGGGGCGTTCGCTGCAAGCAGCGCCGACAGACGGTCAGCGACAGTGCGGACGGATTCCCGGTCCCGCTCGTCATCATGCAGCACGATCCACAAGTGGTGGCTCAGCTCGTCAATCACGTGGCCCGCCCGAAGGAAGCCGGGATCGCGATCGCCGATGAAGCACGGCAGAACACCGACGCCCGCTCCCGCCTTCACAAGATCGAACATCGAACGGGGCGCGTTCGCCCAGTTTGTGATGAACTGGCCCCGATGTTCAAACGTCCACCGCTTCCACCGCTGATTTGCGACGTCTGTGCCGAGCGACACCCAGTTGTTGTAGCGTCGCTGATCAAAACCCTGGGCGCAGTAGGGCGCGTAGGCGATCCGGACGGAACGGCGGGCAGCGACATTACCAGTCTCCGGCCGCTCGGCGGCTAATCCTATGTCTGCTTCGCGGTACGTCAGGTCAAGTATGGCCTCGGAAGTTTTGAAACACACGCGAAACGAGTCGGTGGGCGACCACAGGTGGTTGAAGCTCGCGGCCGTGAAGCACGACAACGTGCTGTCGGAAAGAAGCCGCACCATTGGCAGCGAGTGTACCGACTCCTGCCAGTTGTGGATATCTTGCGCCGCCTCATACATCGCCTTCACGCGCTCCAGCAGGACGTGTCCGTCCGGTGCAAGCTCGTATCCCGTACGCGCCCGTACAAACAACGCTCTCCCAATGGCGCGTTCAAGCGCCAGCATGCGCCGTCCGATTGTAGGCGCGCTGACGCCCGCCCTCTCGGCGGCACCCGCCAGCCCGCCTTGTTCAGCGACGTGCAGGAACAAACGAAGATCATCCCAATTTTCGAGTTTCATCTCTGAAACGTACCTTTCGCTTGTGCGTCTACATCTTCAAGCCGCCACGAACCACATTCTGGCCAGACAGCATGGCGGAGAAACGAGATGCTACTGCAATGGACGATTGTATATAGAGAGCTAGTAACCCAACACCGCAAGAAAAGAACCAATGCTTTTGCCGATCCGCTCGACGGTCGCGAATGGGACGGCTTCGGCTGGATCGTTAGCTGGTTCGAGAAATCTGCGGAGCGCCGTTCAAAGGCGACGGAAGGCGCGCCAGGCGCAGCCCGTAGTACAAAACTGACCACTGCAGCATCGCGGTCTGACGCGCCCGGTTTCGCTAGTTCCTGCAGCTTGCGCAGCTTGCGATCCGGCCCAGGCCCGCGCATCCCCTAACAAGTAAAGCTATTTTGCATTTGTCCTAATCTTTAAGTTGCGACGGATCTCACCTCCGTTGATGCCGACAGGGTTGCCTACATTGAAAGGTTGCTGATTGAAGCGAGCGTGGATAGCGGCGGGGCGGCTGCAATAATCGCCTGGAGCAAAGCGACGCGTAAGCGGACGTCGAACAGGCACAAGGGCCTTCCATCAGTCTCGCCGTCCGCAGTCGCCGCGAAGACGAAGTCGCCCCTGGGGCAAAGTCCCTTACCGGCCCACCTGCCGAGGGAGACGATCACTCATCCACCGGTCTGTTACTGCCCGAATTGCGGCGGGACAACGAGAACATCGGCCGTGCTTACCGCCGGTGGTCATCTCTTGTGCCGGGCTCCGTGGAAATGCCGGCCCCTCCCCTTCGCCTTCAAGATGCTCGAACAGGCTCTGCGCAAGCGGAGTCAGTTAGGGCGCCGAAACGATCCCGAGTAAGCTGGATCCGACGGAGCATCTGCGCCGACGCGAGATTGGGACCGCTACCACTCGTGTTCACCGAGCGACTTGATGAGCATACCGACGCGTTTGCGCACCTTCAGGCTCTGGATAGCGGCATGCGGCTTGTTGCTCAACCCGATGGAGCCGCCGGCATGGCCCTGATGAAGTCGATGAAGGCCCGCAGGGGCGCCGGCACCAGCCGGCGCCCAGGATAGTAGAGGAAGGGGCCGGGAAAACTCAGCCACCATGGCTCCAGCACGGGCTCCAGCGCTCCATTTTCGAAGTGCGGACGCAACCAGTCCTCGAAGAGCGAGATGATTCCAGTTCCGGCAATCGCCGCTGCGATCCCAAGATCCGAGCCGCCGCCCGCCTGCACCACGAGGGACGTGGGCGGGTCAATCGTGATCACCTCGCCGTCGCGCTCGAACTCCCAGGGACTGATCGGCCGGCCGGCAAAACGGCCGCGGATGCAGCTGTGAGAAAGCAGGTCGCGCGGATGCTGCGGCCGGCCATGCGCGTCGAGATAGGCTTGCGAGGCCCCGCTCGCATAACGCTGCACGCGTGGCCCAATCGGAACGGCGATCATGTCCTGCTGCAGCCGCTCGTCGTAGCGGATGCCAGCATCGCAGCCCGCGGCGACAACATCGACGAAGCTCTCCTCGGTCACGATCTCCAGCCTAATGTTGGGATAGGCCGCAAGGAACGGTGGCACGATGGGCGGCAGGACCAGCCGCGCGGCGCTGACCGGCACGTTCAACCTCAGGACGCCCGCCGGGCGGTTGCGGAAGCCGCGAGCGAAATCGAGCGCGGCATTGATCTCTCCGAATGCCGGTCCGAGCCGCTCCATCAGCCCCCGGCCAGCCTCGGTCGGTACGACGCTGCGGGTGGTACGGTTGAGAAGCCTGACGCCGAGTTCCGCCTCCAGGCGCCGCACGGCGTCACTCAGCGCCGACGCGCTGATGTCGCTCGCCCGAGCCGCCTCCCGGAACCCACCGGCCCGAGCGACCTTCATGAAAGCGCCCACATCCGCCATGTTGGGCCTGTCCCGTTCCATATTCCCGCTCCCACCAATTGTTCGGCGTACCGCACAGCCCGTCCGAATGGTAGCTGATTGTCCTGCCGATGAAACAGCCTTAATCCCGTTTTTGTGGCTCAGACGGAGATCAGTGCATGTCCAGTGTTGCAGAATCAGGAACTTTCATGCTCGGCGAGCGGCCGGTGAACCGGTTCGGCTATGGTGCGATGCAGCTTGCCGGCAAAGGTGTCTTCGGCCCTCCGCGCGATCGCGCGGAAGCGGTCGCCGTCCTTCGCGAAGCGGTTGAAAGCGGCGTCAACCACATCGACACCAGCGACTTCTATGGCCCGCACGTGACGAACGAGATCATACGGGAGGCGCTCCACCCCTACCGGGACGACGTCGTCATTGTCACCAAGGTGGGCGCCAGGCGCGGCGCGGATGCCTCGTGGAATCCTGCGTTCTCGAAGGAAGATCTGACGCAGGCCGTGCATGACAACTTGCGCAATCTCGGGCTCGACGCGATCGAGGTGGTGAACCTGCGCGCCATGTTCAGCGTGCACGGCCCGGCCGAGGGTTCGATTGAGGAGCCGCTGACGGTGCTGACCGATCTCAAAAGGCAGGGGCTGATCCGGCATATCGGCCTTTCGAACGTGACCTTGAGGCAAGTCGAGGAAGGCCGCAGGATCACGGAGATCGTCTGTGTGCAGAACATGTACAACCTCGCCAACCGCGCTGACGACGCCATGATCGACCGGCTTGCCGCCGAAGGCACCGCATATGTGCCCTTCTTCCCGCTCGGCGGCTTTTCGCCGCTGCAATCCTCGACGCTGTCGGATGTGGCGGCGCGGCTAGGGGCAACGCCGATGCAGGTGGCGCTCGCCTGGCTGCTCAAGCGCTCGCCGAACATCCTGCTGATCCCCGGCACCTCCTCGCGCGTGCATCTGAGGGAGAATCTCGCCGCCGCCGAAGTCGACTTCCCGGACGAAGCAATGGCCGAACTCGACGGAATGGTGCCCGCCTGAAGGAGAACCTGCGGATGGAGCACGGCGCGTCGGGCGACCAACGCGCTCCGCTTCCTACCGACCGAGCCCGCGGCAGCGGCGGGGACGCTTGGATACCGATTCTGGACGGTCGCAACACGACGGCCGTCCGTGGCGGGTCGGACTTGCGACGCGAGAAGATGCCAGCACGCCGGACAGCGTTCTGAATCTCGTCAACAGGGCCGTCGCGACCTCGAGCCCGGACGGTTTCCGATTCGACGACTCCGGCCGCTTCGGCCACATTCTTGACCCCCTTAGCGGGAGAGCGCCAAGACTCCGCCGGCGGGTCAGCGTCGTAGCTCCGACTGCGACGGCTGCCGACGCCTTCTCAACCGCCTTCAGCCTCATGGGCAGTTCGGCTGTCCGCATCGCGTGCGAGCACCATTCGGAACTAACTGTTGACATGATCTCCACTTCGGGTGCGCACGAGCGGTTCGGCCGGGCTGCCTGACCTCGGTGTGCCAAAGATCGGTTCCAAAACGACGAAATTCGAACCTCAGCCCAGCCGCAATGAAACCCGCGCGCAATTCCGCTCTATTGCTGAGTAGAATTCCAGGTCTGCATCAGCGTCAGCGGTTGGGGTCCACTCGTATGTTGAAACCAGTGCAGTTAGAGCGCCCTGGGTCAAGGAGCCAAAGGAGAAACCCAATGCTCACTCAGAAGACCAAGGATATCGTCAAAGCAACGGCCCCCGTCCTCGCGCAGCACGGGTACGCCATCATCCAGCATTTCTATAAGCGGATGTTTCAGGCTCATCCCGAGCTCAAGAACATCTTCAATATGGCGCACCAGGAACGGGGCGAACAACAGCAAGCGCTCGCGCGCGCGGTCTACGCCTATGCGGCCAACATCGAAAATCCGGAGAGCCTTTCGGCGGTGCTGAAGGATATCGCCCATAAGCACGCCAGCCTTGGCGTCAGACCGGAACAATACCCGATCGTCGGAGAACATCTGCTTGCGTCTATCAAGGAGGTGCTGGGAGATGCCGCGACAGATGAAATCATCTCAGCGTGGGCACAGGCCTATGGCAATCTGGCGGATATACTGGCCGGCATGGAGAGCGAGCTCTATGAGCGCTCGGAGGAACGTGCCGGTGGCTGGGCCGGCTGGCGTCGCTTCATCGTCCGTGAGAAGAACCCGGAGAGCGACGTCATCACCTCATTCGTGCTGGAGCCGGCGGACGGCGGACCCGTTGCGGATTTCGAACCCGGACAATATACGAGTGTCGCCGTGCAGGTGCCTAAGCTCGGGTACCAGCAGATACGCCAGTACAGCCTGTCGGACTCTCCGAACGGACGCAGCTATCGGATCTCTGTGAAGCGAGAAGATGGCGGCTTGGGGACGCCCGGCTATGTCTCGTCCTTGCTGCACGACGAGATCAATGTCGGCGACGAACTCAAGCTCGCGGCTCCCTATGGCAATTTCTACATCGATGTAAGCGCGACTACGCCAATCGTTCTGATCAGCGGCGGGGTCGGGCTGACGCCGATGGTCAGCATGCTGAAGAAGGCGCTCCAGACGCCGCCGCGGAAGGTCGTGTTCGTACATGGCGCGCGAAACAGCGCGGTACATGCGATGCGCGATCGGCTGAAGGAAGCCTCCCGTACCTATCCGGATTTCAAGCTGTTCATCTTCTACGACGACCCCCTGCCGACGGATATCGAGGGGCGTGACTACGACTTTGCGGGCCTCGTCGACGTCGAAAAGGTCAAGGACAGCATCCTGCTCGACGACGCCGACTATTACATCTGCGGACCGGTTCCGTTCATGCGCATGCAGCACGACAAGCTCCTCGGTCTTGGAATTACCGAAGCGCGCATCCACTACGAAGTATTCGGTCCCGATCTGTTTGCCGAGTGAGGCTGCCCCCCGGCCGAAGCTGTTTCGAGCGAAGGCCGAGGGGCAAGCCTTCGGGGCTTGGCTGCAGCGGGGTCTGGCTCAAGATGCGTCCGACGCCAGTGTGATCTCACTTCGCGAGCTCGCGCGATAAATGGTCATTTCTTCGGTGATTACGCGATCCTCGCTGTTCAGGATTGCGGTCCATACGCGGTTCCCGATCTTCACGCGCAAGCGGCACGTGCCAGCGTCTTCGCCCTCGCCGCGCTCGACCATGCTGGTCACCAGTCCCCTGCGGATGTTCCGACGAAGGTCCTCGCTTGAGAGCTGGAAACGATCGGCGAGCGCCACGGAGTCGAATGTGAAGTCACCATTTTGATCTCGTTCCACGTGCATGACTTTTCCTTGCGAGATACGTCTATTCGGTCGGGTATCCTCGGTGCTCTACGGACAACGGCACCCCGCCTTCCACGGCGGTGGTGCCGTTGCCGCGCTTGACCTGATTGCCGAGTGCGGCGCTGAACGCGGGTCTGGGAACAGGGCCGCTCATGGCCGGAAGATATGCTATCAGAAAGAGCGTCCACCCCGCCATCCAGCAGATTGCGGCAGCGGCTTCGGGTTCGAAATGGTCTGCATCCAGCCAGCCACCGGAAGTCCGCAGCAGCGCCGAGAGCGACACGAGCGAGAACGCGCCAGCCATGGTCCCGCCGAGGATCAGGGACTCGCCGTCGCGGACCATGGCCGGGCGCATCATGAAGGCGGCAATCATTGTACCCATCGCGCCCATCGTCAGCGCGTGCAGGGCGTCATCTGCTGGAACATGGCCGGATATAGTAGCTGAAAGACCGCCCAGAAGGAGCGCCGTCGGCGTCCAGGCGAAGGCGACATGCAGGATGAACAAGGCCGGGTAGCCGCGGGTCCCGAGGCTCCGCCATTCGCTCATCTGCCACAGCAGCATAGCGCCAGAAAACAACAGCAGGAGACCTGGCAGCGTCGGCGACCAGTCGCCATGAAGACAGGTCGCGATGAGAATGCCCGCGACCGCCAGATGCGAAAGCTCCCGCCGATTGCGGAGGGACTTCCCTCCCGCTGTCCGGTATAGCCAGGAGCCGGTGAACGCGGGCACGGCGCGTCCGCCTACCACGACGATCAGCGCGGCAAAAAGCAGAGGCGTGGGACTCGGGCCATCGGCGATGCTAACGAAGGCATTTACGCCAAGCCCGCCTGTCCCAAGCGGCGCCCAGCACCGAGCCCAAGCCCGGGAGACCACGACGCCACGCATCAGCATCGCGGTCAGGAACGCGAAATAGCCCGAGACCCCGATCGCGGCAGCGATAAGGGGCAGATGATCCGAGAACGCGCCGGTCAGACGGGCCGCGCACCAGAGGCAGGTAGCGATCACAGTGGCGGCCGGCGGGACGGCCCCCCTCGTCCAGGCCGGCAGGGCCGTCAGGAGATAGCCCCCTGCCGCAGCTCCGCCCATGCCGAACAGAAGCTCGCGGCTGTGCCACTCGACCCTGTCCGGCACGAGTTGTTCCGGGAGGAGCCAGACAATAGGCACGATAAGCGCCCATAGTCCCGCGAGAAAGAAAAGTGGCCGGTATGGCGCCCGCCAGATTGAGCTCATCTGCTAAGTCGTGCGTCAAACGGCCGCCTGGGCCTGGGTTTCGAACCGCGGAAACAGCACTGCGTTCTCGAGATGGATGTGGGTCACCAGGTCGTCGGTGAACTTGCGCAGTCCCGTATAGAGTGCGGTCCACGAGCCGCAGGCGCCTGGCGGCAGCGAAAGCCCATGGGTCACATGTTCGACCGTCCGGAGATGCTCCGCCTCCTCCTCGTGCTCGTCTCGCATCTGCGTGATCGGATGGGCGATCACCGCACTGCCGCCGCGCCGCATCATCGGGAACAGGACCTGCTCTTCCTTCATCATGTGGCTCTCGAGGTCGTCTCGCAGGCGCTCAAGTACCTGGGAGAGCCCGATCGGTGCCGAGGGGTGGTCTCCGTGTACCCGCTCCACCTTCTGGGCGAGCGGGATGAGCCAGGCGAGCTCGGCGCGGTGCGTCTGGTGATATCTGTCCAGGATGTGTCCGATGAGGTCCGATGTTTCCGCAGGTGCATCTCGTCTCGCGGCCACTACGAGGGCTTGCAACTCTGCAAGCAGCGCCGACGGCGCGACGCCTGCCTTGACGGCGGCTTCCGAGAGCTGGACGTTGCCGCCGCAACAGAAGCTGATGTCATGGCCCCGGAAGAGTTCCGCCGCTCCGGGCAGCTCTGCCGCGATTGCTGCGACGGTGTTGTCGAGACGTATTCCCGTCATGATCTGTTCCTTGTCTGGTGTTGCTTGCCAGAGATGTCCTTGGCTTAAGACTCGCTGGAGCCATTCCGAGCAGAAGCCGCGCCCCTGAACTGATATGTTCGTGCACGAGAATGGCATGCACGTCTTTGCGCTTGCGCAAACAGCTCAGTGCTGGGGTAAGAAGAGAAACCGAGCGCTACCAGCGCCAGAAGAGCAGAGCCCATGAAGTGCCAGCACAGCAATGAAGGGGCCGCCGCGAGAACCTCGAGATGAGAACCGCTCCGTCTGCGAGCTCAATCGCTAAGCCAGGCGGCCGTGGTAGAATATCTCGCACCCGCGAGGATGCGATCTCTGGGCATGCCGTGGCTGAAGGAACTGCGCGCGGCCGGCACGTCTGCGCCAGGTGAATTGCGTCGGGTTCCAGCGGCCGAGACCCAGGGTCGCAAGGGCAACTATCAGCACGATAACCACCGTCATTGCGAGCGCGGTCGCGAGACATACGAGATGTGAAGTCCTCCATCGAGGAGCGTCGAACTGAGGGTCCTTTTCGCTGGAGCAAGTAACGCCCGCCGGTTAAGCCCGAAACTTGGCTCCGTCCCGCGCCAAGCGTACTCAGCGCCGGATGTCAACCTCGCCTTCGAGCTTCACCAGCTCGAAGTCGGAGACCAGGAGATCAAGCCGCACATGCCAAGTGCCGGGCAAGGGCACGACAAAACCATCGACGCGCCAGTTCGCCTCCCCGGCGCGCTGCGCGGGCCTCCGGATCGCTTCTATGCCAGACGCCGGATTTGAAAGGACGAGCGTCACTTCCTTGGGCGTGAGGACCTTCGCGTCCTTGCTGAACACCTCGATGGATGCCGCGACCTGCCCGGCGCGGCCAGGCGAGAGCCGCACGTTCGCCATGGCCCGCGGTGCATGGAGATGAACGGTTGCAGGCTGGGCAGCGGCGATCTCCAAGGCGCGCGGCGGGGGCGTGAACCGCCAAACTGCGGCTACCCCGAAGATCAAGACGGCGACGACGGTTTCGATGGCGATCGACCGAGCGAGGCGCCGTGCCGCCGGTGCGTCCCGTCGTTCTGCCGGCTCCGTCAGCCGTAGGCGATTGAACACGGCAAGTGCAAAAAGCAGGACGAACAAGGCCAGTTTTGCGAGGAGGACGGCCCCGTAGGCAGTTTCGACCAGTGCCGAAAGATTTCGAACCTGGACCACGGCCAACACGATGCCGGCGACGATCAGCAAGGCGAGGACGAGCGGGATCGTGTTGGAGAAGCGGCGCAGCATGTATCCGGACTCTGGAGTGCGGCGTGCGAGCGCTAGCCCAAGCGGTATGAGCGCTCCTGTCCAGAACGCGATGCCGACACCGTGAAGGAAGACCATCGGGCGCGTAACCCATTGCGGTTCCGCGGCGCTGGCATGGCCGCTCAGCGCAAGTGCCAGACCCGTCCCGATGAGCGCAGCCAGCGAAAGAAGGCGCCCCCAGCCGCCTTTCGCGACAAGCGCGAAGATCGCCATCGCAGATGCAAGAACGGCGACGACGGAGGTCCGGCCGAAGCTAGTGCTCATTCCAGCTTGCCAAGTCGCCGAATCCGCGAGGCGCCGAAGGGGAGCGGCGAGTGCGTCAAGGCCCTGGAAGCCGACAGACAACAGCGCTCCGAAGAGCCCGATGCCGAGAATGATGTGAACGGTCACGGTTCCGGAGCGCTCGACCCTTCCAAGCCATGACAGGGCGAACGACCCACCAATCCCTAGAAAGAGGCCGAGATAGAGTGCGACCTTTGCCAGCCATATTGCCGTGCCGACCTCTCCGTCGATTTTCACTGCGGCTGCGCGAGGGGTTGCGCCCGGCGGTCCGATCGAGAAGATCACGGAGCCGCCGATCGGATGTCCATCTTCGGAGATCACGCGCCAGACAAGCACATGCGTGCCCCGGACGAGACTGGATGGTGGCTCGACTTCCAAAGTTCGATCGCGCGGCTCGTAACGTTCGAGGCTGACACTCGAGCCGTCCGGCCCGACCAGCTTGAGGGAGAGCGGCGAGACCGCTTCGCTGAAGGTCATCGAGAATGTCGCAGGCGACTCCGCAAGCACGGCGTTGTCGGCAGGAATGGTCTCGACCAGCGACGCATGCGCGAAGGCCGTTGCGGCGAGCCAGAGCCATGCGGAACAGGCAAGCACGGACACTGACAGCGGGCGAGCCGGGTCGCGGAATTGGTGCCCTTCAAGCGTTGCCTGCGCATGATCTTCAAGCCTTCCTCCG
Organism: Sinorhizobium meliloti; assembly: GCF_017876815.1. Classification (NCBI taxonomy): domain Bacteria; kingdom Pseudomonadati; phylum Pseudomonadota; class Alphaproteobacteria; order Hyphomicrobiales; family Rhizobiaceae; genus Ensifer; species Ensifer meliloti. The sequence goes on along the minus strand of NZ_JAGIOS010000003.1, from coordinate 474,728 downwards.
TCAGCTATAGGGAAGCGCGCCTGGAGTGCGCCCTTCCCTCCGCCTCTCGTTGATTTCAGTGGCCCCGTGCCTTTTCGAGGAGCTTTACGCCGGGAGCCGGAAACTCGAGATCGTCGCCGCTCTGGCCTTCGGCCGGAATCTCGATCCACCGTTCAACCGCATTCGCCGAGCATTCCTGCACGGTCGGGAAATAGAGCATCTTTCCGACCGGCAGGTCAGGAGTGAGGAAGACGCGCACCACGAACTCGTCGTATTCGTCGTCTCCCAGATTGCCGCCCTTCCACAGCACCTCCTTCACGCCGTCCTTCGTCGGAGTGCCGTGGTTGCCGTAGGCTTTCTCGTAAGCGCCGCTCACCTTCTCCAGGATCCAGCCGGGCTTCGGCATCGGCTTGACGGCAATGACGCCTTCCGGAATCAGGACGCGCACGACGTTTGTCGGCTTGCCCTCGCAGCCGTGCGGCACGCGGAAGACGGCCTTGTAGCTCGCGCCGACCGCGGCTTCCTTCGTTTCGAGCGAGGTGTGAGCGATCGCCGCTCCCGCACCAACGGCAACCAGGGCGGCAGTCAGCGCCAGTTTCTTTAGCATTGGACTTCTCTCCTGTATCGAATGCCGGCTCCCGCCGGCGAGGTTTCACACGGACCAGCATTGCCGGTCCGCTTCATCGCTGAAGGGATTGACTTGCGGACTGGGCGGCCAGCCGGTTTCATGAGGTTTCGGATAGCCCGCACCTCGACGAACGATGGTTCTAGGTGGTGGTACGATATTGGCGTGCGATGACACGCACGACGCGGTCCGGGATCGGTGGCGGGGCTCGCGCACTGCCGGGCTCATGGTCGCTTCTGCGAACGAATACCTCGCAGTATGGAGGCAAGACAGCGCCTGAAGACCGCGGCGTTACGATCAGCGACGTGCCGCCGCTAGGTGCAGCCGGCAGCGCCGAGGACATGGCGCATCCGAGAATGCAGCACTCGGGCAGCTTATCATGATCGCCGCCGCGATGCCCGCTGTCTGAATGGCTTGCGCCCGTAACACAGATTGCCGAACGCGTCGAATGGTAGGATATCCGGCGCCTGGCCGGCGAACGCGTGGACCACGGACTGCAAGGCGAGCATGCAGGCGGCAACCAGCGCCAGCCCTCGGCTCAATCCCGTCCGTTGTCTCGCCATCGTCCAATCTCCATTCCGGCGGTGCAATCAATCCGACAAATAGACGAGCCTCCGGAACCGATCATTGTTCCAGATCAACAACCGTTGGTGTCGGAGAGACGTGCGCAGTCGCCGCAAACATGTATATTGCTCGCGCGCGAGGCATGGAGAGTATCCATAACGTAGTGGGTTGCGAATTTCGTGGCTCGGACGCAAGAAAGTCACAGTGGATTTTCCGGTCCAGCGCCTGTAGGCACGCATCAGAACCGCTCCAGCGCATGCCTGTCGTGAATTTCGATCATCCGACCCTTCACGGTGACTCCCGACTGGCGGAGCGTCGAAAAGGCGCGTGACAGGGCTTCCGGGGCAAGGCCAAGTTTCCCCGCAAGCACGCTCTTCTGGAACGGCAGGCGGAACGAGAAGCTTGTGGCGGTGCCGTTTGGACAATGACCGAGTAGATAGCTGGCAACCCGCTGGGGAGCGGTGAGCAGGCGATCTTGCGCGAGCAGGTCTTCCGTCATCTTACCTCGATGGCAAAGATGCTCGATGAAAGCCTGCGCCACGTCGGCGTCTGCGGCGGCGAGTTGGCGAAGCTTGGCACCGTCAATGCGCGCAACAATGGATGCTTCGGCAGCCTCCGCGCTGGCGGTTGCACGCCCCAGACACATGGCGTTCTCGGCAAACATTTCCCCTTTGGAAAACACCGCGACGTCGGCCTCGCGCCCGTCTTTGCCAACACGGTAGAGGCGAATCAGACCTGAAAGTAGAAAGAAAACGTCGTCGATGCTGTCGCCTTGGTGGAAGAGGACATCGTGCTCCTCGTAAGTGGACAGCCTCGTGTCCTCGAGAATGGCGTCGACAGTGGAGCGCGGCAGCCGCACGAAGAAACGCGAACCCAAGAAGGTCGTCCTATCGCTCGAAGTTAATTGCAGTGTCTCCATTGCGCGTGTCCCAATGAACATGCCACCAGTCTAGGGCTATGTCGGTTTCGGTAATTTGATCTTGGTCAAATAGCTATAAAGTCTGGCTTCATTAACCCTCGCCATCGCCGTCGTCGAGTATGCGCCAGGACGCTCCGTCGAGGTCCTCGTACTGCCCGCTCTTGAGCGCCCACAGAAATGCTACGAGTCCAAGACCACCGAGACTGAGTGCGATTGGAATGAGATAGACGAGGGTGTTCATGACGTCACCGCGCCTGGATGCATCAATGTGGTTGGCGTACCGGGCTTACCGTCGGCAAGCGTGTGCTTCAGTCTCAGAGCATTGAAGACTACCACGAGCGACGAGGTGGACATCGCGACAGCGGCAACGAGCGGAGTCGCGTAGCCAAGAATTGCGATCGGCACGGCGATGACGTTGTAGCCGATCGCCAGCACGAAGTTCTGCCGGATAAGTCGGCCGGCATGCCGCGAAGTCTCGATGGCGAAGGGAACTGCCGATAGGGGCTGATGCATGAAGACTAAGTCGGCAGCCTGCCGTCCGACATCGGCGGCAGTCGCCGGAGCCATGGAAACGTGCGCCGCACGCAGAACGGGCGCGTCGTTTATGCCGTCCCCAACTACCAGGGCCTTGTGACCTGCCTCGGCGGCAACCGCGCATGCCTCGACCTTTTCGCGTGGCGAGAGTTCGGCATGCCAGTTCGCAATCCCCAAACTGCTGGCGAGGGCCGCTACCACAGGCTCCCGGTCGCCGGACAGGATTCCGGTCGCAATGCCCAGGCGGCCAAGGGCTTCGATCGATTCGCGTGATGCGGGCCGCGGCCGGTCCTCGAACCGGAAGCAGGCAAGCTCACAAAAGTCCAACGACAGGATTGTCTCAGATTGGCCGCCGTCAGGCCCCGGACCGCCGACCGCAAAGTCGCGGCTCCCGAGCCGATAGATGCCCTCCTTGGTCTTCACTTCGATGCCGGCGCCGGGAATTTCCCGGATATCGCCGGCAATCGGCGAGGCTGCCCCTGCCGAATTCTGAATTGCTATTGCCATTGGATGGCGCGAATGCACCGCGATACCCGCCGCCATTGCGAGCCGACCCGGTGAGATTTCGTGCCCGTTCACGAGCCGTGGTCTGCCGATGGTCAGCGTGCCCGTCTTGTCCAGGAGCACTGTGTCGATCTCAGCGAGACGCTCCATCGCCGAGCCATCCTTGACCATGACACCGCCTTGGAAAAGCCGCCCGGCCGCAACGACCTGGACGACCGGAACGGCGAGACCGAGTGCGCAGGGGCACGTGATGATGAGCACCGCCACCGCGACCAACATGGCGTGGCGGACATCTCCCTCCACCAGCATCCAGCCGACGAAGGTCAGGAGCGCCAGCAGATGCACGGCCGGCGAGTAATAGCGAGCGGCGCGGTCGGCGATGCGTCGGTAACGCGCCCTTCCCCCTTCGGCAGCCTCCATCAATCCGATGATTTCGGCGATGAACGAGTCGCGCGCCGCGGCCGTCGCCTCCAGCGTCAGCGGACCCGTGAGGTTAAGCGTACCGGCCTGAACGGTGTCCCCTGTCGCGACCACGGCCGGCGAGCTCTCGCCGTTGACCACGGAGCGATCGAGATCGCTTGTCCCGTGCAGCACCCGTCCATCGACCGGGATACGCTCGCCAGCCGCGACAATCAGGCGTTCGCCTGGCTTGATCTCGTCGACGGGGCGATACTCGCGCGAGCCATCCGGATGGACAACCGTGGCCCCGCGCGGCGACAGGCGTGCGAGACCGCTGATCGCCGTTCGTGCACGTCCCCGCATCATGTGATCGAGCGTACGGCCGATCAGCAGGAAGAACAGCAAGGTCACGGATGCATCGAACCAGGCATGTTCGCCATGACCAATCGTCTCATGGAGCGACATGCCATAGGAAAGGCTGACGGCGAGCGCGATCGGCACATCCATGTTGGTTCGGCCGTGGCGAATGGCGTTCCATGCCGACTTGTAGAAGAAGCGGCCAGCATAGATCAGCGCTGGTCCGGCGATCAGCGCCGAGATCCAGTGGAAGAGATCGCGCGTGGCCGCATCCGCCCCGGACCAGACTGACACGGAGAGCAGCATGATATTGGTTGCGGCGAAGCCGGAAACGGCAACCGCGAGAATCAACTGCTTCAGCAGGTCGTCGCTTTCCTCCCCCCCGAACGAAAAGAGATGTGTCTGATAGCCACGCTCAGCGATCGCATGCAAGAAATCACAGGGATTGGTGCGACGACCGCCAACCTCCTCCTTCCAGACGATTGAAACGCGGCGGGAGGAGAGATTGACGCGGGCGCGTTCGACTTCAGGCTTGGCGCGCAGCGCTCCTTCGATCGTGGCGATGCAGGCGCCGCAATAGGCGTTGGGGACACTTAGCTCCGTCTGACGCAACCCGCCTCCGAGGTCCCGGCTCGCAAGCCAAAGTTCTTCGGAAGAAGGGAGCCGCTGGCCCGCCCGTTCTGCAGCCAAGTTTGTCGCGGCTCCCGCGGCGCAACAGCTCATTGGACCTCTCCCGAGACGATGAAACGAATGGCCTGGCGATAGACGAGCGCTCCACCCGCCATTGCCGTCACGTCAGCAACCCACTGGCCGGGTTTCAGCGACTGCTCGGCGGCGAAAACACCGACACCCATACGCACCAGCTCGACGTGCATATCCTCATGCTCCTCGACTGGTCGTTTGAGAACGGCGATGACCTTGTCAATTTTTCGCTCCGGTTCGCCGTTGCGGGTAAGCACGTAGCGAATAGCACCGGGTTCGGTCGATAGCCGTCCCCTGATGCCGCTTGCCTCAAAGGCGCGACCCTCGGCCACCTTGCCGTTGAACTGCTGGCTGGCGACGTAGGTGTTCTCCACGACAAGGCCGCTCCAGCTTCGGCTGGCGTTCCAGGCCATGACGAGGTTTACGGAGATAATGGTCCCGAAGAAAAGGCCCATGACGGTCAACATGTGCCAACCGGTGAATCCGCGCTGTTTTGCCGTGCTCATCGTCTTGCTGCTCCCGGTAGATTGAAATTGGCCTGATACACATCGCGTTCGTGGCTGGACGGGTCCTCCGCAATGAGGGAGAAGCCCCCTTCCGCCTCGGCAAACCCGCCCTTTGGCAATGTGACGAAGACTTTGAGGGGTGTGACCTTGTCCGGCTCGACACCAATCGTGACGCTCCGCCCGTCGCCCGTCGCCTGTCCTGCCACGCGCATAGTGGCGGTGGGCATACCCTCGATCGTCAGGCTGATGGTGCGCTGTTCTGGGATCATGTTGAGAAGCTTCACCATGTAGCCGTTGCGGACCGAGCCGTCGGATTCGACGACGAACTGGGGGTTGCGGTCGTGCAGGACGTTCAGTTCTAGCCGGTCGCGCGCCAGCAGGCCGAAAAGAAGACCGAATCCGACCATCGTCCACACGCCGAAATAAACGAGAACGCGGGGTCGGAAGACGATGCGCCAGCTGAGATGCCTCACCTTGTCACGGAAAGCGCCATGGGCGTCGCGCACACGGCTCGGATCGATCGCCGCAGTCCCGCCACTCGTCGCGAGGGCCATATTGGCGGCATAGTCGCTGAGCGTCGCGTATGAGATCAGCCCGCGCTCGCGGCCGAGCTTGTCCATCACGCCGTCGCAGGCGTCGATGCAGAGCGCGCAGGTGATGCATTCGAGCTGCTGGCCATCGCGTATGTCGATGCCCATGGGACAGACGGCAACGCAGGCGTTGCAGTCGACGCAGTCCCCGACGACGTCGCCGGCCGCAGCCGCCTTCTTCGCATGCCGCGAGCGCGGCTCCCCCCGCCAGTCGTTGTAGGTTACGACGAGCGAGTTCTCGTCCAGCATGGCCGCCTGGATGCGCGGCCATGGGCACATATAGGTGCAGACCTGCTCTCGCATCAGTCCCCCGAAGACATAGGTCGTCGCGGTCAGAATGCCGATCGTGGTATAGGCGACCGGCGGCGCATCGAGCGCGATCAGGCTCGACATGAGCGAGGGCGCATCGGCGAAATAGAATATCCACGCGCCGCCGGTTGCAACGCCGATCGCAAGCCAGATGGCATGCTTGGCCACGCGCTTGCGTATCTTGTCGAGGCTCCACGGTCCGGCGTCGAGGCGCATGCGGGCGTTGCGGTCGCCCTCGATGAAGCGCTCGACGACGAGGAAGAGATCGACCCAGACGGTCTGCGGGCAGGCGTAGCCGCACCAGGCCCGCCCAACTGCCGACGTCACGAGGAAAAGCCCGAAGCCCGCCATCACCAGGAGCCCCGCGACGAAGAAGAACTCCTGCGGCCAAATCTCTACGAAGAAGAAATAGAAGCGCCGGGAAGCGAGGTCGATAAGGACTGCCTGATCCGGCGCATGCGCCCCGCGGTCCCAGCGGATCCACGGCGTCAGATAGTAGATGCCGAGCGTCACCAGCATCACCAGCCATTTGAACCGGCGGAAACGACCCTCGGCCCGCTTCGGGAAGATCTTCCGACGCTTCTCGTAAAGCGGACCGCGCACGCGGGCGGCATTGACGGTTTCGGCATCGAGCCGTCCGACTGTAGCTTTGGTTTTGGGTTGGTGGAGCATGGAGGCAGGTTCCGGCGATAGTTTCGCTTGTGAGGCGACCTTTGCCGATGTGCACGCTGTTCACCTTGATCTGCGTCAAGTCTGCGGCCCACATGCCCCACATGCGGTGGAAAACCCCAAGAGCTTTGAACGGAGCGGTTTCTTCCGATAGAGGAACGAAAATCTGACCAGGCCGGCCTGTGGTCGGGAAGCGGCCGCGCGGGTGCACGGCCGATTGATCGTGGGCCTCTACTCGCCGCCGCCTAGCGAGTGGACGAACACCGCGAGCTGCTTGACGGTGTCGTCGCCGAGGCGCGGCAGCCATGCGGGCATCACGCCGTGCTTCGGCGTCTTCATCTGAGTGATCACCGCCTGCTCGCCCTCGCCTTTCAGCCAGATCGGATCGGCGAGGTTGGGTGCTCCCATCTCACGGTTTCCTTTCGCGTCGGCGCCATGGCAGGAAGCGCAGTTGTCGGCAAACACCTGCTTACCCTGCTGGACCAGGTGTGGTTGCGAAGGAGCCTGGGTGAGGCTGACCACGTAGGCGGCCGTCTGCTGCATCTGCTCTGGTGTCAGCATGTCGCCGAAGGGCGGCATCTCCGAAACCCGCGTCTCCCCATCGGGGGCGTGGCGAACTCCATGAGCAATAGTCTGATAGATCTCTTGCGGCTTGCCGCCCCAGAGCCAGTCGTCGTCATTGAGATTCGGGAAGCCCTGCCCGCCCGCAGCCCCCGAGCCGTGGCACTGGGCGCAGTTCACCTTGAAGGCGGAAGCCCCGGCTGAAACGGCAAATTGCTGCAGTTGCGGATTTGCGATGATCTCTTCGACCGAACTCGATGCGATCTGCTCCAGATTGCCGGCCTGGGCAGCCTTGGCAGCGGCCAGTTCGACGCTGACCTCGGCGCGGCTCGAATAGCCGAGCATGCCCTTGGTCGCCTCCGTCAGCATAGGCCACGAGGGATAGGCGATCGCATAGCCGATTGCCCAGATGATCGTGGCATAGAAGCTGTAGACCCACCAGCGCGGCATCGGATTATTGAGTTCGCGGATGCCGTCCCATTCGTGTCCGGTTGTCTCTACGCCGCTTATCTCGTCAATGTGCTTGTGCTTGTCGGCCATGGATCAGTCCTCCTTTAACGGGATGACAGACGCCTGAGCGGCAGCGTTCTTGGCGCCGGGGCGGAAGATGAAAAAGACGACGCCGAGGAAGAACAACGTCATTGCGAGCAATCCCCAGCTATCGGCGAAATGGCGCATGGCCGTGTACGTTTCCATGTTGCCTCCTTCTCAGCGGTAGCCGGCGGCGTCGTCGTAGGTGGAGAAGTCGACGAGCGTGCCCAGCATCTGGAGATAGGCGACGAGCGCGTCCATCTCCGTCAGCCTTTGCGGATCGCCGTCGAAGTCGCCGAGCTTGGCCTTGGGATAACGTGCCTCGACGCCCGAACCGTCGGCATTCGGATCGGCCTGGGCCTTTAGGTCCGCAGCCGCGTTGCCGATCATCTCGTCGGTGTAGGGAACGCCGACCGCCCTGTTCGCCTCGAGGCTCATGGCAACGTTCTTCACCTCGAGCGGCGTCTCCTTGAGGAAGGCGTAGCTCGGCATCACAGATTCCGGCACGACCGAACGGGGCTCGATCATGTGCTGGACGTGCCATTCATTGGAATAGCGGTCGCCGACGCGGGCGAGATCCGGTCCGGTTCGCTTGGAACCCCATTGAAAGGGATGGTCGTACATGGATTCCGCGGCGAGCGAGTAATGGCCGTAGCGCTCCACCTCGTCACGGAAAGGACGGATCATCTGGCTGTGACAGACGTAGCATCCCTCGCGGATGTAGATGTCGCGGCCGGCAAGCTCCAGCGGAGAGTATGGCCGCATTCCCTCGACCTTCTCGATGGTGTTTTCGAGATAGAAGAGCGGCGCGATTTCCACGATTCCGCCGATGGAGACGACCAGGAGCGAGCCTATCAGCAGCAGCGTGGCGTTGCGCTCGAGTATCGCGTGTTTGTCGAGAATCGACATGGTCTATGCCCTCCTATTCTGCAGGTGCCGGCAGCGGCGCGGCACCGAAGATCGGTTCCTCGTCGCGGACGCGACCGAGGATCGTCATTGTTACGTTGAAGGCCATGAGGAGCGCGCCGGCGAGGAACAGGGCGCCGCCGGCGGCGCGCATGACATAGTAGGGGAACATGGCCGCGACCGTTTCCGCGAAGGAGTAGACGAGGAAGCCCTGGTCGTCGTATTCGCGCCACATCAAGCCTTGCTGGATACCAGCGACCCACATGACAGCGGCGTAGACGACGATGCCGAGGGTGGCGAGCCAGAAGTGCCAGTTGACCATGCGGACGCTGTAGAGCCGTTCGCGGTTCCACAGCTTCGGCACCAGATAGTAGATCGCGCCGAAGGTGATCAGTCCGTTCCAGCCGAGTGCGCCGGAATGGACGTGGCCGATGGTCCAGTCGGTGTAGTGGCTGAGCGAGTTGACCGTCTTGATCGACATCATCGGGCCTTCGAAGGTCGCCATGCCGTAGAAGGCAACGGCCATCACCATCATGCGGACCACCGGGTCGGTGCGGATCTTGTCCCAGGCGCCGGAGAGCGTCATCAGACCGTTGATCATGCCGCCCCACGAGGGCATCCAGAGCATGATGGAGAAGACCATGCCGAGCGTCTGCGCCCAGTCGGGCAGCGCCGTGTAGTGCAGGTGGTGGGGACCCGCCCAGATGTACATGAAGATGATCGCCCAGAAGTGGATGATCGACAGCCGGTAGGAATAGACCGGGCGGTTCACCTGTTTCGGGATGAAGTAGTACATCATCGCCAGGAAGCCCGCCGTGAGAAAGAAGCCCACTGCGTTGTGTCCGTACCACCACTGCGTCAGCGCGTCCTGCACGCCGGAAAATGCGGAGTAGCTCTTCGAACCAAGGAAGGAGACGGGCACCGCCAGATTGTTGACGACGTGCAGCATCGCGATGGTGACGATGAAGGCGAGATAGAACCAGTTCGCCACGTAGATGTGCGGTTCTTTGCGCTTCATGATCGTGCCCAGGAAGGCGACGAGGTAGGCAACCCAGACGATTGTTAGCCAGAGGTCGACGTACCATTCCGGCTCCGCGTATTCGCGGCTTTGGGTAATTCCGAGCAGGTAGCCGCTGGCCGCAAGCACGATGAAGAGCTGGTACCCCCAGAAGACGAACCAGCCGAGGTCACCTCCGAAGAGCCGTGCGCGGCTGGTGCGCTGCACGACATAGAACGAAGTTGCGATAAGCGCGTTGCCACCGAAGGCGAAAATGACGGCGGACGTGTGAAGCGGCCGTACCCGGCCGAAATTGAACCAGGGCTCCACGTTGAGGTCCGGAAAAGCAAGCTGAAGGGCGGCGACGACGCCGACGAGAAAGCCGACCACGCCCCAGAACACGGTCGCGACGACGCCGTACTTCACAACCTCGTCGAAGTATTCGCTGCGACGGCCCGGATGACCCGCGACAGCCGGACGGAAGTCGACGCGGCGCATGAGCACAAGGGTGCCGGCGAGCAGCACGAAGAACAGCACCCACATGTGCGCGCCGAACAGGCGGTCCTGGGCAAGGCCGGCTCCGACCAGCGCCAGGAAGGCGCCGACGGAAAGCACGACCATCTCGACTGTGTGTTTCATGATAGGCCCCAACTCTCGCTAATCGCTGACTGGCGCGTGTGCACGACGCGCCAAACTGTTGCGAGAATTGTCAGAGCCCGGCCTTGGGCACCTTGATCCAGATCAAGTGTTTTGGAACTCGCGACACATGCTAGCAGGTTGGTCAAAAAGAGGCCGGACAGCGGTACGGACAAAGACGTCACGAAGGGCCCGGAAGGCTGCCGGCTTGGGCTCTGGGATCGGCCGAACCACCCGAGCTGCAGCAGGAAAATACAAGCAATGGAAGCTGAGGGCGGGAGAACCGTTGGAGGGGATCGCCTTCGCGTGGGGGAGACTATAACTCACCCGCGCAGGTTGCCCGGCCCGTCATCTCGTCCATCTCCACGCAGAAGAAGATGTGCGCAGACGCCCCTGAGATCTCTTGTGGCACAGGTTTGAGGCCGCCCGGTTCCCACCAGTTGGGTTTCTTTTCGAGCAGGGACCAGGCGTGAATACGCTCGTGGCGGCAGCCTTGCGTCGCCGGTAGTTCTTGGTACCTGCCCGTCACGACCACGCTCTTCCATTGGCGATTGCTGGCAAACTCGGCAATCTGCAGCGACACCTTTGGGTTGCTGCGCATCCAATCGATTTTCTGGCCGGGCATAGAGAAACAGTAGAGCCTGTTGCCCGAGTGCGCGTAGGTGATCGGCACGATGTAGGGCTGGTCGTCCCTACAGCATGCCAGCCGCGCAAGATCTCCAGCGGCGACGGCGCGTTGGCATTCCTCACGAGACATTACCCTCACGAACATGTCTCGCTCCGTTTCTGGAGTAACGGGCGCCCGCCAGGAAGCCGAAGAGAGGGCCCGCTTTCGCGGCCCCTCGGACAACCTCAATTGCAAAGCGAGCGCAGCGCGTCCGGCTTCATGATGTCGATCGTCCTTGCGTCCCTAAGCGCGATGAGGCTGCGCTCCTTCAGTTTCGTCACCACGCGCGACACGGTCTCGATGGTCAGGCCAAGATAGTCCGCGATATCCTGCCGCGACATGGGCAAGCGTAGCTGCCTGCCTCCTCCCTGACGTTCGCAAAGATCGACGAGAAATGCGGCAATCCGTTCCACGGCACATTGCCTGCCGATTACCAGAAGATGCTGCTGAGCCCGTGCCATGCCAGTCAAGGCGAGCGCGAGAAGCTCCCGCGAACGCTCCTGCATATTCCGGCGGCCAAAAATGGCCAGTGTTGTTTCAGTGATGGCTTCGGCAAAGAAAGAATGGTTGGATCCTGCTTCGAACCCGAACATTTCGCCTGGGAGATGAAAGGATACGACTTGTCGGCGTCCATCCGAAAGGAGGCGGTGGATACGCACTGCTCCGGTCGAAACCTGATAACACTTGTCGTTCAGATCCCCCTGCGCATAGATCTCGCGACCCGGCTTGTAGGTGGCGACAAGATGCGGCCCCGACATTGGTGCCGGTCCAAGGTGTTCGACCTCGATGGACTGTGGTTTGGCTTTTACAGCGGCGTACATGGATTATCCCCGTTCGATGTGGGGACAGATTGCCAACTCGCGTGATTTGGAGAAATTGGGTTAGATCACTAAGGGGAACTACTTAGCTGCCACGACCAGGCTGTTGATCACGCCGAGCAGGTCGGCACCGGTGAACGGCTTCGTCAATGTCGCGTAGTCCACACGTCGCTGAAGGGCCGACAGGCCATCAACCAGCAGTATGGCCCGGCCCCCCCGATTGCTAAGGAATTGCGCGGCGGCCTGAGGCTCGGATCTTAGTATGTCATCGTCAACAATCGCGCAGAGCGCTTCCCGGCAAGAGGCTTCAGCCTTTTGCACGGAGTCGTAGGATTCCGTGTAATATCCTTCGACTTCGAGGGCGAATGCCACGGACCGCCGGAGGCCCTGGTCCGCTGCAACGACGATAATGGTTTTCCCATCCAACAATTTCAGTCCCGCGCAATCCGGCGTGCATCTGCCCGCAACGAGCCGCCATTAAGCCGCTTGCGGCAACGCGCCGCATTGCGCGAGATCAACTCGGCAGATCAGGAAGGACCGAAACCACCGGCGAGAGCCATGCGAACGAGATGGGGGAGGCTCTTCGCCTTCATCTTGGCCATTACATTGGCGCGGTGCACCTCGACGGTACGCGGACTGATGTCCAGATCATAGGCGATCGACTTGTTGGGAAGGCCCGCGACGACTGCCGAGAGCACCTGGCGTTCTCTCTCGCTCAGCGTCTGGAGCCTGGCTCGGATATCGTTGGCATCGTCCACATCGGCTTCCGCAGCCACCAGATGTTCAGACGCCCTCTCGATTGCCTCGATGATCACGGTATCCTCGAAAGGCTTCTCTATGAAGTCCACCGCCCCCGCCTTCATCGCCTCCACCGCCATGGGCACGTCGCCGTGCCCGGTAATCACGATCGACGGTATATTGATCTTGCGATCGCCGAGATTGCGCAGAAGCTCTACGCCGGACATGTCCGGCATTCTCAGGTCCGTCACGAGAACCCCGTTTCTGACGTCCGGCGCGAAAGCCAGAAAGGCCTCGGCCGATTGATGCATTTTCACGGCGAAACCGTTCATTGTCAGCATGAATGCCAGCGACTTCCTGACCGGCTCTTCGTCATCAACAATGTGCACCGTATAATCAGTCATTTGCAACGATCCGTTCATCTAGATAGGCGGGAAGCGTGAACCGGAAAGTGGCTCCGCCGGCCTCATTTTTCGAAACAGTCATCTCACCGCCGTGCGCCTCGACGATCCGCTTAGAAATGGACAGCCCGATGCCCATTCCGCTTGCCTTGGTCGTGACGAACGGCTTGAAGAGCTGACCGGCGACTTCTTCCGGAATGCCTCCGCCGGTGTCTTCAACGACGACTGCTACCTCGCCCGGATCGGCCGGCATCGTGCGGATCGTCAGTTCCCGGCGGTCGACGTGGCGCATCGCCTCGATCGCGTTGCGCATCAGATTGATGAGGACCTGCTGCACCTGGATACGGTCGACCAATACCATTTCGGCACCGGGCAGATACTCGAATACGGTGCGGACGCCCTGCTCGCGCGAACCGACCAGAGCCAAGGCCGCAGACTCCTCGACCAGCTTGCGAATGTCTTCCGGAGCCTTCTCCGTCTCGCCCTTGGTGACGAATTCCCTCAGATGTTTGATGATCTGGCCGGCCCGCAGCGACTGGCTCGCCACCTCTTCGAGCGCCTCGCGTATTCGCGTAGCGACGGCGTCGTCCATGTCACGCAACAGCCTCGTACAGCCATGCGAATAGTTGGCGATCGCCGACAACGGCTGGTTCAGTTCGTGGGCAAGCGTCGAAGCCATTTCGCCCATCTCATTTAGGCGGGCAAGGCGCGCCAGTTCAGCCTGTATCTGCTCGAGCCTTGCGGCAGACTCCTCCCGCTCCGTCAGGTCTCTGATGAAGCCCGTGAAGAACCTCTCGCCGCCCGACCGCATCTCCCCCACGGCGAGCTTCATCGGAAACGTCGATCCATCCTTCCGCTGCCCCGAGACAACGCGATCGATACCGATGATGCGCTTTTCCCCGGTTGCCATGTAGCGCTGCAGATATCCGTCGTGTTCGTGGCGGTAGGGTTCCGGCATCAATATGCGCAGGTTCTGGCCGATGACCTCCTCCTCCGCGTATCCGAACTGCCGGACGGCCGCGGCGTTGAAGGACACGATTGTGCCGTCGGTAGCGCTGACCACTGTAGCGTCCGGAACAGTGTCCAGTATGGATCTCAGATGAGCGTCGCGGGCCCTTACGACGTCCTCGGTCCGGTCGATGGCGCGTCTTGCCGCCTCAAGCACTTCTCCCAGTGCCACGATCAGAAGCACTGCCGACCCGAAGACCAGCAGTTCCACGACACTCGGACCGTCGGCGCTCGTGATCTGCTGATGAGGCACCGCTACAACGAGCGACAGCCCGGCTGCAAAGAGGATCGGATTGCGGCCGCCGATCAGCGCCACAACGAGGATGGCCGGGATAAACGAGAAGAGAAGAAGGCCCTCGCCGATTGGTTCGGCCCGTATCATTCTGATCGCAAGAACGCTCGACGTGACGATCGCGGCGACAATATAGGCTGCGACGCCGTCGCCTCTCCACCTGACGACCCGTCGTCCCCACTGAGTCCGCTCAATACCGCTTTTTGAAAGCATCCAGTTATCCACCGAAGGACTGTTTACCGCTGCAATGCCCAGCGTCTTGGCTGTACTTGCACCATACGTACTCTTCCATAGCCCATGCTGGCGTAAACAGCCAACCCGCCGCTTGCTGCAAATCGCCCCACGACGAGAGCCCGTCGCGACAGTATTGACCGTGATCAATGTAGCCGCCGCGACGCAGAGTAAGATCGCTTCTGCATTCAAATCGCGTTCGGGAGATCAGGCCAATGACGTACAAGACGATCCTTCTGGTGGTTGGTATCAGCCAACTCGAAGATGACCTGAGGGCAGCGGCAGATCTTTGCGCGTCGGAGGGGGCGCACCTCTCGGTTCTAGTCAGCAAGATAGCCACTCTCCCTCCGATGGGAGACCTCGCAGCCATCTCCGCCGCGTGGATTGACAGCCGCGACGGTGATATGGAGCAACTGCGTCAATCGGTCAGAGAGGCCAGGGAGATCCTCGGAAGTGCCGGGATTTCATACGACGTGGTCGGGCGATACTCAGAGACGATGCGGCTCGGGCAAGACGTCGGAGAGCGTGCGCGGTACGCTGATGTCACCTTGGTCGGCACAAGTCTAAGGGTAGATGACCTCCTCCGGCGGGGAGTCATAGAGGGTGCTCTCTTCTATTCGGCACGGCCGGTCCTGCTCGCTGCGAATCTCCGATCAGTTACCTTGGAGCCGAAGAACGTCCTCCTTGCGTGGAACTCGACCATCGAGTCCGCAAGGGCCGCCCGCGAATCGCTGGACATGATGCAAAACGCCGAGGGGGTACACCTGGTGCTCGTCGATCCAAAGACCAAGAACGGCGGAGGACCCGGCGCTGATGTCGCCACTTATCTCGCACGACACGGCGTCAAAGTTGCAGTCGACCAGCTTGCGAGTGCCGGCCGCCCGGTCGAAGAGGTACTCGCCCAGCACGCACGCGACACTTCGGCCGACCTGATCGTGATCGGCGCCTATGGGCACTCGCGCATCCGCGAGAGGGTATTCGGCGGCGTAACCAAGTCGATGATCGATGCACCGATGCTGCCCGTCTTGATGGTTAGATAGCCTTTCTTCTCCCCGTGCTGGGAGGCTTCAGAAGCGCCGCTAAATGCCTCGGGGCAAGCGGTCCTAATTCGCGAGCGCGGCGCTGTGAGCCTCGTCCATGACCCGCTTCAGCTCGTCAATCGCGGAAGCAGAAGGCAGCGTCTCTCCTTCGAGTTCGGGCGGCAGCTTCCAGCCGGGCTCAACCCCCTGCATGTTCGGCAGTTCGTGGGCAATGCCCTTATGGCAATCGATGCAGGTCGCCCTGCCCGGCAGCAGGTAGCGCGTATGGATTTCTGCTGCACGCTGCGTCTGCTTGGAAAGGTCCATCGCCGCTGAGGAGTGACAGTTGCGGCACTCGAGGCTGTCGTTGGCCTTGAGCCGCGCCCATTCGTGCTTGGCGAGTTCCAGGCGGTGGTCGAGGAACTTCTCGCGCGTGTTGATGGTCCCGAAGATCTTTCCCCACACTTCCTTTGAGGCCTGCATCTTGCGGGCGATCTTGTCCGTCCACTCATGCGGCACGTGGCAGTCGGGACAGGACGCCCGGACGCCCGAGCGGTTGGAGAAATGAACCGTGCGCGTAAGCTCCTCATATACGTTGGCCCGCATCTCATGACAGGAGACGCAAAACTCCTCGGTGTTGGTGAGCTCCAAGGCGGTGTTGAAAGCGCCCCAGAAGATCACGCCCCCGACGAAGCCGCCGAGTGTCAAAAAGGCGAGGCTGAGCGTTGCGGCCGGCGTAGTCAGGATCTTCCACACCCAGAGTAGGAGGCGCTTTATCCGAGCCATGGCCTACTCGCTCCCCGCCTGGCTGACGCCCATCTCGCTCATGTCCCGGAAGGTGTTGCCGACGAGCGGTCGCACGTCCGCCTGCGGCACGTGGCAGGCTGTGCAGAAATAGCGCCGCGGCGAAACGTCGGCGAGCATCTGCCCCTCCCGCGTCATGTAATGGGTGACGCTGATCATCGGCGCGCCGGACTCCTGTGTGAGTTCGCGCTTGTGGCAGGAAAGGCATCGGTTGGTGTTGACCGAAAGTTGGTAGCCCTCGATCGAATGCGGGATGACTGGGGGCTGGTCGGGATAGGCGCGCTCCTTGCGGACGTCGTCAACAACCCACTTCGGGATCGGGTGCGCCTCTACTTCGCCCATTTCCTGCGGCGGGCCGGAAAGCTCCGGCACCCGTTTGTCAGCCATTTGCGCGATTGCTCCCGTTGCGACGACCAGGATGGCCAACGGCGCCCCCAGTATCGATCCAGGGCTTCTCATCATGCGACAGAGACGATTTTGACCGCGCATTTTTTGAAATCCGTCTGTTTGGAGATGGGATCGGTTGCGTCGAGTGTCACCTTGTTGATCAGCCTGCTGGCGTCGAACCAGGGTACGAAGATGACGCCCGGCGGCATGCGGTTGCGGCCGCGCGTCTCGACGCGCGCGCGAATCTCGCCGCGGCGGGAAACGATCCTGACCTCGGCCCCCTGGTTGATACCGCGATCGCGTGCGTCGCCCGCATTCATGAAGCAGACTGCACCGGGGAACGCCTTGTAGAGTTCCGGCACCCGCATCGTCATCGAGCCGGAATGCCAGTGCTCGAGGACGCGGCCCGTCACCAGCCAAACGTTGTATTCGTCGTCGGGAGATTCCGCCGGCGGCTCGTAGGGAACGGCGAGGATCACCGCCTTGCCGTCCGGACGACCATAGAACTTCACGCCCTCCCCCGGCTTCACGTAGGGATCGTAGCCTTCCCGGTAGCGCCAGAGCGTCTCCTTGCCGTCGACGACAGGCCAGCGGAGCCCCCGCTCCTCGTGGTAGCGGTCATAGGGGGCGAGGTCATGCCCGTGACCGCGCCCGAAGGAGGCATATTCCTCGAACAGGCCCTTCTGGATGTAGAAGCCGAAAGCCTCGGCCTCGCGGTTGGCGTATTCCCTGCTGATCTCGCTTGCCGGGAAGCGGTCGACGTTGCCGTTCTTGAAGAGCACGTCGTAGAGGGTCTTGCCCCGATAGCCGGGACTGGCGTCGAGGATGTCGGTCGGCCACACCTCGTCGGTGGTGAAGCGCTTGGAAAACTCCACCATCTGCCAGAGATCGGAACGGGCCTCGCCGGGCGCATCGACGAGCTGGTGCCAGACATGGGTGCGCCGCTCCGCATTGCCATAGGCGCCTTCCTTCTCCACCCACATGGCGGCCGGAAGGATCAGGTCCGCGCTCATAGCGGTGATCGTCGGATAGACGTCGGACACGACGATAAAATTGTCCGGATTACGATAGCCCTGATAGGTCTCGTTCTGCGTATTGGGAGCCGCCTGGACGTTGTTGTTGACCTGCACCCAATAGAAATTGAGCTTGCCGTCTTTCAGCATCCGGTCCTGCTCAACCGCATGGTATCCGGGTTTCTCCGGAATGATGCCGTGGGGAATGCGCCAGATCTCCTCGGCATGCTTGCGGTGCTCCGGATTGGTCACGGTCATGTCGGCTGGCAGCCGGTGGGCGAAGGTGCCGACCTCGCGCGCCGTCCCGCAGGCCGAGGGTTGACCGGTCAGCGAGAACGGGCTGTTGCCCGGCTCGGAGATCTTCCCGGTCAGGAGATGCAGGTTGTACACCATCTGGTTGACCCAGACGCCGCGCACATGCTGGTTGAACCCCATGGTCCAGAGCGACATGACCTTGCGCTTGGGATCGGCATAAAGGTCGGCCAGTTGTTCGAGGAATCCGGCCTCGACCCCGGTGAGTTCGACCACCTTGTCGAGCGTGTATTCCGACACGAAAGTCTTGAAGCTCTCGAAGTCGCTCGGCGTCATTTTAGCCGCATCCTTGGCGTTCACGGCCTTGACCTCGAGCGGATTGTCGGGCCTCAGGCCATAGCCAATGTCGGTCGCGCCGAGCATGAACGTCGTATGCTTCCTGACGAAATCCTCATTCACTCTGCCGGTCTGGATGATGTGGTTGGCGATGTAGTTCAGGATCGCCAGATCGGTGCCCGGTTTGAAGACGATCGGGATGTCGGCCAGATCCATGCTGCGGTGGGTGAAGGTCGAGAGCACCGCCACCTTCACATGCTCGTGGCCGAGCCGACGGTCGGCGAGACGCGTCCACAGGATCGGGTGCATTTCCGCCATGTTCGAGCCCCAGAGCACGAAGGCGTCCGCGTGTTCGAAGTCGTCGTAACATCCCATCGGCTCGTCCATGCCAAACGTGCGCATGAAGGCGTAGGCGGCCGAGGCCATGCAGTGGCGGGCATTGGGATCGAGATTATTGGAGCGGAACCCGGCGCGCATCAGCTTCGTGGCCGCGTAGCCCTCGAAAATGGTCCACTGTCCCGAGCCAAACATGCCGACGGCTGCCGGCCCCTTCTCCTTCAGCACCCGCTTCGCCTGCTCGGCCATGACGCCGAAAGCCTCGTCCCAGCTCACCGGCTCGAACTCGCCGTCCTTGGCAAAGGCGCCGTTGCGCTTGCGCAGAAGCGGCGTCTTTAGCCGGTCGGCGCCGTACATGATCTTCGACAGGAAGTAGCCCTTGATGCAGTTGAGGCCGCGGTTGACCTCGGCCTGCATGTCGCCATGGGTGGCGACGACCTGTCCCTCCTTTACGCCGACCATGACGCCGCAGCCGGTACCGCAGAACCGGCAGGGCGCCTTGGACCACTTTATCTGAAGCGCTTCGACGCCGCCCGGCACGGGCTGGGCCGCCGCCGGAAGCGCGATCCCCGCCGTCGCAGCGGCGATGCCGGCCGCATGCGCCTTCAACATTTCACGCCGCGTCAGTTCGCCGGTCATGGCCGATCTCTCCTTGAGTTTCGACATGCTCAAACACCATGTTGGCTGCCACCACGCCCTCGAGCACCGCGATACGCGAAAGACTTTCACCGAGCATCCCGGTGCTCGTGCCCTCGATCACGACGACGATCTTTCCCGCCTCATGGGCGTAGATCTCGACGTTCGGCATCTCGGCAAGTTCAGCGACGACACGCTCCCGCATATGCGGCATCGTCACGATGACGGCGCTGGAGATATGATAGGACGCGCTCCGATCAGACATGGGCGCGCTCCCACTCGACCTCGCGAATGCCTATCGCTGCCACTGGACAGACGGAAAGGCAGGCGCCGCAGCCGGTGCAGGCCTCTTCGTCAAGCTCGGGCAAGAAGGGCCCGCCGGCACGCGGACGGAAGCGGATCGCCTCCGTCGGACAGGCGTCGCGACAGGCCTGGCAATCGGTGCGATTCCTGGCAAGACAGCTCTCGCCGATCATCGCGATGTGTGGAAATTGTTGTGGCCGGCCGGCGAAGACCGGCTCGGGACAGAGTTCCGCGCATTGGCCGCAGAAGGTGCACTCGGCGACGGAGAAATCGAGCGCCGGGCGATCCTTGATCAGCCGGATAATTTGCGTCGGACAGGCGTCGACGCACCGTCCGCAGCCGGTGCAGGCCTCGAGGCCTTCCGGGGTTGCTCCCGGCGGAGAGACACGCCCACTCCCCCGCTTATAACAACCGCGGAGAAAATTTCGCCTCGATAGGTGGACCGGCTTGCTCATTAGTGCGCCGGAGGGCCGGGTGGGCCGAAGATGATCTGGAACATCCAGACAAGAAAGCCGTAAGCACCCACGACGCCCACGGCGACGATTGGCCAGATGCCGAAGGCCAGGACGAGGAAGGTGGTGAATTCGTTTCGCCGCTGCGATCGTGGTAGGCTCGCGGTTCGCTGATCAGCATCGGGCATTTAGCGTCTCCTCTCCGCATACGCCTGAGAGAAGTTTAGTACCTAGCAGATAAAAATAAAGGGAGATCCCAGATAATTCGTGTATCGCAGTTTACAATGCTCCAAGGGAAATTGTTGTTTGTCAATTACTTGGGAACGGGGCGATAACCATTATCTAATTCTAATACAAGCGCGTAGGTAGGCATTGAGGCCCGGTGTATGGATTGGCCTACTGTTTACCTGGCCTCGTTTACTGTTGGCCGCGGCGAGAGCTGCGTCGAGATAGCCGTTGTTGGTCGGTACAAAGGTGACTCTTTAGGCGATGTCTTGGGCTACACAGCGGGGCACAAATCCATTTGATCAAGGTCAACAACGCAACGATGGGCCAGCCTTAAGATACCTGCAGAGGCAATGAGGAATATTTCCGCAGGTCGAGCGCTTGGTGCTGCAACTTGGTGCCATCAGCTGCGATGCCGATGAGCGAATGGCTTGACGAAATCAATTCCGCAACCTAATAGGAAATGATCATTTCCTATTAGGTTGTCAGATGAACTTCGGAAGCACCTCTAATCGCCGCGTCGGGCGGCCGCGCGAATTCGACATGAACCAGGCTCTGGATGCGGCGATCCGCATATTCTCGGAGAAGGGCTATCACGGGACCTCCATCGCCGAACTGAAAACGGAAATGGGACTGACCGCCGGCAGCATATACAAGGCGTTTCGTGACAAGCGTGACGTCTTCGTCGCGGCCTACGACCGCTATAAACAGATCCGGGCCGATCTTCTGGATCAGGCGCTGTTTTCAGCCTCCACCGGTCGCGAAAAGATTGCCCGCGTCGTAGGTTTCTATGCCATGTCCGCCTGTGGCGAGACCGGTAGGCGCGGATGCCTGGCCATTGGCGCCGCCGTGGAACTGGTTCTGTCCGACGCGGAGATCGCCGACATGGTCGGCAGACACAATCGCAAACTCGTCGCCCGGCTCGAGGGTTTCATCCGGGATGGCCAGTTGGACGGCTCAATCCGCCAGGACGTCGATCCTGCGGCGACCGCGCTTGCGCTGTTTTCCTATCTTCAGGGAGTCCGCATCGCCGGCAAAACCGGAGAGCTGGAGAACCAGATGCTCCCTTCCGCCGAAGCCGTGTTGCGCATTCTCGACTGAATAAACCGCCCGCCTTCTTTCTCCCAAGGAATTTTAATGACAACTCCCGCTTCCACCGCCCAGACTCAGCACCCGCCCGGACTCTCTGCCGGCATGACATTTCTGATGGCCGCCGCCTGCGGCCTGATTGCCGCCAACCTCTACTATACCCAGCCACTCGCCGGGCCGATTGCAGTCGACATCGGCCTGCCGGCAGAGGCAACCGGCCTGATCGTTACCCTGACGCAGATCGGCTATGGCCTTGGGCTGCTGCTGCTCGTGCCGCTAGGTGACCTCGTGGAAAATCGTCGGCTGATCGTGACCATGATCGGCCTGGTTACTCTCGCCCTGATCGCGGCCGGCCTCTCAACCACGCCCGGGCCCTTCCTCACCGCTTCGCTTGCCATCGGGGTAGGCTCGGTTGCAGTCCAGATGATCGTTCCCTTCGCTGCCAACCTTGCTCCGGATGCGGCTCGGGGCCGCGTCGTCGGCAATATCATGAGCGGGTTGATGGTCGGCATCATGATGGCGCGGCCGATTTCCGGACTGATCGCCGGCCTCAGCTCCTGGCATGCCGTCTTTTATATTTCCGCTATCGTCATGGTCGGGCTTGGAACCCTGCTATGGGTCCAACTGCCGACGCGCATGCCGACGGCCCGGCTGAGTTACGGCCAGCTGCTCAAGTCGATGGCCCAGCTTCTCGCGACGCAGCCGGTCCTGCAGCGCCGCGCCGCATATCAGGCCTGTCAGTTCGCCGCATTCAGCCTCTTCTGGACCGTCACGCCGCTCTATCTTGCAGGCCCTCGCTTTGGGCTGGGTCACAACGGCATTGCGCTTTTCGCCCTCGCCGGTGTTGCGGGCGCCATTGCTTCCCCCATCGCGGGACGCCTCGCGGACAAGGGGTTGGTTCGGCCGGCGACGGCATTCGGCCTTCTCAGTGTCGGTGTCGCTTTTCTGATGACACAAATCGCTTCTGAAGGTTCAACCATTGCGCTCACGCTTCTGACGCTTGCTGCCATCCTGCTCGACTTCGGCGTAACCATGACGTTGGTGACCGGGCAGCGCTCGATTTACGAACTCGGCCCCGATTTGCGCAGCCGGCTCAACGGCCTGTTCATGGCTATCTTCTTCACTGGCGGCGCCATTGGCTCTGCCTTGGGTGCCTGGGCTTTTGCCTCTGGTGGATGGTGGTTCGCGTCCATGATCGGCTTCGCGCTGCCCGCCACAGCGGTCGCCATCTTCCTGACCGAGAAACACGGTCAGGAAAGAAGCTTGCAGCATTGAACGAATTTAGGGTCGCCTCCAATCGCCGATCTGCGGCTGTTGATGCCGTTGGGGAGCGATTTCTCAAGGCTGCGTTGATGATCATGCGCGCAGCCTTGAGTCTGCGATCGTTATGCGTCAACACGCCTGAGTTCGCCTGATACGGCGCTGCCCCGAAAATCCTCGCACTGGCTCCCGATGCAGAGAAAGTAAGAACATCCATAGGCGGTGAGCGCCCTCCATCGGTTGCCGAAAGAACATTGAGAATCTGCGCCGTGCGTAGCGCATGAAGAAACGCATCAGACTCAATTCGAACCGCGGGCCTACAAGTTTAGGCTCGAACGTAGATTTCTGTTGCACGAAATCGCCCATCTATTCGCTTGCATTGAACAATTACGTCGATCGATACCTTCAATAATTTATCGATGTCATCACGGTCCAGATTCCGTCCCCCTGCCGATTCCTTCACGAGAAGCGTTAACTGTTGGAAGGCGAGTTTGGCAGAATCGGCATGCACGGTAGTTATCGATCCGGGGTGACCGGAGTTGACGTTGCGAACGTAGTAGAATGCCGTGCCATCGCGCAGTTCCTGCAGCAAAATTCGGTCCGGCCGCATCCGGAGACAGGATTCGAGCAGCTCTTTGGGGCCAGCCCCCGAGAGTCCCTGGGCACCGTTCGAATAGAATAGGCGCACGTGGTTGGGCTGCGGAATAATGAGTTCGGGTGTGTCCTCGATCGAAATGATCCGCTCATGCTCGGGAATGTGTTTAATCAGCGCTTTCGAGAGAGTCGTCTTGCCCGAACCGGTTGCGCCTGAGATGATGATGTTCTTCCGTGAAATGACGGCTTGTCGCAAAAATTCCTTGAAGCGGCCGGCACGGTAAAGCGCCAGCAAGCCCTCGTCCCGCGTCGAGGCGCCGTCGTTGGCCGATCGCGTCTCTGAGAAAAACTCTCTCTCTTTCAGATCATTGAGGGTGAATGTGACCGACGATGGCTTGCGGATGGTGATGCTGACCGTGTTCCTGGTGGTGGCTGGCGGGATGACGATCTGGATGCGTTCGTCCCCGGGCAGGGTTGCCGATAGGATCGGTCGCGTTTCATCAATTGATTGGTGGGAAAAACTGGCAACTGCCCGGGCAAGGCGCATCAGCTTCTCGAAGGAAAGCTCCGGCAGGTCATAGGTCCGCCAACCACCAGCGCCTTCCGTCAGCACTTGCCCGGGCCGGTTTACGATCACTTCGTAGAGCGACCTGTCACCGAGGAACGGCGCGAACGGAGAGAGCAGTTCACGAACGACCGTTGCGTCGGCACCTTCGGTCATCGGCCTTGCTCTACTTCGTCACGAGCGTTGACTGCGGCCTGAAGTCCCCCGGCACCGCCCGGTCGAGGACCTTGTTTTTCGACCCGGTCACCCGCAATCCGTAGACACCAGAAAAGTCGAGATCGCGCGCCACGAAGATCGAGACCAGTTCACCCTGATGTTTGTTGAGCGTCGGCGGAATGTTGATCGATTGCTCGACAGCGACCGCCGCCGCCTGCTGGCCTGCGCTCGTCGTTTTCTGCGCGTCGACGTCGCTGTCCTGCAGGCGGCTGCTGGCATAGCTCGTGGCGTCGCCTACGATGGAAAGGAGAAGCGCACTTCCAAACCGCTCCCACCAGTGAGTGTCGACGTAGCCATCCACGCCGGCTCGGCCGAGGGCATCCGTTGCCGGCGAGGCCAATGTGACGATGACGCCATTCGGGGTTTTCGCACGGTTCCAGAGCACGAAGAGGCGCTTCTGTCCTCGCTGAAGGCCGCCGCGGTACTCGCCGAGAACTTGAGTGCCTTTCTCCATCAGCACGACTCGGCCATTGTCCGAGAGGACGTCACGGTTGATCACGCAGCTTGTAAAGCCAGGTTGATCAGATGCCATGGCAGTTTCCAGGACACAGGGTATCGAGGTTCCCATCGCAACGATGAAGTTCCGGTTGCCGAGCGTGCCGGCGCGTGAGCCCTCAAGCCTGGTCGGCCGCAGCAACCCCTCGAACCGCTGTTCATCGGCATTGGCCGTATTCCGGCCCATCGTGTCTCCATCGAGCGGTATGAAATTGCTGTCCGCCGAAATGGGAGGATTTTCGGTGTCACGGTGCGATGTCGCGTTTTTCTGTCCGCTGCTATAGGCGATGACGGGCGCCCGCCGCGCCGAGTCGAGCAGTGGGTCTTCCTCCTTGACCTCCTCGGTCACGACGGGAGTTGGCAGCTTCACTTCCGGCACTGGCTGAACGGGTTCCAATTTCTCCTTGGCCGGTTCGAAGTTCGTCGTTTGTCGGATGACCACGCGCTCCGGCTGGGCATTGTCCTGCCGTTTCCCTTCCCCGCCCATCGCCAACAAGGCGAAGCCGACAAAGGCAACGACCGCCAGCGCCACGGCGCCGCGCTTCAGCATGGGATTGTTATCGATCTTCCTGCCGGAAACCGTCTCGGCCCGCTCGCCCGGTATCCGGTTTTCATCTTCTTGAGCCATGGCAGCCTCCTATTGCACCGCTCCTGCGTCGATCCGCACGATCCGCTCGACGGAGGGCGAGGTCGTGTTAGTATCCGGATTGATGCCGACGTGGTCGTAGGCTTCGTTAAAGACGCAAAGAACGTCCCCTCCCCTCCGAAGGATGAACTTGCGGCTGATCGCGTGTACCAGCACCAGGTTGCCGTCGACAGACTTGGGAACCAGGCTCTCACTGCCGTCCGAGTTCTCGATGTAGATGGCCGGCATTTCCTGATTGCCAACGAAGGCAAAGGTCGTGACCTTGCCATTGTCGTAGACCGATTGCGGTTCCAGCGCCTGTGCGCCTTGCGCCGAATAGCGCCAGTTCCTTGGCCCATAGGCTTCATGAATGGCCAGCACGTTGTCGGCTTCCTTCGCCTGGGCGGCGATCGCACGCGCGGCCGCGGCCTGTCGCCTGCGTTCGGCTTCGTCGGCGGGATATCGGTACTTGACGTAAAAGTAGGTGTTCTGGCCGACCTCCACCTTTCCATCCCGTACCGTCAGCTCCATCTGGTAGCTTCGGGTCGATCCGTCGCGCCGGGTGGTCACGACGGAGATATTGGTGACCGGCTGATTTTCCCGCGGTTTGAGAAACAGGATGTTGCCCGCTGGGGCGACCTCCCAGGCCACACTGTTGCCGAGCGCGACATGGGCGATCTCCTCGTCGGGCGCGAACTCCACCTGCACCGAGGAGCGCAGCGAGCCGATGATGCGGGTGATGTTGTAGGGCTGGTAGTCGACGAAACGGACGCGGCTGTCCTGCGCCGCGCCGCGCGGGATTTCGAGGGCAAGCGCCGTGGAGGCGGCGGCCGTAAGAAGGAGGGTGGCGATGAAAGTAGTCCGCATCAGTTGATGGCCTCCGGATCGGCCCGGTATTCGCTAACCGCAAAACCAAGAGGATTCACCAGCCGATCCGTCGATGACATCGGCGAGTTCACATAAGAGAAGGTGAGCGTCGCAACCCAATGGGTGGGTTGAACCTCCTCGCCGCGGGTAATCGTGCGCATGTAACGGACGGACACGACATTCGGATTGATTAGCGAGATCGACGCGATGCTGATGCGCGCTGTGGCGCTGCGCCCGTACGTGTTCTGCGGCGAGTCTGGATTGCTGCCGCGATAGATGGCCGAAAAACGAGCTTGCTCCGGCTGCGTCGACAGCAAGGCGACGGTGCGGAAGTTCTCCTCCGCCTCACTCCAGACATAGCCTTCCCGCGCACGCACGTATTTCGCGGCGAAGTATTTGGTCACGGCCTCGTCGTAAGTGCCGGCCGTCGACGTCAGCGCCGAGACGACATCGACAATGCCCGTCGAATTGTCGACGCGCACGACAAATGGCTCGATCGTTTTCAGCGGCGTGAGGGCGGCGACGGTGAAGATCGAAGCGCCCGCAAGAATGCCGGCTACGATCGCAACAGACCAGGCGATGCGTGCCGAGCGCTCGACCTGGATCACGCGGTCCTGATCGAAGCGTCGCGCTTTTTCGAAGTATGTCTTGAGTTCGTCCGCCGAGACCATCGAGTCAACCCTCGCAAGGACGATAGGATGCGTCGATGTCGAGATGTGCGAAGGTGGGAAATTCCCTGCCCTCGTCGACATCAGCGGTGGCGACGGACTGAGAAGCCGCCGGTCGCGCACCGGACTGTTTCAGCTTGAAGTTGCTATTGTCTTCCCACTGCCACATCGATCGATTGAGAGGCCGGCGCGAATAGCCGTCACATTTCGGGGGCGGATAGGTCATCGATGCGCAACCGCTTAAGATCGCCGCAATGCAAAGCAGCGGAATGTTCTGATTATTCCTGGAGAGCCTTTCTCTTGTTCCAGCGAAAAGCGTCATGATCCGGAGCCTTTTGAGGTGAAGGTTCGGCCAACGGCACGGACACCACGTCCGGCCGCACGGACGGTATGGGAAGCCGCCCAGGCGAGCGTGCTTTCGTGGGCGTCGCGTGCGGCGCCGTAGCCGTAGGTCAACGACGCGCCGCCGGCGGCAAGCGCCGAGGCGATGTTCGGGAGTTGATAGAAGACATAGAGAGCCGCGAGGCAGATGGCGCAGAGTGCGATCGGCCGCATCAGCACATCGCTATAGGCATCGATCGCTGAAAAGGTCGTATCGACTGAGGTGATCAGCAGCGAGCCGACGGCGACGACGAGGACCTGCAGGATCACGAAGTTCGCAAGCTGCCCAATCCAGGCCTCGGTGAACCGACGCGTCGACTGGAACATGGCCAATGCCACGAAGATCGGCCCGATCGCCAGCACGATGGCAAGCGCAAGCCTGGCATAGAGCGAGACGATGTAGCCGATAGCGGCGACAATGAAGCTTGCGCCGATCACGAGCATGCCGCTCGTGCCACTGACGATGTCGATAGGCCAGGAGGCACGCGCCCAGATCTCTTTGGCGCACTGTTGTCCCTTGTCGAGCAGCCCGTCGAAGGTCGAAGCGTTCGGCTCCGTCCCGGTATTCAGCGCCTGGGAGATTTCGCGCGGAAGGACGTCAAAGAAGATGTTCGTTACGTAGGTCTGGTATTCGCTAGCGTTCTTCACCAGCATGACGATGATGGCGAGCTTGATTGCACGGAAGGCGAAATCGAGGATCGGTTCCTGGACCGAGCCGCGCAGCACGAGATAGCCATAGAGGACCACGTAAAGGGTGACCGCCGTCGTCAGGGGACCAGTGACCCACTCGGCAATGTTCGACGTTCCCGAGGCAATGAAGGTCTCGAGCGGTGCCTTGAACTGCCCGTCGACAAAGGCGAAGACTTGATACACGGTTTTTACCTCCGAGCGCTCCTTACATTCGTTCAAGACGCGCCCTGAAATCTGCGGCCGCAGCGGTTTGGCAATTCAGAGTGTTACTCAACTCACCCGAATTGTGGCGGCATTTGCCGATCACGTCGGCAAGCAGCGCTTCGTCGGCAATCAGTTCATCGACGGTGTAGACGCGCTCGGCTTCTTTCGAGCAAGCGGCCAAAACGAAGAGAAAAACACAGAAAAAGTGCACCCTCATTGCAGTGCGGCTCCCATGGCGTCCATGCGCTGCCGCCAGTCCTCGGCCTTGCGCTGTTCATCGATCTGCGCCTGCGCCTGCTGCACCATCCGCAGACCCTCCATCCGCAATACATCGGTCTGAAGGAAGGCCTGCTCGGCCTGAAGTCGCGCCTGCAGGTCGGCGATATCTTTGGCGTCGCCTGCCGTCGAAATCTTCTCGCGCAGCTGGTCGATGCCGTCTATGCGCTTGGTCGCGGCATCATAAATCTGTTGGCCGAGGCTCATCTGACCGGCGTTCTTGTTCTGGATGCGCGAAAGCTCCTGCGCGTAGAAGTCGTCGGCGGCGTTGGTTTGATAGGTCGTATTGCCTTCGAGAAGCTTTGAGGCTGAGTCAGCGAAGACGCCCGTACTGTTGCCTTTGAACAGGTCCTCAATGGCGCTGAAGTCTGCCGGCAGCGCTTTGCGAATGGCCGGATCGTTCAAGGCGCTGGCAACATCCGCCATGTCGGTGAGCTTGTTGAGCGAACCGTGGAGCTGCTGTGCCTGCTCGATCTGCTGATTGAGCGCATCGAGTTGGACTTTCAGCTGCGCGATGCTCTCGATCTGCTTGGCGATCGCGGTCTGGTCGATCACCGGGATCCCCTGCCCTGCCGCACCGGTGGCGGAAAGGCTGAGCGCAGAGGCAATCACCACACAATTAATTCGAAAGAAAGCCATTAGGTCGCACTCCTTCTTTGCTGGAAAACGGGAAGCCAATCCTTTGCATTGCTGCCGACCTCCGCACGGATCGCATCGGCAAGTTCGACATTGGCGGTTCGTCCGGAGAGGATGGCGAGTTCGTCGTCGAGGCCCTTGAGATCCAGCTCGGCGACGACGCTGTTATGTCCCTGCTTCAACACGAACCGCCGGCTCTCGATGGAGAGCTCACGCGCGACCAGCTCGAATTCGCGCTCCGTCAGCTTGAAGCCATCGACATAGTCGCCATGATTGCCGCGGGAGTTCGGCAGGAAGATCTGTGTCGGGCATTGCTCGATGATGGTGTGAGCGATCGGCGAGACGATCGCGTCGCGCGGGCTCTGTGTCGCAAACAGCATGAGGCCGTTCTGCTTGCGGATCGTCTTGAGCTTGTTCTGCGCGAGATCGCGGAACCCTTCGTCCTGGAGCACTTTCCAGAACTCGTCGATAACGATGATGATCCTGCGGCCGTCGATCAGTTGCTCGACACGATGGAAGAGATAGGCCATCAGGGGGGTCCGGATTTCCTCGTTGTCGAGAAAGTCGGTCATGTCGTAGCCGACGAACTTGCCACCGCCGGATTCTCCGAAACCGATATCCTCGATGACGTTGTCAAAGACCCAGCCGAGCGGCCCTCCCCTCTCCCACCGCCGCAGCCTGGCTGCGATCCCTTCCGGGTTCGTGTTGTCGAGAAAGGTCCTGAGCGCGCCGATCGTCCGACGCTCGACCGGCAGGTCGGCAAGGCCGTCGATTGCGGACGCAATGTCGCGGAGTTCGGTCACGCTCAGTTCACGCGTTGCCGAGCCGACCAGCTTGCCGACCCAGCGTGTCAGAAAGACCTTGTTCTCCGGCGTCAATTGGAGGGCCTTTAAGGGGGTGCAACCGGTCGGGATGCCGTTCTTGAGAGGCAGATAGGTGCCGCCGGCGGCGCGCACGTAGAGATCGGCTCCCCTGTCCTTATCGAAGAACACCACATGCGGATCATGCTTTTCTAGTTGCGACAGCATGAAGTTGAGCAGCACCGTTTTGCCGGCGCCGGACGGCCCGCAGACGAAGGTGTTGCCGAGATCGCCGTAATGGAAGTTGAAGTAGTACGGCGAGCCGGACGCGGTCTTGAGCAGGGCGACGGCGGGTCCCCACTCGTTACCGTCCCTTTGGCCGAGCGGATAAGAGTGGAAGGGCGACAGCGCTGCGAAGTTCCGTGACGTGATCGCGCCGGACCGGGCCCTATAACGGAAGTTGCCCGGTAGCTGCGCCCACCAGGCCGCCTCAAGGCCGAGATCCTCACGCGCGACGACTGCGCCGCCACTGGTCATGCTGGCGCGTGCCTTGGCAAGATTGTCGGTCAGTTCCTTCACTGAGGGGGCAAAGACGGAAAGCGTCAGGTGGTGCTCGCCGAACACGAACCGGTTGGACTCCAGATCGTCCATCGCCCCATCAAGTTCCTCGATCTGCGAGGCCGCCTTGTCGCCGCTGCTGACCATCTGGTTTTGCTTGCGGCCCATGATCACGCGCGCGTCGGCCTTCGAGACGAAAGAGAAGGATTGCGCCAGAATGAGTTCAAACGGGCTGGTGAGCACGGCATCAAGCATGCCGGTCCTGGTGCGGGCCGGATACTCCTTGAAGCTCAGCATGCCGGCATAACGGCTGTCCGCCTCGTGCCGGATCTCAATCGTCTCGCGCCCCACGATGACGCGATCCGAGTAGATGGCAGAGGCGATGTGCCCCTCTGTCAGCGGGATCGGCTCGCGACGGCCGCCGACGAGCTGATGGAGCACCTCGCTCGGTTCCGAGAACATGAGGCCGTCGTGCTCGTAGAGGGTCAACACGCGCGGCTCGAAGCGTCTCAAAGCGGCGGTGACGTCGATGACCTTGTCGCGGAGATGCTTGAGGGCGTCCTCATCGAGTTCGGTCCCGACCCGGCGGGCCCGACGCAGGCGCGACAGCAGTTTTGCCGCCTTGTCTGCCGGATCGCGAGCTGGTGACCAGAGAATTGACAGATAGAGGTCGTTGCGAAACAGGTCCTCGCCCACCATTCTTTCGCGGTACTTATCGTTGAGCGCTGCCGAGAACGGTGTGGCGAACGTGCCTTCTGGATAGCTGTTGTCGCGACGGCGGATGAGATGCGTCCACAAGGCAAGCCGCTCGTCGGCGATGTTGCGGTAGAGGGTGTTGAGGTCGCGATGGAGGGCATTCAGGTCGAGAATATCGGCGGTCTCGAAGGAGACGCCTTCGAGCGCGATCATCACCATCAGCGCCCGGGAATCGAGCGCGATTGTCGACTCGTCGACATGGCGGACATAGGGGATGAAGGTCTCCGGACCGAGTTCGCGAGATCTGAGTGTGGTCAGGCTAGGCAAATCCGAGGTCCCTTTCATCGTATTTGCGGGCGAGCTTCAGGGGGCTAAGCGTCGCCCCGCCCCAATAGGCGCTGTTGCGGGACCGGCCGCGGGTCTCAATCCAGGCCAGCAGGATGCGAAACATGTTGTGGTCGTGTTTGATGAGGGCGCGGAACACCAGATGGAAGACCACGCCGACGAGCGCGTAAGCGACGGAGCCGGCGACGATGTAAAGAATGGTCGTGAGCATGATGTTCATGCCCATGGCTTCCATTGTTACGCCGGCGATCATCGCGGGCCGCGTGCAGGCGATGAACAGCGTGTCCTCCTCGAGTGCCGGTCCTGAGTCCGCCATGGTGTCAGCTTCCGACGATGGTATTCACGAGTTCGGTGGCGCTGAAGATGCCGCCAATGCCGATGATCCAGAACCCTGCCCGTCTCAGATCCATGTAACCGAACATCCAGGCGATGCAGATCACGATCACCGCGATGACGGCGAGCAGCTTGGCGATGTTGCCGGTCAGCATGTCGACGATGTTCTGCAGCACGGTCTCTATTCCGGCGGCTTGCGCGAAGGCCGGCTCGACCATGGTCACCACGATGGCCGTTGCCATAACAGTGGATGCAGCTATCGGACGGATACGGGAACTGAAAGTCATTCACTCTGCTCCATTTGACTGTTCTGAAACACGAGGACGGATGATCTCCGTCGCGAACTGAAAACATCCCAGGACGGCACCGACGCCCTCTCGTCGACCGGCCGGTCGCCCGGCGGCTTCTCTGCAGCCACATCGACAGGGCTCTCTTCGGTGATTCCCCTCGCCTGTCCGCCATCTCCGATCATGAGAGCGGCTAGACTTTTGCCGAGCCGCTTCACTTCCTGGCGGACCTGCTGGTCGTACTGGACCATGGCGCCGACGGACGGGTCGTCTCGGCCGTAGTAGGATTGCAGCATCACTTGTTCGGCATGGTCCGGATCCGCTCCGGCCTTCATTGCCAGTCGGTAATATCCGTCGAGCAGCGTCGCGGTGGCATGAAGGTTGAGGCACGGATCGAAGGCGTCGGAAATTGAGAGCTTCAGCCTCCGGAGCTCCCCCATGCCGATACCTCCGAGACCGAGCTGGATGTCCTGCCGCTCGGCTGCCAGCGACGTTGCCATCGCGATCGCTTCCGTCTTGGTTGCGGGCTGCTCCGAGAGCGGGACTCCGCTGTTGATCCGGATGGCGAATGGTTCGAACCGGCTTTCAAGGCTGACGACACCGGCAAGTGTCTCGGCCGCAACTATAGGGGCGCACGTTTGCGCCAGATCGAGGAACGCAGCGGGCATGGCTCAGTACCACACCCTTTGTTTGCCGCCGCCGTCGATGGTCACATCGACATAATGAGGCTGTGGGCGGATGTTCGGCCGCGTCGTCACATAGCGTTGGCACTTTATGCGGCCTTCGCTCCGCTGCCACCTCGGCGAGGTGCTCCGATCATTGTCGAAATAGCATTCATGACTTGAGACGATTTGCGGCGTGGTCGAGATGCAACTAGCCTCGCGCCCGCGATCTCCATACCGCGTCGTCAGGCGGTAGCCATCAACGGCTCGTATCCGGGGCGCGAGGCCTGGAACCCAACGCCGCTGCAGGCCGGAAAAGAGTGTCCCTTTGCAAGCGCGCGCCAGAGCTTCTCGATCGGAGGCCGGCACTCGGCATACTGCGTCGGACCACCGGGATTGGAAAGGCACAGGATAACCTGGCATCCCCAGTCGTCCGCTCGCGCTTTACCGTCGAAAACAAGATAGAATGACGCTAAGCTGGCTGCAGCGACGAATGCCCGTACGAGAGACGTGTTCATGACCACCACCCTTCACCGACGCGAACATGCACGGACCCCATCAGGCTTTGCGAGCTCGCGACTCGTTTTACAATCATATAACTGACAGTATAAAAGATGACAAGCGCACTCAACGTACATTGGCAGAGCCAGCTATTTGCGGCCTACGCATTGCAGGAAGTTCTCGACAAACCGATCGACGGAGAGACGCCGCAATCGCGGCTGAAGCAGCTCGGGATGATGACGGTCCTCTACATGATGCACCAGAGTCACGAAAAGCTAACGCTTTCAAATATCGTCAAAATTACCGGATTGACACGCAATGCCGTGGCGGAATCGGTCGACCCGCTCGTTGAGCGCGGGATACTTACAGAGACAATTGTGAAGAACTCCATGGGGCGCGGAACTGCGAGGCAGTTCGAGTTCTGTCCGGAGATTTTCGACCGACTAAGGTCGGGCAGTGAGGAGCGAAAGCGAGGAGCGTAGTGGCGGCGTTGCCATACTAAACCCGGCGCTCCCGGCGTCCGCTAAGACCATCCCGGAGCCTTGGTTGGGAGACGCGGGGTTCGCGACAGTCAAAGCCGAACCACTCGAAGATCTACTATCCGAGGGCGTCATGCTGGCACACGCTAGCAATGATTTCGTCTGCACTGCTTGGGCGGGAAAAGACGCGGGCGAAGCCCGTCGCTCCGTTAGGGGCGGTTGTTCGCCTCGCCGTCGAATTCGGCCGTTTCAAGGCTGATGCCTCATAGTTGCGAGGAAGAAGCCTCGGAAAGCGCTTCACGCCGTTCCGCCTCCCGCACAGCGGGGCGTGCCTCGATGCGCGCCACGTAATCGCGATAGCACGCGGAGAGCGGGAACTCGAGTTCCTGCGCCCCGCCCGTCAGTATGAACGGATACCGATCCGCCACACCGAAGGTGTCGCCGAACAGGTAGTTCGTGCGTTTCAAACGGAAGGCCAGAGGCCGAAGCGCTGCAGTATGTCCTCCCGAACCACTGCCTTTTATTCCTCAGTTACCGGCCTGCGGATTGCGGAGAGCCTTTAGGTTCGTCAGAACTAGCGGACGGGTTCAGGCCCGCCTCGACACGACGATGTGGGTCGACTTTTGCGACGGGACATACTCGGTCACCTCGTAGCCGAGGAGAGGCAGGTCCATGCCGGCAAAGAGCGCCTCGCCGCTGCCGAGAAGGATGGGCGAGATGGCGATATGCATCTCGTCTACCAGCCTGGCGTTCAGATATTGCCGGACAGTGGCGCTGCCGCCACCGAGGCGGACGTCACGACCGTCCGCCGCCTCCCTCGCGCGGGCGAGCGCGGCCTCGATGCCGTCAGTGATGAAGTGGAAGACCGTGCCGCCCTCCATTTGCAGCGACGGACGCGCATGGTTTGTGAGGACGAAGACGGGGCAGTGATAGGGCGGGTTTTCGCCCCACCAGCCCCTCCAGGATTGGTCGGGCCAGGGTCCTCGCACCGGCCCGAACATGTTCCGGCCGAGGATCCAGGCACCAATATTGTCAAACCCGCGTGCGGCGAAATCCTCGTCAATACCGGTCGTCCCCTGCTCTTTGCCCGACATCCGCTGAAAGGTGCGGGTAGGCAAAAACCATTCGTGCAACGCCTCTCCACCCCTGCCCAACGGATTATCGAGGCTCTGGTCGGGCCCGGCGCCGTATCCATCGAGCGAAATCGAGAAAGCATGAATACGAAGCTTGGACATGGTATGTCTCCTGAACTGCTTGGTTGATGGACGATCTGGTGGGTCGAAATCATTCGTTCGGGCGAGTGTTGGTGCGCTTGATGATTGCGGAGATAATTCTATCCCAGTCGGCCGGGTGCAGCTCGTGTCCGCCCCCTTCGATTTCCACCAGCCGGGCTCCATCAACCGCCGTTGCGACGGCCGCTCCATGTTCGACCGGGAAAACCGGATCAGCTGTGCCGTGAATGACCAGAAGGGGCACTTTCATCTCGGGCAGCCGATCTTGCCACGCGTCGCTGATCTCAAACAGAACGCTATGATTGGTGGCGCTGAGGTAGCCGCCTGAGCGGTCGAAATCCCGTTCGATGAAGGCTCTGGTCTCGGCCTCGTCGAACGGATGTACCGTGCTCGCGACCAAACGCGCATCCTCGAGCATGTAAGCGACCGCCTCTGCCCGGTCCGACCAGTCCACCTCCATGTTCATGTGGTCCATCCAAGCCGTACCGCTGGCAGGAAGATGGGTTGTGTTCATCCCAACCGGCGAACTGCTGATCGCGGTCAGGGAAAGCACGCGTTCAGGATGTTTGAGCGCTGTTGCCTGGCCGATCATGCCACCGAGGGACATCCCGACGACGTGGGCCGCGGAAATTCGGTAGCCGTCGAGAACGCGGACCACGTCCCCGACAGCATCGTCGAAGGCATATCCCGGCTGACCTGGCGGATATTTCGTCGAGAGACCGGTATCGCGATGGTCGTAGCGAATGACAAAGCGGCCGTGTTCAGCAACCCGGCGGCAGAATCTCTCAGGCCACCATAGCATAGATGCCATTCCCCCCATGACGAGGACGACCGGCGGATGGGCAGAATCACCGAAGGCTTCGGTGGCGATCTCAACGTCATTGCCCTTAATGATGAGCATGCTCTTGCAAGCCTCCCTTGATCTGCTGAAGTGTGATTGCAAATAGCAACTGGTTGCAGAATAGTGCAACCAGTTCTGTTTTGCAATCAGTTCTGCGGAAATTCAAATTAACCGCTCAAATTGGATGGCCCGCCCACCGCTGGGGCTACCCCTAGATCACTCTTTGAAGGTGCTGGCGACGAATGGTCGAATGACGACTGGATCTCTCGCTTCGAATCGGGGGTCTGTTCGGCTCCGTTAATGCGCGGAACATTTACGGAAGGCCCGTCGTAAGCGTCGCCACCAAGCCCCGCGACGGCTTCATCCGATTTGTTTACAGAAGCCATCAAAGCCGTGATTTGTTGTCAGATTAGCTAAGATTTGGAGGGAGATCTCTTTTAGCTGCGCACGAACTTCGGCAGCTGATGGTGACCGTCACTAGCCTCACACGCGCACGTCGGAATTCGACTGAACACACAGGCCGTCGATAAGGTGGGGGTGTATGGCACAGTGCTGTGTCTCGGATGGGCAGACCACCATGGCTGCGTCGACTAGCACCGTAATTGCCCCAAGCCGCCCCAATGGCGATGACCGCCGATTTTCTGCATCTCTGTTACGTTCGAGGCTCGATTGGCTGCCAAATGCTTATTCTGCGGGTCTCGGGCATTAGGAAGATGGCTAGCACGAAGCACACTGCAGGAACTGCGATTGGATAGATCAGCGCGTACCCGATGCTACCCGTCGCTGCGAAAGCCGCTGAGGTGATGAACGGCACCAATCCGCCACCCCAGCCGTTTCCGATGTGATACGGCACTGATACCGACGTGTACCGAATCCTTCCGGGAAAATACTCAGCCAGAAACGCCCCAACCGGCCCGTAGACCATGCCGACATAGCAAACGAGGATGAAGATGATGAAGATCGCAATTGGATAGTTGATGTTGTCAGGCTGCGTGACCGCACCGAGCCACAAATACAGCGGATAATAGGTGAGCGCGGCGAGCAGCATTCCTCCCAGGATTACTGGCTTGCGGCCGATTATGTCGGAAAGCCAGCCAAATAGGATTAGGCTCGGCGTTGCGAGAAGCAGTGCCGCTCCGACGATATAGGCGGAGTTCAGCGGATCCACTTTGGAGACCTGCTGTAGAAAGTACAACGCCCAGAACTGTCCGCTGTACCAGACCACGCCCTGCCCGATGAGCACGATGGTGGCAATGCCCACATATTTGATGTTGGAGCTGAGGAAAGCTTCCCTCCAGGGATTTTGGGTCATCTGCCCCTTGGCCTTGATCTCCTGGAAGATTGGTGTCTCCTGGAGCTGGAGCCGGATGTAGATTGCGATGCCTACCAGCAGGAACGATACCAGGAACGGAACGCGCCACGCCCATGCGTCGAAAGCTTCACTGCCGAAATAGGTTCGTGCCGCGATGATCACCGCCAGCGACACCACGATCCCGAGAGTTGGAGAAGTCTGAAGCCAGCCTGTGTAGTAGCCGCGGCGCTCGTCAGGGACGTGCTCGGCGACGTAGGTGATGGCACCGCCATACTCGCCGCCCAAGCACAAGCCCTGGATCATCCGCAAGCTGAAGAGAAGGAACGCAGCCGTCAGACCGATCGACTCGTAGGTCGGGATTAAACCGATCGCACCGGTGCCCAACCCCATTCCCGTTAGCGTAATCAGGAACGTGTATTTGCGGCCGACCCGATCGCCCATCCAGCCGAAGAGGAAAGCGCCCAGTGGGCGGATCAGGAATCCTGCCGTAAAGAGCGCAATCGTACTCAGCAGCGCCGCAACCGGGTGTGATTGCTCGAAGAACTTGACGGACAGAACCGCAGCCAAGCTCCCGAAGATATAGAAGTCATACCATTCGATGATGTTTCCCACCGATGCCGCAACGATCACGCGGCGGAAATCCGTCGGGACTTGAACAGCCATGTTGCTTCCTCCCGTTTCAAGACATGGCTCCAGTCCAATACTTTACCATGCCAAAATTGAGTATTGCTCCGGAACGGGAAGATCTCTGGAAGTAAGGGCTGGCGGAAAACTCCTCACCCGCGGCAATTGTAACCGGTAACGCCTCCAAGTCGCGCCATTGGATGGGAGGCAAGACACGCGATTTGAAGCGGTGAGGCTCATCGATCCTCACTGCGTGCACGGGAACCGTGTCCGAAACGGGTACAATTCTCTTTGCCCCTTTCCTGTATCGCTGGAGTAAAGCCTATCGCCTAATAATACGAAGGTTGAAGAAAGGAACACGGGACTTGGCACGCCTGCCCAATGTGGACTGGGCTAGCCGCGAAGGCCGGACAGGGACGATGCTAGCGCGGAGCTTCCGTAGTAGTCGGAGCGCAGGAAAGCTGACTGCAGGGCCTAGGGAAGCAGGGAGACGATAGAATTGTAAGACCGAGGAATGATCCATGGACTTGAATCATCAAGTCCATGAGGCTTGGATTCTCGGCGTTCAACGCACGCTTATCATGCGGAGTGCCTTAGGGTTCTTGGCGCCGAGATTTACCACACATGACATACTACGAGTCCGGCATGCCAACGTGCGCCGGGCTCCGTCTTTCGCAAAATTTCGCCGCTCCTAAACCCCCCCAGGGTTCCATCCGCGCCCTCTGTTGCCGAACATTTCGTATCCGTCCGTCGTGACGGCGACCGTATCCTCCAACTTGATGAAACCGCGTCGCGGATGAAGCATCGTCGTCTCGACGGAAATGATCATGCCTACCTCCAGGGGCCGATCCGCGTCCACGCCTTCATAGGCGACGGGGTGGTTGGTCATCAGGAACGGTGCTTCGTGGCTGATGAGCCCCATGCCGTGGCAGAAGAAGTCAGTAAAGGCGGCCGAAGGCGAGCTCTTCAAAATCTCTTCCGCCGAAGCAATCATCTCACTGCCTGTTGCCCCGGCCTTGATCCTGGCAAAGGCCGCCTTCTGGATCGAATCGACTTCAGCTAGCAGGTCCTCGAGCTCCGCATCGGGCTCGCCGAGCATGCCCATCCGGCAAAGGTCACCGATATAGCCCTGGTAGTTGCCGCCGGAATCAATCGAAAGCACCTCACCTTTCGCCCATGCCTGCGGCGAGGCCGCACGGTTGTGACTAGCACCCAAGGTCAGCAGGCAATATTCGAAATGCAGCCCGCGATTGGTCTCTTCTCGCCTGAGTCGTTCAATGATCTCGCCCTTGGTGGATCCCTCTCGTGCAGCCGCGATGGTGGCGAGCATTGAATCGGTGATCAGTTCGGAGGCAACCTTGAGCTTCTCCAGCTCCTGCGGTGTCTTGATCGAGCGCAGTCGCTCGAGCGTGTGCGTCGCGTCCACGAAGCGCGCACCATCAAGGCGAGAAGCAAAGAGATCCCGCGCATCAGCGGGCAGGAAGGACGGTTCGATGCCGACGCGAGCACCCGCCTTTCCGATCTTCCTCAGGTGCTCGACCGCAAGCGCTGCTGCGTCGAGCGTACCCCATGTCGCCGTATGAACGGCGGGTGTCCAGAAAGGGTTGTTCTGATGTTCTCCCCCTTCCATGCGGTTGCCAATATACGCGGAATGATCGGGGGAGCCCTTCTCATAAACGACGATCGGCAGATAACGGCTGTGGCCGATCGCATCCATTGCGGCGAAGAAGATGAATTTGTAACCGCCCAGCAGGTACTGCGTGTTGTGCTTGGACGTGGCGAGCAGAACGTCGATGCCCGCCTCCTCCATGAGCCTGTCGAGTTTCGCCGCATCGAAGGGCGGCCCCGCCGCCAGCGTTTGTCTTGGGCTGATAGCCACGGAATTTCTCCCACAAAGCCGTTGTCGTGCGCCCTCAGGTACCGGGCGGGATTAGACGGAAATCCGGCAGATCCCGAAGCGCACGCTCAGGACCTGCCGGTGAATAGACCACGAAAAGCTGCATCGGGCCGGGACCCGTGTTCCTCGTCGAGTGGAATCGGCTTTCCGGTACATAAATCGTGCAACCGGGCCCAACCCTCTGCGTCACCGGATCGCCGTTCTCGTCCTCCACCATCTGCTCGCCCTCTCCCGAGACGACGAAAATGATCTCTTCCGCGCCCGGATGATTGTGACGCGTATGCCCCTCCCCGCTCGGCAAATCGACCACACCGCCCGAGAAGCGTTCGGCCCCGTTCACCTCCGGCGCGACCGTCAGCGCAAGTCGGCCCCAGTCGAAGCCGAAGCTTTCGACATCCGTCGGGTAGAGAAAATATTCTTCCTTTGCCATGCCGCGGCCTCCTCCGCATCTTGCTCGCTTCAGACCACAGTACTGATGGCAAGCGCCTTGAACTCTTCCGTCTGCCTGCGGATCGCCACCTCGGCAGGCAGGCGTTCCATTGAACTCGCGCCATAAAAACCATTGCAGCCTGGGCAACGATCCAGGATGTACCGTGCATCCTCCGGCATCGAAATCGGCCCCCCGTGGCAGAGCACAATGACGTCCTTGCGGACCGAGCGCGCGGCCGCCGCGATCGCGTCGATTTCGCTCACGCAGTCGTCGAGCGAGATCGCGGAAGTGGCGCCGATCGCGCCTCCCGTGGTAACGCCCATATGAGCGACGACGATGTCTGCACCCGCCTTCGTCATCGCGATCGCTTCTTCCTCGTTAAAGACATAGGGTGTCGTCAGGAGGTCGAGCCGGTGGGCCTCGGCGACCATGTCCACCTCGAGACCATAGCCCATCCCGGTCTCCTCGAACCCCCGCCGCATCCGTCCATCGAAGAGGCCGATGGTGGGGAAGTTCTGTACGCCGGAAAAGCCCATGGCCTTCAGTTCCGCGAGAAACTGGGGCATGAGAATGAATGGGTCGGTGCCATTGACGCCGGCGAGTACCGGTGTAGCCTTCACGACCGGCAGCACCTCTAAGGCCATTTCCTTCACGATTTCATTGGCATTTCCATAGGCGAGCAGACCGGCCGCCGAGCCGCGGCCCGCCATTCGGTAACGGCCGGAGTTATAGATGATAATGAGGTCGATGCCGCCCGCCTCCTCGGCCTTGGCCGAAATTCCCGTGCCGGCCCCACCTCCGATGATCGGCTTGCCGGCGCCGATCATGCCGTGGAACTTTTCAAGAATGGTCTTGCGGGGGATTAGTGGCATCGGTTTCTCTTTCAGGGGTTGGCAATGTCTCGATAGGCGGCGACTGCGGCCTCGGCGAACTGCGGATCGTTGATGTGGAGCGGAAGGCGTTCGATGCGGCGCCGGTCACTTCTATTGACGGTGGTCTCCAATGCTTCGAAGAGCACCGCATCCGCCGCAGGATCGAAGAAGGCGCCGCCCTCGATATCCAGCGCCGACACGCCTCGCTCCGGGATCAGGAACCGGAGAGGTCCGCTGCAGAGGTTCAGCTTTGCGCCAATCCACCTTCCGATCGCGGCGCATTCCTCCGGAGTCGTGCGCATGAGCGTGACGTTGGGGTTGTGGCGATACAAGAGCCGGCCGGAATATCGCTCCGGTACTGTCTCTGGCGCCCAGAAATTGACCATATCCAAAGCCCCGACGGAGCCGACATAAGGCAAATCGGTGCGCGCAATTGCGCCGAAACGATCCTCGGTGGCCGGCAGCACGCCG
This sequence comes from Sinorhizobium meliloti, assembly GCF_017876815.1. Lineage (NCBI taxonomy): Bacteria > Pseudomonadati > Pseudomonadota > Alphaproteobacteria > Hyphomicrobiales > Rhizobiaceae > Ensifer > Ensifer meliloti. Next base: position 433,616 of record NZ_JAGIOS010000003.1, on the reverse strand, counting down.
CCGAAGAGAAGATCGCACACCTCCGTCGTCGTGATATCGAGCACACCCGATAGAAGCCCGCTGTCTGCAAGCTTCTCCATTGCTCGTCCGCCGGTGCCTGTGGCGTGGAAAACCAAACAGTCATGGTCGGCCTTCAGTCGTTCAACGATGGCAGTCACACAGGGCGTCGTCACGCCAAACATGGTCAGGCCGAGAGCGGGCTTCGAGGCTGTTTCCTCCGCAGGCCTGTTCGCCATGGCGGTAGTCGCCTCGGCCGCGTTTTTTAGTATCACGCGGCTCACGCGGTTGAGCCCGGCCATGTCGGTAACCGACGGCATCATGATGATGTCTGAGACGTCAACATAAGGTCCCACGTCGCCCGACGCGAGCGTCGAGACCATGACCTTCGGTAGCCCGAGCGGCAGCCTGCGCATGCCGGCGGTGATAATCGACGTCCCGCCGCCGCCACCCATGCCCACCACGCCGGCGACGTCGTCCCGGGCGGGCAGGAACCTTGCGAAGGCCTCGCCCATGGCAGCGATCGCTGTTCCCCGATCGTTGCCGGAAAGCACCGCGGCGGCGCCCCCCGGATGCACCGCGGCCACGGTTTCGGCGGAGATGTCGACCAGAACCGTGGGGCGACGCGTGCCGACATCGACCAAAACGGGCCGGCCGCCCGCTGCCTCAACGCAGGACGCAAGATAAACGAGTTCCTCCCCCTTCGTGTCGGCCGTGCCAACGACGTAGATACGCTTCATCTCTCCTCCCCGGCGGCCCTGGCCCTCCTCTGCCTTGAAAAGCCGCCTCATGCCGCCCGATTTGCCGGCACTTGCAAAAATATGAGATGCGCGTATCGTAAAGACATGGATGTCTCACGTCAACATAGCGAATCCTCCGCACCCGCCGAACGCGGTCCCCGAGCCCGCACCCGCAAACTCATGTTGGATACCGCCACGCGGTTGATGCAGTCCGGTATAACCCCCTCGGTGAGTGAGGTCGCGGAAGCCGCTGAAGTTTCGCGCGCCACCGCCTACCGATACTTTCCGAGCCAGGCGGCGCTGGTTCATGCGGTGGTGCACGAGGCGCTCGGCCCGATCCTCGACTGGAGATCCGAAGCGCCCGATGCGCTCACCCGCGTTGGCGATCTGCTCGCGACCGCCATGCCGCGCATCGATGAGTTCGAGGCGACGTTCAAGGCTGCGCTGAAGCTCTCGCTCGACCAGTGGGCGCAGCGCCAGGCAGGTACGCTCGGCAACGAACCACAGCTCACGCGAGGGCACCGCGTCGAACTCCTTCGACAAGTCACCGTGCCACTCGAGGGCAAGGTGTCGGCTGAGGCCCGCGAGCAGCTGGCTCAGGCGCTCTCGCTTGTTTTCGGTGTCGAGGTGCTGGTCGTGCTCAAGGATATTTGGGGCCTCTCGGCCGAACGCGCGCAAGCCGTTGCAGAATGGGCGGCAGCAGCCTTGGTCGAGGCGGCGGTCCGGGATGCGCAAACCGCGGCATGATCTCGCGCACTCCCGCCCGCATAGGAACTGGTTTGACCAATTTAGATGATGCGCGTGCATAACGACTTAGCGACAGCTCTTTCCTGCTTGAACTGAGGTAAAGCATGCAGGTTCGATTCCGTAGGAGAACCCAGCATTATGAGCGGTGATCTGCGGCAGATGGCGACGAACAGTAATCTTGACGCTCGTTGGCTTTGGTACTACCAGATTGGTGCTGCGTTCGTTTGGGCCTGATATCTGTCCCAAGCCGCAAAGGGTCGGAGGAGGACCCGCCGCAGGAGCGCCAATCAGGAGGATTTGACAGACGGACCGCCGTTGTAAAGCGGGCGGGATGCACAAAAGGGGAGGAAAAATTATGCGCAAGACAGTGGCCGGGCTGTTGGCCGGTATCAGCTTTATGATCGCGTGCGGGACGTCCGCGCAATCACAAGAACTGACGATTTTCTGGGCCGAATGGGACCCGGCCAATTATCTCCAGGAACTTGTAAACGAATACGAGGCCGAGACCGGCGTGAAGGTCACGGTCGAAACGACTCCATGGGCGGACTTTCAAACGAAGGCCTTTACCGAATTCAACGCCAAGGGCTCGGCCTATGACATGGTCGTCGGCGACTCACAGTGGATCGGCGCCGCATCGGAGGCCGGCCACTACGTCGACCTCACCGAGTTTTTCAACCAGCACAAGCTAAACGAGGTGATGGCTCCTGCTACGGTGAAGTACTACTCGGAGTATCCTGCGAACTCCGGCAAGTACTGGTCGATCCCTGCCGAGGGCGACGCTGTCGGGTGGTCATACCGCAAGGATTGGTTCGAGGACCCTAAGGAGATGGAAGCCTTCAAGGCGAAGTATGGCTATGACCTCGCTCCGCCCAAGGACTGGAAGCAGTTGCGCGACATCGCCGAGTTCTTCCATCGTCCGGACCAGAAACGCTACGGCGTCGCGATCTACACCGACAACTCCTACGACGGCCTCGTTATGGGCGTGGAGAACGCCATCTTCTCTTTTGGAGGAGAACTCGGAGACTACAGCACTTACAAGGTCGATGGGATCATCAACTCGGAGAAGAACGTCAAGGCTCTGGAAGCCTACCGCGAGCTTTACGGTTTTACGCCTCCTGGATGGGCCAAGTCCTTCTTCGTTGAGAACAACCAGGCGATCACTGAAAATCTGGCGGCGATGAGCATGAACTACTTCGCCTTCTTCCCGGCGCTGGTCAATGAAGCATCAAACCCAAACGCGAAGGTCACCGGCTTCTTTGCCAATCCGGCCGGCCCCGAGGGCGACCAGTACGCCGCGCTCGGCGGCCAGGGCATCTCCATCGTCTCCTATTCGGAAAACAAGGAAGAGGCGATGAAATTCCTTGAGTGGTTCGTCAAGGACGAGACACAGAAGCGCTGGGCCGAGCTCGGCGGTTACACGGCAAGCGCCAAGGTGTTGGAGTCCGAAGAGTTCCAAAACGCGACGCCCTACAACAAGGCCTTCTACGAGACCATGTTCAGAGTAAAGGACTTCTGGGCAACGCCGGAATATGCCGAGCTGCTGATCCAGATGAACCAACGCATTTATCCCTATGTGACGGCCGGCCAGGGTACAGCAAAGGAGGCGCTCGACGCTCTCGCCAAGGACTGGAACGCGACCTTCAAGAAGTACGGTCGCCAATAACGCTAAGACACTACGGGAGGGTGCCCGGCTCCCTCCCGTTCTTCAACTTGGCACCGGACAGGGCTCGCGCCGGACGCGGCGACGCGCGGGCAACACATGGCGCAAGTGCGCCCGGCGTCGGGCTCTGGGAGGAGGAGCACATTGGCCACCGTGGTTATGACATCGTTGGATTCGAAGTCGCGAGCGGCTTCGCGCGGCTTGAGCGACATCAAAATTCGCAATCTTTTCATTATTCCGACGATCCTGTTCCTGATCGTCTTCAACATCTTCCCGTTGATCTACTCGCTCGGCTATTCTTTCACCGACTTTCGTGCTTCGACGAACGCGCCGGCCACCTTCGTCGGCCTGCAGAACTACCGGGAACTGTTAAACGACCCCTTCATCTGGGCGAACTTCGCCATTACGGCGAAATACGTGATCGTGTCGGTTACCGGTCAGGTTGTCGTCGGTTTCGGCACGGCGATGCTGCTCAATCGCGAAATTCCGTTCAAGGGTCTCATCACGACACTGCTTCTGCTGCCGATGATGCTGTCGATGGCGGTGGTCGGGCTCTTCTGGAAGCTGCTCTACGATCCTTCCTTCGGCATCATCAACTACGCGCTCGGTCTCGGCTCTTTCGAGTGGCTGGCGAATCCCGAAATGGCACTTTACGCTGTCGCCATTACCGACATCTGGATGTGGTCACCATTCGTGATGCTGCTCTCGCTCGCAGGCCTCTCCGCCGTACCGAGGCACCTTTACGAGGCGGCTGCCATCGACCGAGCGGGACCGTTCTACACGTTCTTCCGTATCACTCTGCCGCTCGTTGCGCCGATACTCATGATCGCGATCATCTTTCGCACGATGGAGGCTTTCAAGACTTTCGATCTCGCCTACATTCTCACGAGCCAACCGACCACAGAGGTGATCTCGATCCGCCTCTACAAGATGGCGTTTCAGGAATGGCAGACCGGGCGGTCCTGCGCACTCGCCTACATAGTGCTGATCATGGTGCTCGCGATCACCAACATTTACGTCAAATACCTCAACAGGGTGAAGGAGCGCTGAGATGGCGGCCGTCCAAACTCGCTCCGAGCGCGCGCTGAACCGGCTAGCGATCGCCGCAGTGCTCGTAATCACGCTGCTGTTCCTCGCACCGATCTATTGGATCACGTCAACGGCCTTCAAACCGCGCAACCTCGCAACGACCATCCCCCCGACGGTTATCTTCGAGCCGGAGATCTCGCCTTTTGTCAAGCTCTTCACCAAGCGCTCTCAGTTGCGGTCAGCACCTGAGCCCGAAGACTATGCCGCCGCTCCCTGGTGGGAACGGCTGGTCTTCGACGGGGGGGAAAAGGTCGTGCGTTCCGGACGCGGTCAGGTGCAGTTATCCGGCTATCCCAATCGCTTCATGAATTCGCTCATCGTGGCGATCACCTCTACAGTGCTCGCCGTCGCCATGGGCACCTTCACGGCCTACGGCTTCTCGCGTTTCAAAGTGAAAGGCGAAGCGGATCTGTTGTTCTTCATTCTATCGACACGCATGCTGCCGCCCGTGGTCGTGGCAATCCCTATGTTCCTGATGTACCGGGCTGTCGGGCTGAACGACACTCACTGGGGTCTTATAATCCTCTACACCGCCTTCAATCTATCCTTCTCGGTCTGGCTGATGAAGGGCTTCATCGACGAGATTCCGAAGGAGTATGAGGAAGCGGCGCTCGTAGACGGCTACACGCGCTTGGAAGCCTTCTTCAAGATTGTGTTGCCGGAGGCCGCCACAGGGATCGCCGCGACCGCCGTGTTTTGCTTCATTACAGCGTGGAATGAATATGCTTTCGCGCTGATTATGACGAACCGGCGCGCGCAAACGGCACCGCCCTTCATCCCAAGCCAGGTTGGTTCTGGCCTACCCGATTGGACGGTTATCGCCGCAGGTACCTTCCTGTTCCTGCTACCGGTCGCAATCTTCACCTTCCTGCTCAGGAACCATCTCCTGCGCGGCATGAGCTTCGGAGCGATTCGCAAATGACGTTTCGTGCGATAAACCAGAAGTATCTCGCGCCAGGCGCGCAGCTCCTGATGATATTTGGGATCATCGCGCTGTGCCAGCCATGGTACCTGTTCCTTCATCGCTATGGATTGACGATGACGTTAGTTGGGCTGGTTGCCTTCATGATCACGTCGAAGGTTCCGCCCGAACAGAAAGCTGACGAAGGCAGGAACCCATGACGCAGATTGAATTACGCGGGATTGAGAAGCACTTTGGTGCCGTTCAGGTGATCAAGGACCTCAATCTCACCATCGCCGACAACGAGTTCATTGTTCTGCTTGGCCAGTCCGGCTGCGGCAAGACGACCACTCTACGCGCGATCGCCGGGCTCGAAACGATCGATGAAGGCGACATCCTCATAGACAGTCAGCCGGTGCAGCACATAAAGGCGGCGCACCGAGACATCGCCTTTGTATTCCAGTCCTTCTCGCTCTACCCGCACATGACGGTGTTCGAGAATATCGCTTTCCCGCTCCGCGCCACGCGCGGCAACCGTGCGGATATCGAGCGCGAGGTTCAGGCGGTTGCAAAAACGCTCCAGATCACCCACCTCCTCGTCAAAAAGCCCTCCGCTCTTTCCGGCGGCGACATGCAGCGCGTGGCGATTGGTCGGGCACTCGTCCGGCGTCCGAAGGCGATGCTCATGGATGAGCCGATCGGCGCGCTTGACGCGAAGCTCCGCGAAGAGATGCGCGCTGAAATCAAGCGACTTCACATCAAACAGGGCTCGACAACGATCTACGTAACCCATGACCAGGTCGAAGCGATGTCCCTCGCCGACCGCATTGTCGTCATGCACGAAGGTGTGCTGCAGCAAGTCGGCAGCCCTCATGAGGTCTACGCTCGTCCTGCCAACATGTTCGTCGCGCAGTTTGTCGGGAGTCCGGTCATGAACATGTCTGACGTGACCGTTTCCGAGGACGCCGGGCATGCGCGCGTCGTGGTCCGAGGTGCTCCAACTTCCTTCGATTTTCCGTCGAATCTCACGGCCCAGCTCGCTGTCGCTGGGGCTCAAAACGGTAATCTCACCCTCGGGGTACGACCTGAAGGGGTTCTCGTGTCCAGGGAAGCACGTGAGGGCTTCGTGCCCGTCGAGGCCCATATCATCGAACCGCTCGGCTCGCATGACATCATAGACCTGAAGGTTGGCGACCAGATGCTGCGCGCGCGGACAAAAAGTGGTTTCGTACGCAGGCCCGGCGAGGCCGTCTGGGCTCGAATAGATCCGGCTCAGGCGCATTTCTTCGACAGCTCGACTGGCACATCTTTCGGGATCAGGCTCTGATGGCGCATATCGAACTCAAAGGCATCACCAAGACCTTCGGAGCCCACACCGCCCTGAGGGATCTCAGTTTGGAAATTGCCGACGGAGAGTTTTTCGTGCTGCTTGGCGAGACGGGCGCCGGCAAGACGACGACCCTCAGGCTGATTGCCGGGCTCGAAAAGCCGACGGGCGGACAGATCTTCATCGACGGTGAGGATGTTGCCGACTGGGGCGCCGCCGAGCGCGACGTGGCGCTTGTGCTGCAGCAGTATTCGCTCTATCCGCGCTATACCGTCCGCGAGAATCTCGAATTCCCGCTGAAATCTCGCATCCGGCGTGTCGAACCGGCCGAGATCAAGGAGCGTGTCGCGCGTGTCGCGAGGACGCTCCGCATCGAGCATCTACTCGACCGCAAGACGGACCGCCTTTCGGGGGGCGAGATGCAGCGCGTGTCCATCGGCCGAGCCATCGTGCGCAAGCCGCGCCTCTTTTTGATGGACGAGCCCCTTTCCGCCCTCGACGCCAAACTCCGGGAGGCGCTGCGCACTGAACTCAAGAACCTTCAGATGAATCTCGGCGCGACCTTCCTCTTCGTCACCCACGATCAGATCGAAGCCATGTCAATGGGCGACAAGATCGGCGTACTCAACAACGGCCAGCTTGTTCAGATAGGCACCCCACAGGAGATCTATCGCTATCCAGTCAACACCTTCGTTGCACGTGCGGTCGGATCGCCGCCAATGAACCTGATCTCCGGCAAGCTCGGGGCCAGCGAGGCTATCGCGGACGAAGGCTACCGCTTGCCCTTTGACGCCGCCCCCGGCGCTGGGCTTGACGGACGGCCACTTACCTTCGGTATTCGCCCTGAGGATCTCTTTCTCGAAAGCGGCGCACCAGGTGAGGCCCGCGTACACGACGTCGAGAACCATGGCGTCGAGAAGATCGTCACGCTCCGTACAGGTAACCATTTCTTGCAGGCGACGGTGCCAGCTCAGACCGACCTTGAGATCGAGGAGTCTGTTCGCTTCTCCTGGAATCCGGAAAAAGTCGTGCTCTTCGACGGCGGAAGCGGGATGAGCCTGCGCCATGCTGGCTGAGGCGTCATTGACGGCATAAAAACGGGTTCGGTCCTGGTCGTGACTTTCCGCCCGTTTGCCCGTCATTCACATGGCCACCATGACGCGTCCACCCGGAACGGACGAAGCCCTATCCAGGGAACCGCCGCCTGTAGTGTTCGACGACCTCAGGGTTGCGGAGATTAACGGGCAATCCCCCTTCCATGACGCGGATCGCTTCGGCCGCAGCTCCTTTTCCCATGCGCATCATGCTTTCCTCGGTGATGCCGGCGAGATGAGGCGTCACAATCACATTGTCCTGCCGGAAGTAGGGATGCTCGGGCGGCAGGGGCTGTGTAGAGAACACGTCAAGGGCAGCGCCGCCGATACGCCCCATCTCTAGCGCCTCGATCAAGGCAGCATCGTCCACGACCGGACCGCGCGACACGTTAACGAGGATCGCGCCCGGCTTCATGCGCGCAATTCGCTCGCGGCTTAAAAGCCCGGTCGTCTTGGGCGTGAGCGGGCAACAGAGAACGACGATATCCGCCGTCGACACCAGATCGTCGACTGAGAGAAACCGTACACCGTCCGGCAGGCTTTCCGGCGAGCGGCTGTTCGCAACGATCTCCAGCTGGAACCCGTACTTCGCGATCCGGAAGACCGCCTTTCCAACATTGCCCATGCCGATGACACCCATGATCCGGCCGGCGAGATCAAGTGCTCGGTCGGAGTGGGCTCGCCCAGCACTCCAACCCATGTTTCTGAGATCGCGGTCCATAGGACGGAACTGTCGCAGCAACGCAAGCGTCACCATGAATACGTGCTCCGCAACGGTCGGTGCGTTGACCGCCGGCACGTTGGCGATAAGCACACCGGCGGCCGTGGCCGCGTCATAGGGAATCATGTCGAGCCCCGCACCGTGCCGGACTACGGCGCGCAGGGCCGGTACATTTCCGAAGAAGGCGGGCGGTATCGGAGCGCGCACGATGACAATCTCCGCACCCTCACCTTCACGAAGCAACGATTCGGGATCCGGGGCGGACGCGACACGGAGATCACCCGCCGCCTTCAGCATAGCTTCGGCATCGGGGTGCAGTTGGTGGGTCGAGAAAATGAAACTCATCGGCCTCCTCATTGCCGACCGGGGACTACTCCGCGGCTGTCGCAGGCCCGCCGATGAGACCCTTCCAGTAGCTTTCCGCGCCCTGAAGATGCGCGTTCATCAAAGCCTGTGCGAGATTGCCGTCGCGTGCGAGCAGCGCCTCATAGATACGGATATGTTCTTCATGCGAGCGGCGGCTGCGGGCGATATCAGCGAAGTAGATAGGCAGTCGCTGTTCGCCCATGGTGTAATAGACGCTGCAGATCCGGTGGAACACGCTGTTCTTCGTCGCCCGCACGATCTCCAGATGAAAGTCCCTGTCCTCGCGCGCGAGGCCCTCGCCCGCAGCGATCCTCGTCTCGGAAGCGGCGAGAATTTCGCGCAGCCGTTCGTAGTTCTCTTCCGTCGCCCGTGCGCAGGCGAGCTCCGCAGCCTTGATTTCGTGGATCTTGCGGAGTTCTACCGTCTCGTAGATCACGATCGGGTCCAGTGGTACGCCAGCGCGCGCGAAGAGTGCTATGGCCTCGACACTCGCCTCCGTCGTCGTCAGATAGATACCCGACTTCGGCCGGCGCTCCACAATGCGCATGGCCTCCAGGATTGCCAGAGCCTCCCGGACCTGTCCCCGGCTGACGGCGAAGTGCTCGGCGAGCTCCCGCTCCGAGGGTGTTCGCCCATTGCCGCTCGAAGTCGAAAATAGATGGGCCGCCAGATCCGAAAGCAGATTGTTTTCTTTCATAATTAAAGTCTTTGCGCATGAGTCTCCAGGACGCGCTCATTTATCGTGAATCCCAAGCCTGGTTTATCGGGAATCTCTAGCATCCCGTCCTTCACGGCGACAGTCTCCTCGACGAGGTCGTGAATCATCGGGTTCGCGCCGACCGAGTACTCGACGACGAAGCTTGCCGGGGAGGCCGCGCAGATGTGCAGGCCAGAGAAGAAACACGGCGCACCGGCCCACAAATGCGGTGCAAGACGGAGGTTGAAGGCACTGGCGATCGCACCGATGCGCATGGCCTCCGTAATGCCGCCGCAGAACGCCGGATCAGGCTGGAAAATATCGGCTGAGCGCAGCACCGCAAGGTCGCGGAAAGCGAAGCGAGTGGCCTCGCTCTCGCCGGTGGCGATCGGCACGTTTCCAGCGGCGCGCACTTCCGCCATGCCGGCCTTATCGTCTGCTATCACCGGCTCCTCGAACCAGGCAAGATCGCAATCCCGGACGAGCTGGATGAAACGTTTCGCGTCGGCAACCGTGTAGGTGCCATGCGCATCGACCATGATATCCACCGAGGGGCCCAGCGCCTTGCGGGCAGCACGCACGCGGGCGGCCGAGACATACGGCGCGCCGTCCATCGCGCCGACCCTCATCTTGACCGCCTTGAAACCGCCACTGGCAAGGTAGGACTGCAGTTGGCCGCCGATCTTTTCGGCACTCTCCCACCCGCCCGAAGCATAAGCAGGCAGCCGATCCGCCTTACGCCCGCCGAGCAGCTTCCATACCGGCACGCCCAGCGATTTGCCAAGGATGTCCCACAACGCGATGTCCACAGCACTGATAGCGGCAATCGAGAGGCCCCGGCGTGAGAGCTCCGGCATAGCATGACCCGACATCGCCGCCTTCTCGTGGCGCACGCCATTGTAGAGCATCTCCCAGACGGCGGAGATATCAGCGGCATCGCGACCGACGAGCCTCGGCCCTACCTCATAGTTGAGCATGTGCACGAGCGTTCCGTAAGAACCCGCACTACCCGCAGCATTCTTGCCCTCACCCCACCCCACGATCCCGTCATCTGTTTCTATGCGCAGGATCGCCGCGTCGAAGGTTGTCAGGCGACCGAAATCGCTTTGATGCTGCCGATTGGCTGCGATAGGTATTCGAACCCACCAGGCTTGGACGGTCTTGATACGCATTTCGCCTCCCAACCTCGCAGCACGAAGGCCGCGGGGCATGCTCCGTCCTCACTTGATCAGCGGCAGGATCGTCTCTGCGGTGATCCGCATCTGGTCATCGTAGAATTTCTCGGTCAGTAGGCTCGATCCGTGGTCCTGGATGAATTTGAGCTGCTCCGGCGGGATATCGACCGGATTGCGCTCGACCATATCGGGGTATTTCGCCGCCGGCGTGCGGTCTACCGGAGCCACGAACTCATTGGTGAGCGCGCCATCGTATCCGATCTCTTTCAACGTGGCGACGATCTTCGGCCAGTCGAGATGACCGAGGCCCGCCGCAAAGCGGTTGTTGTCCGCCACATGGAAATCGAAAAGCCGGTTTCCGGCGAGCCTAATGGCGTCATACATGTCCTCCTCCTCGATGTTGAGATGAAAAGCATCGAGGCAAACGCCGCAATCGGGATCAACTGCTTCGGCCAGCGCGAGCGCTTGGGCAGCACGATTGAAGAGATAAGTCTCGAACCGGTTCAGCGGTTCGATCGCCAGCCGGACGCCCTTTCCCCGGGCGTGGGCGAAGCACTCCTTCGTCGCATCCACGACCCACTGCCATTCCTCCTCCTCGGTGCCATCCGGAACAACCTTTCCGACGGTCGCAGGTACAAGGGTCACGATCTCGCCTTCGAGCTCACTGACCATCGTTATAACACTCTTGACGTAGTCCACCGACTTTGCTCGCTGGCTCTCATCCTTGGCTGCGAGGTTGCGCTCACCGAGCGTTAGCGTCACCGCGCCCCAGCAGCGAATACCGTGTTCTTTGAACAGTGCGCGAGTGTCCTTGATGTCGTACTGGGCCGGCTCGCCTGAAATCTCGATGCTCTCGTAGCCGTACTTCTTGATGCGTTTCAGCGTGACGGCGAGAGGCTCCGCCCGCATCCAGTTGTGCGTCGAAAGGTGCATAAACGTCCTCCCAAACTATCATAGCTGCCGCGGCACTCGAGGGTGCCGGAGCATCTCCTCCACTCCGACCGAACCTATTCTGGTTTGGCCAATTCTACTTCCTAAAAGGTCTATCCCAAATTACCTGTGCCGGCAAGGCGGCTTACGCAGCCTCGCGTTTCTGGGATTTTTAACAAGCGCCCGTCCTGTCTCGGTGCTTCGGTCCAAAATCATCGCCGTTGCTAACTTGACCATATCGCCGCATTTGGTATTACCAGATGGCGACCGGCGTGGGGAGGCGTTACCGCGGCAGTGAGAAACGGGAGGAAGGAACCATGAAGATCGGTATGTGCATGTTTCTTTGGACGACGAGCGTCAGCCGGAAACATGAAAAGCTACTCCGGGACATCAGGGCGACTGGCTTCGACGGTGTAGAAATACCGATCTTCGAGGGCACTCCGGACGACTACCGCCGCCTCGGCGCATTGCTCGATGGCATAGGTCTGGAGCGCACTGCTGTTTCTGCCATGAGCGACCCATCCATGAACCTGATTTCGCCTGACACTGCGACCCGCAAGCGCGGCATCGCCTACATGCAATGGGCTATCGACTGCGCGGCCGCCCTCGGCGCTCACGCGCTAAGCGGTCCACTGCATTCTACGCTAGGCCAGTTCTCCGGTACCGGGCCCACCGCCGCGGAACTGAGGCGGTCCATCTTCTCGCAGCGCACGATCGGCGATCATGCCGCCCAGCGCGGTGTCACCGTTGCGCTCGAGGCGCTGAACCGCTTCGAATGTTATCTCGTCAACACAATGGACGACCTTACTGCTCATATTGATGCAATCGGGCATCCGAACATTCGCGCCATGTATGACACCTTCCACAGCAATATCGAGGAAGCCGATCCCGTGGGGGCCTTCACCCGCAATGCGGACCGAATCGTTCATGTCCACATCTCAGAAAACGACCGCGGGGTACCGGGCCATGGCAACATTCCATGGCCGGAGACCTTCAAGGCAATCCGTGCGAGCGGCTATGACGGCTGGCTGACAATCGAGGCCTTCGGTCGCGCGTTGAAAGACCTCGCGGCAGCAACGAAGGTCTGGCGCGATTTCTCCGAGACGCCCGAAGTGGTCTATCGCGATGGATACCGTCACATCCGGGACGGATGGAAGGCAGCGGCATGACGAACCGGCCGCGCGCTTACCAACGCTCCCGAACAGTTGAAGTTGGGCGCGGCGGCAGCGCGAGCGTCACCAGGTTCGTTGGGGCCGGCAGGACTAAGCGTCGCCTTGCCCTACCGATTTCGGATTTGTGGAATTCCTCCTGCCCGCCCAAACGTTCAGTATGGAAGTCAAAGCCTACACTTAGATCCGTCCGATGGTTGCAAACCTACGCAATTACTGTGCGGGTTCTAATCTACAGTCGACGTGCCAGTTCTCGAAACCGGCGGTCAATTCGGCCTGGCCGGCTGAGTCGGGTCAGATTTTCTGCAGCCAAATCGGCTGCTTCGCCGCTGTCAGATCAGGGCCGCGGACGACGCGATACCGCGCTTCAACGAGGTTATAGATGCCGAAAGCAGCAATACCGGCAGCGGCCGCGATGTACAGAATCGAGCCGAACGGCAGTTGTCGAAGCCACTCCAGGGCATCGCTGATGCTACCAGCCTGTTCCGGGTCGACCCGGAATCCCGCATAGGCAAACAGGATACCGATAATCACGAAGACTGCGCCACGCGCGACGAGGCCGTAAATGCAGATTAACGTAAGGACGCGGTTCCGGTCGGGAATGCGAAGATATCGTTCGAACTTTCGGGTGAGGCCTTTGTAGGCGGTGACGACCCCACCGACGATGAAGCCGATCCCGACCGCGATTGCCAAGTATGAGCCGAATGGCTTCGACATGATCCATTCCGCCAGCCCTTTCTCACCCGATTCCTGGTCTCCTCCCGCGGAAAACAGTGCATGTCCAAGGGCGTAGCCGGCAAGCCCAAGGTAGATTGCGGCGCTGCCGAACAGTGCACCGCGCACAGTGAGCCCCTTGCGACCGGATCCGTGGCCATCACTATCTGCAAGAGACTGGGCCAATCTCCAGGCGACGAACCCGAGCAGACCGAGCCCGATCAATCCGACCCAGGCCCGGCCGAAGGGCTGTCCAAGCAGCGTCAAGAGCGCTGATTTCATTTCCGGTTGACCGCCTGTCACTCCGGAGAAAAGAGCGAGTCCGGCAACGAGAAGGAACACGACACCACGGGCGGTGTAGCCGGCTTTCGCAAGTACGTCGAAACGAAATCTTGAGGGCATGGTGCTCTCCGCGCTCCAATTTTCTTCGTCTACTAACGCACGACCTGCCGGAAGGTTGTCGCGGTCCGATCCAAACCCTCGGTCGGCCACAGGAAACACCCATTGCAAGATCGAATGCCCGGACATTGCCCGAACAGCCGCTTGTCATGGGAATTAGGGTGTTGCGGTTCTTCACTCCCCACGTTGTTCCTTGCCATTAATCGCTGAGACATGCCATCAAGACACAGACGCAAGCGCCCGCGAAGACCGTTGCAGCCAAGTCGACATTGCAAGGTGCGCAGCAAAGGTATGCTCCGAGCGTATCTTCGTCAGGCAAGCCCACACACTTCAGGAGAAACTCATGTTTGACCATGTCAAGTTCGGCGTCAGCGACTACGCAGCGAGCAGAGCGTTCTTCCTCAAGGCACTCGAACCGCTCGGCGTAGCCGTAGTCTCTGAGGGTCTGCCGGCGTACGGTGTCGAGCTTAGCCCAAAGGGCAAGGCTTCATTGTGCCTGTACCAAACCGAGGAGAAGCCAGCGCATCTTCACTTGGCGTTCACGGCCGACAATCGCCAGCAAGTCGAAGCCTTCTATCGCGCGGCTCTCGAGGCGGGTGGCAAAGACAATGGTGCTCCTGGCCTGCGCCCCCACTACCACGCGAACTACTATGCAGCATTCGTCATTGGTCCGGACGGGCACAACATCGAAGTGGTTTGCCACGAACCCGAGGCCTGATCCCGCCATCGAGGGACATCCACAAGGGGGCTTCGCTTACCTGCGGCCGCCCCTCATGTCGGACATTGAGAATCGGTTTCCGGCGGCCCCCCGCTACGCTGGATGAACGCCCGGTCTTGGTTGGATCCTCGGTCAAAGTCTTGAATCAGGCCCCGAGTAAAAGCTCCTGAAAGATCCGAACCGCAGGCCGTTCATTGTGCAACCCTTGCTTTGACAGGCATCAATGCACCTCACCGACGCATCTAGGGCAAGGTTTGGCGCGCTTGCGGGACACGGCCTCCCACCAATGTTCGTGGCCGCCGCTCGACATGCGCCGTCTAGTGATGGCCCAATAACGACAGCGAGACGTTAACATCAGGCGTCCAAGGCCGGGGCCGGAGCCCGCTCTTGGGGACGGGCTTATCCCGTACCCACTTGCATTCACTGGGAAGGAGGCTTCCTCAAAGCCAGAAGACTGACTGAAGGCGGCGCGCCGAAAGTCCGGCGGAAATCATTGGTGAAATGCGCTTGATCCGAGAAGCCCGCGGTGTGGGCGGCCGTCGTAAAGTTGCTGCCGTTCACGATCTCACTTATGGCCACACGCATCCGGTTCCAAGCGCGGTAGCGACGGAAAGGCACGCCCACCTCTCGGGTGAATACGCGTTGAAACTGCGACGAGGAAAGGCCTAGGCTCTTTGCGAGGGGCGATACTGAGGTGAGTTCGCCCGGGTGTGTTCGCAGGTAATCAATAGCCGCCGCTATTCGCGTGTCTCTGTTTTTAGTGGCCCGTCGTGCGGAAAAGGCGAGCAAGTCCTCCAGAGCCAAACCGGCCCATCTGGCGGCGGCACTATCCTCCCACAGCTCGCGCATGACGGAAACCTCGCCACTGCGCCCCATAACAACGCCGTCCACTTCCCAAATATTGCCGGACAGCGATACAAGTACTTCGATGCCGCCATGCTTTGGTTCGACGTAAAATACGGCCAGCGGATAGCCGCAGAGATCAAGCTCGTGAACTACACCAGCGGGAATGACCGCCGTACGGCACGAATGCCAATGGCCCCCATGGATTCGCAGCCGGAATTCGCTGTAGATCCCTGCCAGGAAAACGGGAGCGCCATGCTGGTGGAGCCTGTTATACTCGAGAGGTCCTACAAAGAACGTATGCACTTCATCCACGTGCCAAAAGGGCCGGAGCATGCCGTCCGGAGCAGCACGTTCATACAAGCCATCCGGTGCCGACATGGCTAACCTCCCAATACTTGCGACCACCTAGCCTCATCTCGATCGCGGGACTGCAGTGTAGGTGAAGCTCGCAGAAATGGAATGACCTGTGCTGGAGCGTTATGCGGTCAGATCGGCTGCGGCTAACGCGGTCACTGCTTCGAGCGCAGTGGAGCTGCTCTAGCAGAGACCAGTACCCACGTGGAGGATACCGCATGATGCTTCTACCCCACTTATCTCGACGGCAAGTCCTGGCCTCGGCCGCTTCGTTGGTAGCAGCTCCGGCGATAGCCGGCCTGTTCGGGTCGGCGGCACAAGGTGCCGGAATGCCGCTCGGTCCGTCAATGCCAACGCACTATCGTTTCAAGCTCGGAAGATTTGAAGTGACCAATATCCTCGATGCCGGCCCCGTGCTCGATGGACCGTGGCCTATCGTCGGGCAAGATCGCCCGCAGTCCGAGGTCGAAGAGTTGATGCGGCAAAGCCTGCTTCCCGAAAGGAAATTTCGGCCGGGCTTTACCCCCACAATCGTGAACACGGGCAAAGAGCTCGTGCTCTTCGATACCGGTAACGGCGAAAACGGCTTCGTCCCGAGGCCCAATGGCGGCTGGCTCGCAAACCTGTTGGGCCCGGCCGGCTTTGCACCGGAGCAGATCGACGTCGTGGTCCTGACCCATGGCCATGCTGATCATATAGGCGGCCTCATCGAGGGTGGAAGACCACTATTCCCCAACGCTCGATATGCAACCGGTGATGTGGAGTTCAATTTCTGGTCGTCCGAGGACCGTCTCGCAGCCCCTCCCAGTGACAACGAGTATGTGTCGGCAAAGCTCTTCGCCAGAAATGTCGTTCCCTTGGCCGAACGTACAAGCTTTATCAAACCGGGTAGTGATGTGGTTCCCGGCATTCGTGCGGTCGAGGCCTATGGGCATACACCTGGCCACCTCGCGTTTCACATCGAAAGCGAGGGCAAACAACTGCTCGTCTGGGGCGATTGCGCCCATCACGAGGTAGCATCGCTTGCGTATCCCGAGTGGCACGCCTTTTTCGACATGGATAAGGCCAAAGGCGCGGAGACCCGGCAGCACATCTATGACATGGTTGCAACCGATCGGCTTCCCGTCGCCGGATACCATACGTCATTCCCCTCGCTCGGGTTTGTTGAGCGGAAGGATAGAGGCTATCGTTGGCTGCCGGTTTCCTATCAGTTCAGTTTATAGGCCCCGTGGCAACCGTAGAGCGTGACCTGGTTGTCTCGCATCAATTCCTACGGGCCGGGGAGCCAACACCCTATTCCTTGCAGTGAGGGTGACGATTGGCGGCGTATTGGTCGTCCAAGGGCCGCGACGTTGCCTCGGTGGCTCTTGCATCGCACCGTCAGTTACCGATTCTTCTGGAATCGAGCAGCGTTTTCATAATTTTTCCTAGTAGAACTGGCAGTCACGCGCGCGGCGTCCAGCTTGAATGCCTTCACACCGCGCAAGGCCACTTGGCGGACGGGGCAGTTGCAGGCTGAGGGGCGCTTTCCGTCAAAGTCGGTCACTCATTCTACCGTTTGCGCGCATTTATACCTCCACTTGGGAGCGCGGTTTGCGTTGTGAAGCAACCCCCGAGCCGTGGCGAACCGGCCCAAGAGGCGGGTCAAGCGCCGTTCTTCTCCCTCGCACAAGACCCTCGGCAAAACTCCGTCACTGACCACATTTTGGTTGCAGCCACTGTGATTGCGGTTTGCGGCTGAATGCGCTTCCAAGACTTCTGCTGAGGATGTTTTACCGGCGGTTGGCTTTCGGACGTAATAGAACGGCGGCCGCTCAGCCCCACAGTACAGGAGAGCATCCGCGTGCCGCTAAAGGGTGCGAGAGGAGGCGGGCCGTCCCGCTGACAAAGATAGACGCGGGCTTTCAGCTTAGGCTTCCGTAGGAGACAGAATCGCCTCTAGCCCTTCAAGCGGCTGGCCGCTTTGTCGGCAGCGTCGCGGTCGCTGCCGTGCTGTTTGATGATGCGGCGTGCATCCGCAACAGCGATGCCGTGCTTCCTCGCAAAGTAGTCGACCTCGTACTTCTGGGTGCCCGATACCAGTCGGCGGTCAGCTGCCGTCTTAGTCTTGTCGTCTGCCATCCAAGGCCCTCCTTCCGTTGACTGACGAACAACGCAGGCGGGAATCGCAAGTTCCCCGCACGACCATCGCGCTTCAACCCAACACATGGGGCACACTCGAGCGCAAGCGGGAAAGGGAGCTGGCGCTGTGACATTTGAAAGCGTGCAAACGGGAGGAGTGGAATGTAGGTGCCGCGATCGGCTTCGGCGGGGCAATCTTTGCCGAACAGCAGCTCGGAATGTGGGTCGAGCTTTCGGCTGCGCGGTTCTGCTTGCTCTCCGTTCTCGGCACGGGTCGGCCTCGTTTTGGCCTTTACTCGGCAATCCGCGCATCGCACAAGTCGCCGTTGGAAGCACTGCGCTATGGATAAGCATTGATCAGCAATCCGCACTCCGGCACTCACAATGGACGGCTTTGGGTGGCATTGCTATGTGGTGCCCTTGGCGAACTCAGTGGAGACAATGTGGCGCTGGAAGAGCACGAAAAGGATAACGACTGGCACGATCGAGATGAACGCACCTGCCAAAACGAGTCCCCAATCACCCTGCACCCCCCCGAACGAACGACGTAGGCTGAGAAGCCCGACTTGGATCGTCAGCGCTTCAGGTGGGCTGGTGATGAGGACGAGGGGCCAAAAGAAGTCGTTCCAGGCGCCTTGAAACGCGAGAATCGCGTTGACCAACAAGGCCGGTTTGGCGTTTGGCAGAACGATCTTGCAGAACACTTGAAAACGGTTTGCGCCGTCGACGATTGCAGCTTCCTCTATCTCTCTTGGAAACCCCTCGAAAAACTGTTTCATCAAGAGGACGTTGGCTGAGGCGACGAAAACGACGATTACGCTCCAGGGTGTGTTCAGAAGCGACAGATCCCTGAAAATCAGATAGTTTGACGCGAAGGTCACTTGCGCCGGAATCGTCATGGAGAAGAGTGCTGCAGCGAACAGTAAGCGGCTGCCTCTGAACTTCAGCCGCGCGAGCGCATACCCCGCAAGGCTGGCGACGACGAGCGTCAGGACCAGGCGCCCAGTGGCGATCGCAAGACTATTGCCCAGCCAGCTTCCAATCAGGCTCTTCCCAGTCTGCAGGTCAGCCGTCTCGCTTATGACCCTCCGGTAGTTGTTGAAGATCAACCCGAGAGCGCCTGGTGTGATGTTATCCCAGCTCAGCAAACGTCCGCGACGCTCGGATCGCGATGGCGAAATCGGACTGTCGATAAGCGTTTGAGAGGTCGGAGCGGTAAGATTGACGGGCGTACGTTCGATCCAGGGGCCATTATGGCGGTCGGAGCGGTAGGTGATCTCATAGACGAATGTCCGCGCCTGCCAACCCTGCCGAATTCCCCTCTTGTCACGAGCCTGCTTTGTTGCCGAACTGGAGCTTCTCAATGCAATTGACGCATAATCCGCCGCATAATGCCGCATGAGCGCAGCGGCGATGCCCGAACCCGGGCGGCGGCGGGGAATCTCGGCTCTGGGTTCAACAATCCTAGCATCGGCGGGTGCCGCGTACGTCACACTGAAGTGAACGTTGGCGCCAGGAGCAAGCCCTCCCCACAAAGCGTCACCCGCACCTTCCCGTCCCAAGCGAGCGGCGGCGACCCATGCGGCCGGATTGAGCTGATCGAAATAGATGCGGAACGGTCTCTCGAGTGGGTCGACCTTCAAGCTCGCTATAAAGGCGAGAACGAATGTCCCCGCCATGATGGTCGCAACGGCGAGAAAGGCCAGATATACCCAGGCGCTCGCTGCAAGCTGCCGCCGACGAAGCGCGCCAGCCGGCAAACGGCGGCGCGAGGGCGAGACTTCCGCAGCCGGCATGCTCGCCATCATTCGCCCTTTTCCTTCACGCCGACCGATTTTTGCACGTAGACGGCTGCGATTGTAAGAATGCCAAGGACCAGGGCCGCAGCACTTGCCAGACCGATTCTCGAAGAGGCGCCTGCCGGAAAGGCGTTCTCATAAACGTAGTAGGCAAGCGTTACCCGACTTGCGAGGGGAGCCGCATCTCCTAGAATTGCGACCTGGTCGAACATTTGTAGGGTACCAATGACGCCCATCGTCACGACGGCAAAGGTCACCGGCCTGAGCGCCGGCACGGTTATGTGGCGAAATCGCTGGAAAGCGTTGGCTCCGTCGACCTCGGCCGCGTCGTATAAGCTGCTCGGGATCGACTGCAGGCCTGCCAGGAACAACAGCATCAGCGTCGGGACCGTCGTAAAAACGTTCATTAACGCCACGGACCACAGCGTGACCGGCATGAAAAGGAAATGGCGCTGCGTATTTAGCCAGGAAATAAGGAGATTATTGTCGAAAACAGACAGCAATCCCGCGAGGGCACAGGAAGCAGCAAGCGCCAGCGCGCCGACGGCGGCGACGAGCAGGAAGAACGGATCGAAGATCGAAATGCCTTCGTAGCTGCGTCGTGCGTTGAGAACGAGCGCGCCCTGCAGAGCAGCCATGCCCACGAGGAACAAAAGGATGTGCTGGCGATAAGCAAGCACGACGCTGGCGATCGCGGTCATGAAGCCATTTCTCTGGAAGAGCCACAGGAAGATAAGCGTCATGGCCGCACTGGACATGATCGATGGCAGGTAAAACACCGTCCGAATGAGTCCCCTCGCCCGGACGGCATGGTTCACGAGAACTGCCAGACCAAGTGCGAGCACAGTCTGGGTCGTTGTGACGATGAGCGAGAAGCCGATAGTGTTGCGCAAGGCGAGGAGGAAAAGTTCGTCGGAGACCAATGCAGTGTAATTGGACATCCCGACAAAGCTTGGAGCCTTGAACAAGTCGAAATCGGTAAAGCTGTAGTAAGCTGTCCGAACAATCGCGTAGGCAAAAAACAGCATCATCGAGATCGTAAAAGGCAGTACGAAGAGCCAGCCGCTCCTCTCTTCTGACCTTGCTCGTGACATGCATGCTCCTCCCGCGGGCGCCTGCTTCGTGCGTTCTCTAACCGTTGCTAGCCCGAGAGAAACTTACTTGGCGAGCATCCGGTCAAAGGCGCTTTGTGCCGATAGCAAAGCTGTGTTCGCATCCTCCTCCCCGAGGATGACAGAATTGAGCGCAGCATTGATCGGCTGCATCCAACTCCCTCCGACGTCTCCAAAAAAATACGGCATAACGTGATCGTCCGAGAGGCCTTCAAGGACCACTCGGCTTGCGATCTGTTCAGGCTGGCCGCCGCGCAGCCACGGGTTGTCATTCAGACTAGTCCGGCTCGGGAGGGCCAGCCCCTGCTCCAAAACCCATTGCTGGGCCTCCTCGGTAGTTAGAAGCTCGGCGACTTTTGCAGCAGCCTTACTGACCTTCGAGGCCGCGTTGACGGTCCAGCCGACGGAGAAGACGATATTGCCTCGTTTGCTGCTTTCTGGGTCTTTCGGCATCCGGACAGTGCCGAGATTCATGTTTGGAGCACTATCGCGCAACGCGCTGAGGATCCAAGCACCCTCTATCGCTACGGCAGCCCGCTCCGACGCCAAGCAACCGCCAGTCCAGCTGTGCCCCGCGTCGGCGGCCATAACGGCGGCCCCGGACTTCACGAGGCCGGTATAGAAATCGAATGCCCGACGAAAGCGCTTATCCAGTACGGTTTTTCCCCGAGCATCAAAGGGCGACCAGCCGGTCGACAACGCAAAGGCGCCGAACCGGGCATATTCCGGCACAACACAGAGACCATCGACCTCCGGAAGCGACTTGTTCACGGCCACCAATTTCTCTTGCAGCGTCGTCCACGTGTCGTCGTCGCTCGGATAGCCGACGCCCGCATCATCGAAAATGTCCTTGTTGAAATGTATGGCCAGCGTATTGAAGTCTTTGGGGGTTGAGTAAAGCTTCCCATCGTAGGTGAAGGCCGTCAGCAGATTGGCTGCAAAACCAGAAACGTCGTTTGTTACCGGTGCGGCTTGACCGGCGCTGAATACCGACCGCGCCCAAAAGGTGTCGACGTAAAAAAGGTCTGGAGCGGTGCCCGCCGACAGGCCGTTGATGATGAATTGCGAATAGTCGCCATCAACAGGCTCGTACTTTACCCTGATTCCCTCTTCCGCGAGCTTTTCGGCAAGAACGTTCGTCAATAGCCCGTTGACAATGGCGACCTCGGACCCACCCCAGCCGGATATCCGTACAATCTCCTCAGCAGAGGCCGGCAACCCAAAGAGCATGGTCGCTGCAACGAGAGCTCCAGGACGGAACAGCATGTCGGTCCTCCCTCCGATCAAAAGCCACGTCGCGCGGGTACGGACAAAAGCGTCCCGCTTTTCAGGAGGTAGATAGCTCTGTCTGCGGAAACGTCGAGCGGCGGCCCATTACTTGCCAAAATCGCCGAGCTATTCGAGTATACTCGCTGCGCGTTGGCAACGCCGAGATCAGGGCAAGCCCACCCCGAAATCTGCGACAAGCCGGTCGGCGTCATCGGCGTGCTCAGGGAATTGCAGCAGGGATCCACGAAGTAGGAAGTGGAGCCGCTTCTACTCGTCTTCGAACTCGCTGGGCGACATCTGGGCGCCATGTAGGACACGCAGAATCCGAATCATATCTGCCAGCATCATGTAGGCTGCAAGATAAGGCGTCCTCGGGATGACAAGCTCTCGAGTTCCGGCAATCCGGTCAGGCCGGCCGCTTTCGGAAAAGCAGACGACGTGCAGCGCTGACGATCTCCTCGTTGACGTGGACCGCCGCCTTAAGGACACTCACTTGAGTGTTGTGCTACATCGATCGGATGTTTGGGCCCGTTTGCGCAAGCATCGGCCGTGATTGCGGCAACAGAGCGTATTGAGCTTCGAGCAAGTCGTTGCAGGTCGCCCATTTGAGCAAGCATTACAAGCTGGGGTCCGGCCCGTTCTCGCCCAAGCGGGAGTTCAGGGCCGTGGACGATGTCAGTTTCACGCTTCGTCGTGGGGAAATCGTCGGCGAGTCCGGTTCGGGCAAATCCAGCATTGCACGCATGCTAACAGGACCTCGCCTTGTGCGGCATTCCGAGGCGCTTTCGGCGCGTCGGCATGGGGCACGGCCGACATCAGCCGGCGGGTATAGGCGTGGCTCGGATTGGTAAAGACGTCCTCGGCCTTGCCGCTCTCCACCACCTTGCCGCCGTTCAGTACGATGATCCGATCATCCGCCATGGCCGCGGCGACCTCGAGATCATGGGTGATCATGATCTGAGCCATGCCGGTCTCGCGCTGTAGGTCCCGCAGGAGTTCCAGGATCTGTGCCTGAAGGCCGTCGGTCGTCCGATCGGAGGGTCGGCCGGTTGTCAAAACGCGAATCTAAAGTGTCCTGATTCTGCAAAGTAAGAATGTCACTCTCCGACGTTTTGACGGCGTGGGAGATTGCGGGTCGGATCGATTGCGATGAGCGACCGCGACTGCGAGAAGCCCGGTATTCATCTGATGTTGAGACCGTCAACGCCGGCTATGCCAGCAGCAGTCCGCCGTCCACATGCATGACCTGCCCTGTGATATGGCGTGCTCCGGGTGACAGAAGGAAGGCGACCAATTCTGCCACGTCGATCGGCTCGCCGAGCCTGCCATTCGGTGTCACCGCACGTGCGCTTTCCATTGCTGCTGATGAAGTCGCGGCATGGCCTCCGGTGTCCTTGCGCGTGAAGCCGGGTGCGACGCAGTTTACCGTCACACCCACCGGCGCGAGCTGGGCAGCAAGCGATTTGGCTAGAGCCTCCAACGCAGCCTTGGCGGCACCGGATGCGGGAAAATGCATCCCATTCGTTCCAAAGCCGTGGGCGACGAAGGAACTGACGGCGACCACTCGCCCCTGCATGGATGTTCTCAGGTCCGGCAGAGCGGCGTCGACCAGCCGGAAAAAGGCCATCGGCATCATGTCGAACGCGGTCTGCAGGTCTGCGTCCGTCAGTTGACCGAACGAAGATCGCTGCGCGCGGCCGGCATTCGAAACGATCTGGTCGAGCCCGCCGAAGGCTGCACGCGCCGCCTGGACGAGATGTCCGGGAACGGTCGGATCGGACAGATCTCCGAGTTCCGTGGCAACCTCGGCGCCTCTTGCGCTCACCTCCTTCGCGACTGTCCTTAGTCCTTCCGCATTCGCGCCCGTGTGCAAGAAAAGCCGCATGCCGGGCGTCGCGATGCGCCGCGCGATTGCGGCGCCGATTCCGCTGCCAGCACCGGTAATGAGAATTCTTGGTGCGTCTGTCATTGCATCCTCATGAAAATGCGCGCAAAAGCAGAACAAGAGCTGAAGCCGCCGACACGATGAGGACGATGACTTTCACATGCCCTCGGTCGACGAGTCGTCGTCCCCAGCCCGACAGCAGGAAGCCGAGGAAGGCGAAGGGGAGCATGGTGGCGGCAAGAAGGAGATCGGAGAGGCCGAAACTGCCGGCGACGAAAAGCGCTCCGATCGAGATGATGCCACCGACGACGAAGAAGGCGTTCAGGGTCGCACGCATGCGTGCGCCGCCGGTATTCTGATAAACCATGGCCATTGGCGGAGCCCCGATCGAGGTCAAGGTGCCCATGAACCCCGAAAGGACACCGGCGAGAAAGAGCGAACTGCGCGTCGTGTCGATCCTCAGCCCCGCAAGGCTGAGCGCCACGGCGAAGAGCACGCCGAAGCCGAATACGGCCGCGAAGGCATCTGGGCTTAGCAATTGCAGGCAGAACGCGGCCGCCCCTGCCGCCAGCAGGCGTCCGGTCAGGGAGAAGGCAAGGTCCTGCCGGTTGACGTCGCTCCATTCCCGAACCGTACCGCCGGCGCTCACGGCTATCGCCATTGCCAGCATCGGGCCCGGTACGAAGGCGGGATCGATGATGGCGAGCATCGGCGCTGCGAGCATGTTGAACCCGAAACCGGTGGAACCCTGAACCGCGCCGGCAAGAATGAGCGCAACGGCCGCGGCTATCCCCTGAGGGCTGATCAACAATTCCATCATGCGTGACGATTCCAGCAGGCGGCAAAGTGATCGCCGGTCTTGCGCAGGAGCTGCGGAGCCTCTTCGCGGCACCGGTCGGTCGCAAGCGGGCAGCGCGGATGGAAGCGGCAGCCGGTCGGCGGACTGGCGATATCGACGGACTCGCCCGGAGGCACGATGCGCCTCCGGGCGCGCTGGAGCTTCGGATTGGCGACCGGAACCGCAGACAGCAATGCCTCTGTATAGGGATGGATAGGCCGCTGGTAGATGGCGTCGCGCGGCGCGATCTCGACGATCCTCCCCGCATACATGATCGCCACCCGGTGAGAGATGTGCCGCACGATCGCGAGATCATGCGCGATGAAGAGATAGGATATTCCGAGATCGCGCTGCAGGTCCTGCATAAGATTGACGACCTGAGCCCGCACCGAGACGTCGAGGGCGGAGACAGGCTCGTCAGCCACAATGAGCGCGGGCTTCAGCGCCAGGGCCCTGGCGATGCCGATCCGCTGGCGCTGTCCGCCGGAAAAGCTGTGCGGATAGCGGTCGGCGGCATCGCCGGGCAGTCCCACGCGCTCCAGCAATTCGGCAACGGCGGCACGCGCCTCCTCTGCGGAAGCGGCGAGGCCGTGGACGATAAGCGGTTCCGCTACGATGCTCGAGACCTTCATGCGCGGATTGAGCGACGTATAGGGATCCTGCAGGACGATCTGCATGCGCGCACGCAGGCGTCGCAGCGGCTCGCCACCGAGATGGGTAATGTCCTCGCCGCCGAAGACAATCCTGCCTTGCGCAGCGGGAATGCGGCGGAGCACCGCACGGCCGACGGTCGTCTTGCCGGAGCCGGATTCGCCTACAAGACCAAGCGTTTCGCCCGGTGCCAGGTCGAAGCTCACATCGCTGACGGCATTGACGCTCCGGCGTTTGCGGAAAAGTCCGCCGGACGAGAGTTCGTAATCGATGGCGAGGCCGGAAACCGAAAGCACGGGGGCGACCGTCATACTGCCTCCCTCCATGCCTGTTCGCCGGCCTTGCGGCAGGCCACTGTGCCCGCACCGACCGCACGGAGAACTTGAGGCCCCTGGCAACCCTCGTCGCCAATCGGACAGCGAGGCAGGAAAGCGCAGCCGGAAGGCGGCTGCAACAGCCCCGGCGGAGCTCCGTCTATCGCCGTCAGCCGCTCCTCGTCGGCATCGAGGCCTGGTGTCGAGCGGATCAGGCCCTGCGTATAGGGATGCGATGGATTCTCGAAAATCGCATCCACCGGACCGGTTTCGACGATCTGCCCCGCATACATGACGGCGACGCGGTGACAGAGGCCTGCGACGATGCCGAGGTCATGGGTGATCAGAACGATCGCCAACCCCATCTTCTCCTGCAACTCCGCCAGAAGCTCCAGAATCTGGGCCTGGATCGTTACGTCCAGGGCCGTTGTCGGTTCGTCGGCGATCAGGAGCTTGGGCTCGCAGGCGATTCCCATGGCAATCATGACACGCTGTCGCATGCCGCCGGAAAACTCGTGCGGATACTGATCGAGCCTCCGCTCCGCCCCGGAGATGCCGACTGCCGAAAGCAATTCCGCCGCCCGACGTCGCGCCGCTCGCCTGCTGGATCCCATGTGAACCTCGATCACCTCGGCGATTTGCGCCCCCACCGTCATCAGCGGATTGAGCGATGTCATTGGGTTCTGAAAGATCATCGTGATCTCCCTGCCCCAGATATCGCGCGCAGCATTGGCGACATCGAACCCGGCGAGCGGCTTTCCCTCCCAGAGAATCTCACCGTCCGAGATGCGCCCCGGGACGTCGATCAGGCCCATGACCGCCTGTGCCGTCACGCTTTTGCCGGATCCGGATTCGCCGACGATGCCGAGCGTTTCGCCCGGTGCGACGGTCAGGGACACCCCGCGCAGGGCCTGGACGGTCCCGGCGCGCGTATCGAAACAGACATGCAGGTTGTCGATCTCGAGCAGAGGCATGGTCATGCTTCCGCCCTCCGTCGCCCGCGCCGCCGCCTGGCCGCCTCGGCGCGCGCAAAGCGTTTCTCCCGTTCCTCGGGGTCGGTCGTTACCCGCAACCAGTTGGCGAAGAGATTGATGGACAGCACTGTCACGACGATCGCAAGGCCCGGAAAGGTCACGAGCCACCACGCGATGAACAGGTAGTCCCGTCCCGAGGCGACGTCGAGCCCCCATGACGTCGCCGGAGGCTGAACGCCGAAGCCGAGAAACGACACCGCTGCTTCCGCCAGCACGATATTGGTGAACTCCAGGATCGCGAGCGTCATCAGCGGCGAGACGATGTTCGGCAGGATATGCCTGAAGATGACCCTTGCAGGACGACAGCCGATCACTTCGGCTGCTTCGACGTAAGGGGTCTGACGGGTCGACGAGACGATGCCGCGCACGAGCCGGGCATAGACCATCCAGTTCGTCACCGACAGGACCGCAACAAGCGTCCAGACGCCTGGCCCCAGAACCGCGACGACGAGGAGGATGAGAAGTATGCCCGGGAAGCTCACCTGAATGTCGACCAGACGCATCAGGATCGAGTCCGTGCGTCCTCCCATGAAGCCTGCCCAAAGGCCGATGACGGTCCCCAGTGTCGCCGCCAGAAGGCAGGTGACGGCGCCGATCGTCAGCGTCGCCCTCGCACCCCAGATGATGCGGGACAGGACGTCGCGGCCGAGATTATCGGTTCCGAGCAAGTGTTCCCAGGTACCGCGCTCCATCCAGACCGGCGGCTTCAGCCGTGCCATGATCGACTGCGCGGCCGGATCGTAAGGTGCGATGAGCGGAGCGAACAGGGCCAGGAACACGATGAGCAGGATGAGGGCGAGGCCGATGGCGGCGGTCTTGTCGTGCCAGAGCTCCGATATCCTTCCGCGCGGCACGCGCGTGCCGACAGGAGTGGGTGAAGCGGCGGAAGCGGAAGCGGCCATCAGTTCAATTCCATCCTCGGATCCACCGCCTTCGACAGGATGTCGAGCGCGATGCCGATCAAGACGATCAGGAAAGCGATGACGAAGACGATGGCCTGCATCAGAAACAGGTCGCCCCGCTGGATCGCCTGCACGGCCGTCAGGCCCAGCCCCGGCCACGCGAACACCGTTTCGACCACAACCGTATAGCCGGAGAGAGTGGCAATCAGTTCCCATCCGGAGATAGAGAGAAAGGGAACCAGGATGTTGCGTAAGGTATGGACGCGCAGAATACGCGTTAGCCCGAGGCCCTTTGCCCTTGCCGTCTTGACATAGGGCTTGTTGAGTTCGTCGATCATTGACGCGCGCACCATCATCGTGAAGCGCGCAAGCGGCGTCAGGGCGAGCGTAAGGGCTGGAAGAACAAGGTGAGCGGCCGTGCCCATGCCGGAGGTCGGCAGCCATCTCAGCGTGACCGCAAAGATCATGATGGCGACGAGACCGAGCCAGAATTGCGGCATCGCGAGCCCGAGAAGGCCGACCGACATGGTCAGCCGATCGACCAGTCCGCCCGGACGCAGAGCCGAAACGGCGCCCAGCGGTATCGAAAGCATGACTGCGGCTCCAAGCCCTGCCGCGATCAACAGCAGCGTGTTCGGCAAGCGCTCGAACACGACTTCGATCGCAGGGCGACGCTGCCAGAGGCTGTTTCCGAAATCCAGTGTGGCGATGTCCCCGACGAAACGCAGGAACTGCGTGGCGATCGGCTGGTCCAGGCCGATCTGCTGGGCAAAGGCAGCCCTTTGCGCCTCCGTTGCGCTGAGCGGAAGCATCAGCGCAACCGGATCGCCCACCAGTCGGGTCACGACGAAGACGGTCGCTGTCACCCCGAAGACGACGAGCACGCCCTGGAACAGGCGGCGGAGGATGAATTCCAGCATATGAGGCATTCCTTTGGTCGGGGCGACCCTTGCCGCAGAACAGGTCCGCGGCAAGAGTTAATCCACCTGCGGACGACGCTATTCGGTTACCTTCATTTCGCTCACCATCAACTTCGCGTCGACACGTGGCTGCCATTCCATGCGTTCCGACATTCCGTAGATGTCCTGGAGATTGAACAGCGGGACGGTGTAGTTCAGGTCGTGGCCCTTCTTCTGGATATCGTCATAAAGCGCCTTGCGTTTTGCAGTATCCGTTTCGACGCGTGCCGCCTCGATCATGGTGGCCATTTCGGCATCCGAGTTCGATGCCGCTGCACCGTCCTTGTGGTAGATGAAGGACATTTCCCGGTCGGCATCGAGCAGTTCGTTGGAATTGGCGATGAAGATCGCGTCGGGACGCGGCCCGTCGCCCATCAGGCTGTCGAGGTACTGCGAGAATTCCTGGATGTCGGTCGTGACGTTCAGCCCGGTCTCGGCCCAGTAACCCGCGACCGCTTCGATCTGCTCACGGTCCTTCAGCCAGCGGCCGGATTCGCCGACGACCACGAGAGGCTTGCCCTCGGCCCCTGCCTCCTTGATCAGCGCCCGCGCCTTCTCGATGTCATGGGGATAGTGCTCCAGCTTTTCGTTGAAGCCGAAGGCTGCCGGATTGATGTGCGACCCTTTGGCGAGGGTCGCATAGCCCATGAACAGGCCCTCGGCCATGGCCTTGCGGTCGATGGCGAGATTGAGCGCCTCGCGCACCTTCGGGTCCTTCGTAACTTCGTTGTCCGTGCCCAGAACGAAGACCGACGTCTCGAGGCCGGGAACGGCAGCGAACTTCGGCACATTTGTCGTGAACTCCGGCAGGAGGTTTGTGATCACGTCGAATTCGCCGGAAAGCAGGCCGGAAAGGCGCGTGCCCGGCTCCGTCACGAAGCGGTAGGTGACGTCGTCGATCTGCGGTTCCCCGCCCCAGTAGTCCGCGTTTGCAACGAGCTTCAGGTCCGTCCCGCGGTTCCAGCTGTCGAACTTGTACGGGCCGGTTCCGACCGGCGCACCGGCAAGATCGCCGTCCTTGGCATAGCCGGGCGCGATCATCTTCATCCAGTACATGCGCGACGGCAGGATCGGATCCGGGCCTGTGGTGACGAGGTTGACTGTCAGGTCATCGACCTTTTCGGCCGTCTTGATCGTACCGAAATACGCCATCTGTTCGGAATTGTTGGCAGGATCGATGACCCGCGAGACGGATGCAACCACGGCATCGGCATTGAAAGGTTCGCCATTGTGGAACTTGACGCCGTCCCGCAATTTGAACTGCCAGGTCGTGGCGTCGACCTGCTTCGGAGGCTGCGCGGCCAGACCCGGCACGAGTTCGCCGGTCGGCGTCCTTGCCATCAGCGTCTCATAGATGTTGTCGTTGACCTGTCGCTCGCCGCCGTCATCCCTAAGCTGCGGATCGAGCGTCGAAGGCTCCGACCCGATGGCGATGGTGATGGATTGTGCCCATGCTGCCGATGCGGCAAGTGTCGACGCGAGCAACATCACGATGCCGGCAGTCAGTCTCTGTATCTTCTTCATCCAAGTTCCCCTGTTTTTTGTTCAGATATCACATGGCTCGAGCCGGAAGTTCTAGTTTGAACAGGCAAGGCTCGGGCCGGCCTTCCAGTCCCGGAGGCGTCCTGGCCGCAAACCGCGATGGATCAGCCCTTTCGAAGCTCTCGGCAATGTCGAGCAGCCGATGCTCGGAGCGCGGCACCCCCATGATCTGCACTCCGACCGGCATCCCGTCGCCGCCAAAACCTGCCGGAAAGGCGAGAGCGGGAAAGCCAGTATAATTGGCGACGATATTCGGAATGGGGTCCTTCATGAAATAGAAGGGGTCGACCGACGCAAGCGGCCCGGGCGGCGCGAGTGCGCCGGGGACCAGCAGGCAATCGACGTTCGACATAGCGTCCAAGAGCCTCTTCCTCAAAACAGGGCGCAGACGTTCGGCCAGTCGGAAGTCATGAACCGCTATCCCCTCACCGACAAGTGCGCGAGCCCGGAATATCGCGCCGAACTTGTCCCAGGCCGCACGGACGGAAGCGGCATGCTCCGCAGCAACCTCGCACATCATGAGAACGGTGCCCGGGGCGTGGAAATCCTCCAGCGAAGGAAGCCGGAGCGGCACGATGTCTGCGCCTTCAGACCGGGCGACTTCGATGGCGCCGTCGATAGCCGCCCGCACATCGGGATGTATCAGCCGTCCAACATCCCATTCATTCTCCGGGACGCCGATCCGAAGACCTTTTAGCGATTCGACGAAGGGTGAACCGGGGCTGCGGCCTGCCATGACGTCGAACAGGATGCGGGTATCATCGGCGGTCCGGGCGACCGGGCCCACATGGTCCATCGTGGCCGCGAGGACAGCGATACCGTCGAGCGGCAGCGTATCGTGACCGGGCTTCAGGCCGAAGACGCCACACATCGTGGCCGGAAGCCGGATCGAACCGGCCGTGTCGGTCGCCAGCGATCCGAGACAGAGGCCGGCAGCGACGGTGACGCCGGATCCGCTCGACGAGCCACCGGGAAAGCGGTCAAGATTCCAGGGATTGCGGGCAGGCGGGAAAGGCAGATCGAAAGACGGGCCGCCGAAGGCAAGCTCGTGGCAGTTCGCCTTGCCTAGCACGATCCCACCCGCCGCCTTCATACGGGCAACGACAGTCGCATCGGCAGTGGCCGTGCGCCCTGACCGTGACGCCGAGGCCCCCGCAGAGGGAAGCCCGGCAACATCGGCTATATCTTTGATGGAGAGCGGTATGCCGGCAAGCGCCCCCGCCTCGCCTCCTGCATTCAGATACGTATCGAGATCGTGTGCGGCGTCCAGAGCTGCTTCCGGTGCCGGCACGTTGAACCCGCAAAGTGCATCGTCGTAGGCCACGATTCGGCCAAGGAAATGGGTTGTCACATCAACGGCGGAGATCTCACGTGCCCGGACCATCGCCGCAAGTTTCCTGATCGACAGGTTTTCAAGCGCGGTCATGGCTGCATCTCGTCCTGGGCTAGCCTTTCGGCCACGCGACGCGCCCGCAACGTCACGTCATCGAGTATGACGAGGCCTCGAACAAAATCCGCGATCTCTTCCTCAGAAGCCCCATGAGGCAGCCTGACCTTCGCAATCGCCCTCAACTGCGCCTCGATTTTGCCAGCGTCACTCATTGACCTTCATTTCCCTGACAATAATCTTTGAATCCACCCGCGGCTGCCATTCCATCTTTTCGGACATGCCGTAAATGTCCTGATGGTTCAGAAGCGGGACGTCATAGGCTTCGTCGTGCAGCTTCTTCGTGATCACGGCATAGGCGGCCTTGCGTTTTTCCACGTCGACTTCCGAACGTGCTGCACGGATGGCCTCGCCGAGGGCCTTGTCGCTGTTCGAGGCACCGCCCTGGCCCGGTTCGTAAGCGAAGGCCATTTCACGGTCGGCGTCAAAAAGCTCGTTCGAGTTGAGGACAAAGTAGCTGTCGGGCCGGTTGCCCATGTCGAAGATGCGGTCGAGATACACCGAGAATTCGAGGATCTCGACATTCACCTTCAGTCCGACCTCGGTCCAATACGCGGCAACCGCCTCGACCAGCTCCCGGTCCTTCAGCCAGCGCCCCGCCTCGCCGACGAGATCGATCGTCGTTCCGGCCGCGCCCGCTTCCGCGATCAGCTTCTTCGCACCCTGTGGATCGTAAGGCCAGTTTTCCAGACTCTCGTTGTAGCCGAAGGCGCCCGGCAGGACGAGCTGTCCCTTTGTTACCTTCGCGTTGCCGGCAAACAGGCTTTCCGCAAGGGCGTGCCGATCAATTGCCATGTTGAGCGCCCGGCGCACTCGCACATCCTTCACGGCCGGATTGTCCACGCCGAGAATGATGACCGATGTCTCGAGGCCGCTTACCGACTTTGCCTGAGGCACGGAGTCGGCAAATTCGGGAAGCAGATTGACGACGACGTCAAATTCACCGGCGACCAACCCCGATAGCCGCGTGCCTGCCTCGCTCACGAAGCGGTAGGTCACATCATCGATCTGCGGCTCCCCACCCCAGTAATCGGTGTTGGCCGTCATTGTGATACTGTTCCCGCGGTCCCAGGTGCCGAACTTGTAGGGGCCGGTTCCGACCGGCTTCTCCGCGATGGCGGTCGCGTTCTTCGAGTAGGCGGCAGGGACCATCTTCAGCCAATACATCCGGGCCGGCAGGATCGGGTCGGGGGCGGATGTGATGATGCGGACAGTCAGGTCATCGACTTTTTCGGCTCCTGAAAGCGGACCAAGATAGGCCATCTGCTCCGAATTGTTCGCCGGATCTATCACCCGCAGCACCGAAGCGACGACGGCATCGGCGTTGAATGGCTCGCCGTTGTGGAACTTGATGCCTTCACGCAGCTTGAACTGCCAGGTCCTGGCATCCACCTGTGTCGGCGCATCTGCGGCAAGGCCCGGCACGAGATCGCCAGTCGCAGTGCGCGCCATCAGCGCTTCATAAATATTGTCGTTGACCTGTCGCTCACCCCCGTCATCGCGGAGTTGGGGATCGAGGGTCGAAGGCTCCGAGCCGATCGCTACGGTGATCGACTGCGCCCAAGATGTGGACGCGAACAGGACGGCGAGGCCGGCGGCCAAACCCAGTATTCTTGTGTTCATCTGTGTACCCCTCTTATTGGAATTTTTGTTTTGCATCCTCGATCGTAAGGGTAAAAGCGAAGCTCGCGGCGGCAACCCTTTCCTCAACGGGCCTGCAGCGTCATGCCGAGATCTCCTCCATATGCGGTTCTGTCAGTGTGTCGGCGTTCGTGCCACCTTTTGCGAGCGACGACAGAGCTACGGGCCGCAACGGCCAACGGCAAGCGCCCATTTCGGCGATACTTGACGGAGAGGCTGTGGGGCGCAGTTCGGACATCAGTGAAAGCGTCCATTCGGAGCAGAAGCGCCCCTGGCAGGCGCCCATGCCGAACCGTCCGTTGAGCCGCAATTCTCGTGCTGAAACGGTGTCCGGCCCCGACAATTGTGCTTTCAGATGGCTGATCGTCCGGTTCTCGCAACGACAGATCACCGTGTCTCCGGGACAATCGTCCAGGATCGGCGCACCGTGGACGGGCGCGAAAAGGCGGGAAAGGCTGGTCTGCAGAGAGCGCAGGCGTCGAATCCCGTTCGCGCCACTGCGCGGCGGGCGCCCTGCCAGCCGTGCCGCAGCTTCGCGGCCCGCTTCGGCTCCATCCGCCTCGGCGGCGTGCGCGCCGAGCACTTCGCGCACATCTCCGGCCCGCAGGATGACGAGGCCTGCCGCGGCATCATTGGCCGGCAGGCCGAAATCGTTCGGACGCAGCCCGTCATGGAGACCGATGCGGTCGACCTCGATCCGCTCCTCCCGCCCGTTTGGCGCGATGAGGCACGCGGTGAGCATATCGCCGGATTGGGTGATCTCCGTCAGGCGCGTGCCGCGGCGCCACACGACGCGGCGGAAGAGGACAGGCATCATCAGGGCAGCCATGTCCGGAAGGATGGATGGATGAGCCAGCAGACGGACACCTGCCAGGGGCCGCGAAGCAGGGTCTCCCTCCTCGATGACGGCCACGGGCGGATTGCCGGCTGCCGTCATTTGTGCGGCCAAAGCGAGCAGCAGCGGGCCGCTCCCCGCAAGCAGGATGCGTCCCCCAGGCACGCGGCCCTCCTTCAGCATCACCTGGAGACCGCCTGCCGCGGCGACGCCGGGCAAATGCCAGCCCCGACGCGGTCTTACCCGCTCCACGGCCCCGCAGCTTAAAATCAAGGCGCGCGGCCGGCGTACTTCGACCTTGCCAGCTGCCCGGTCTTCGATCAACACGGCGCCTGTGCTGTCGACGCCGACGAATGCGCGGCGCGTCCGAACATCCACGCCCGAGGCGGAAAGCTCCGCAGACAGGGCCTGCCAGCGGCCCCTAAGTGACGGTAAGACGGCAACGGGGGTTGCGCCTTCGGCCGGCTGGCGATGGATGGCGCCGCCGAGCGCCGGCCTCTGCTCGCAAAGCATCACCGAGAGCCCCGATTTCGCGGCTTCGATCGCCGCCGACACGCCGGCCGGTCCACCGCCGACGACGATGATGTCGGCCTCACGCATCGTCATCCTCCAGCGCCATCACGACCATTCCGTCATAGACCGGGTCGAGGCAGGCCTCGGTTGCGCGCCCATCCACACGGACGAGGCAAGATTGACAGGCACCGATGCCGCAGAAATACCGGGTTGGTGACCCGGCAGGATCCTTTCCGAATCCATGGATGTTCGAACCGGCAAGGGCGGCTGCAATGCTTTCGCCTGCTCGGAACGGCACCTCGGAGCCCCGCCAGAAAAAAGTCCGGACGGCCGTCATGCCGCGATGCTCCTACCGGCGAACCGGCCCGGATCGAACGGCGAAACATCGATTTCCGGCTCCTCCCCCCGAACAAGATCCGCCACGATCCGGCCAGTCAGCGGACCAAGGCAGATGCCGTCTCCTTCAAACCCGGCTGCGACGAAAAGATTGTCGACACCGGGCATCCTGCCGACCATCGGCAGGCCATCGCATATCGCAGTGCGGATTCCGGCGAAGCACCGAAGGATGCGCAAGCGCCCTAGCGCGGGCACCATGTCCCCAGCGGAGGCCGCCAGGTGAGCCACCGCGTCGATATCATTTTCAGGGATGTTGCGGCCCTCCTCCCGTGTCGAGCCGATCAGGAACTGGCCGGTTTCGAGCGGGTCGATGACGACGCCATATCCGCGCTGATCCGCATCGCCCCCTTGCTTCTTGCTGAGGAGATAGCTGCAGGAGAGAAGCGACCCCGGCAGGGCGGCATTCAGGGTGGGTGCCCGCTCGGTCACCAGTTGCTGCCCCCTACGTGGACGCGACACATCGGGAAGTCCTATAAGCCCGCCCGCGCCGCCACCTGCGGCGACGACCACCGCCGAGGCTTCGATCACCGCTTCCCCGACACGAACGCCGCTGACGCGGCCGGATCGTCCGTCGTATTCCAGCGCCGCAACGGGGGAATTGCGCTCCACCTTCAACCCTGCGGCGGAAATCAGACGCGAAACTATGCTGTAGCCGATCGCGTGCCCCTCGTCTTCGACTTCAAGCACTGCCACCGTCTTTCGGGAGAGCGGGGCCAATCTGTCTGCAGCCATATCCCGGGTGAGCCAAAGCACCGGCGCACCGACCTCGGCGAGAGCTTCCGAGTGGTCGGAAAGGACGTCGGCTTCCGCATCGCTCGTCGCAACGAGGAAGGTGGGCCGCCTGTGGAAGAGGCCTTGGAACAACCCCTCCTCGGCGAGTTCGCGATAAAGCGCCGCTCCGGCCCGGGCCATCGTCATCATCGGACCCGGGCGCTTGCTCGCCACCGACACCGCACCATCTGCAGCGCCGGTCGCCCCGCTGGCCGGCGTCGAAGCGTCGAGCAGCCGAACTGGCGTACCCGCGAGCGCGAGAAACGACGCGGTCGCGGCGCCGACAATGCCCGCGCCTATCACAATGACTGGTGGTGAAGAATGCTGCTCGCGCACCTGATCTGAACGCCTTGCAAGGAGGTCTCGGGACAGATCGTAGCGCGCCCGGCAAAACCGCGTCGATAAAAGAACAAGGGCACGAGTTATGAAAAAACTTACAACTTGCCGAAGCTGCGCCTTGCGGCCCTGCCCCTGCTCACCGTAACGTCCTCGGCGCGAATGCCCACGAGCCGCAGGAACCGCCACTTGCCCAGCATCAGCCTCTCACTTGTCCAGACGTTCTACCAACTCGGACGGACCGGCTCCTATTCCGCTGCGGCCCGGGAGCTCAATCTCAGCCATCCATCCGTGGCGAACCATATCCGGCGGCTGGAACACCTCCTCGGCGAGCGGCTGGTCGTTGCCGAGCGCGGGGCACGGCGCGTGGGACTGACACCGCGGGGACTTGCGCTTTACGAGTTGATCCGCCCGGAATTCGACATCATGCTGACACGTCTGACGCGACTGATGGAGAGCCAGCGTCCGGTGCTGCGGATCGGCATGCCGCAGGGAATCTTCCATGATCTCTTTCCCAGGGTCGTCCGGAAATTCCATGAAAGCCGCCCTGACGTGGAGCTTGTCGTCTACGAGCGTGACACCGCCCTGTCCGACCTGGTCCGCCAGGGCAGCCTCGACATATTCATTGCGGAGCGGCACTTTGGCGACTCCGTCGTGATCCAGCAGTTGATCGGCCGCTACAGCCTTTCGCTCGTCTATCCCCGAACCTGGGGACCCGCTCCCGCCGAGGGAGATATTCCCGAATGGGCCTGCGGTCGTCCTTTCGTTTCGCATGAACCGGGACAGATAATAAGGGACATTGCCACCGGTTTCCTCAGCAGCAAGGGTGCGGTCGTCGAGCCGCTGATCTCGGTTTCGTCAAGCGTCAGCATCAAGCGCTATGTCAGCGAAGGCCTCGGCTTTTCCATATTGCCTACCTGGTCCGTCGGACCGGACGACGACACGATAACCCGGGTGGAGCTGCTGAGCCTCACGCCTGTTCCCATCTATTTCGGGACGGCGCACTTCCTGAAGGACAACGAGACCGTCCGGGCCTTCTTCAGCCACTGCCAGTTCGAGCTCTCCGGCAGATCCTGATTGGCCATGCTCGCCTCAAAGCGCCTTTTCGAGTTCCGGCAGGACTTCGAAGAGATCGGCGACGAGGCCGTAGTCGGCGACCTGGAAGATCGGCGCTTCCTCGTCCTTGTTGATGGCGACGATCACCTTGCTGTCCTTCATGCCGGCGAGGTGCTGGATCGCACCGGAAATGCCGCAGGCGATGTAGAGGTCCGGGGCGACCACCTTGCCGGTCTGGCCGACCTGCCAGTCGTTCGGCGCATAGCCGGCATCGACGGCGGCGCGGGAGGCGCCGACGGCGGCGCCGAGCTTGTCGGCAACCGGCAGGATGACTTCCTTGAACTTCTCCGAGGAGCCGAGCGCCCGACCGCCGGAGATGATGATCTTCGCCGAGGTCAGTTCCGGCCGGTCGGAGGACGACAGGGCATCGGAAACATGGGCGGAAAGGCCCGGATTCGCCGCGGCGGCAACCGTCTCGACCGGTGCCGAGCCGCCTTCTTGAGCGGCGGCAAAGGAGGCGGTGCGCACGGTGATCACCTTCTTCGGCTCGCTCGTCTGCACCGTCTGGATGGCGTTGCCGGCATAGATCGGCCGCCGGTACGTGTCAGCCGAGACGACCTCGATGATCTCCGAAACCTGGGCGACGTCGAGAAGGGCTGCGACCCGCGGCATGACGTTCTTGCCGACCGAGGTGGCGGCGGCAATAACGGTGTCGTAATTGCCGGCGAGCGAAACGATCAGGGCCGCCAGCGGCTCGGCGAGATTGTTAGCGAGCGAGGCGTCCTCGGCGACCAGCACCTTGGCAACGCCCGAGAGCTTGGAGGCTTGTTCGGCGATGCCTTTGACGTTCTGACCGGCAACCAGCACATGCACGTCGCCGCCGATCTTCGCTGCCGCCGTCAGTGCCTTCGCCGTCTGGTCGGAAAGGTGGCTGTTGTCGTGGTCAGCCAGAAGCAGAATAGCCATGATGATATCTCCCTTTCCTGAACTTAAAGCACGCCGGCTTCGGTCTTGAGCTTCTCGACGAGCTCGGCGACCGTCTTCACCTTGACGCCGGCCTTGCGGCCGGACGGCTCTTCCGTCTTCAAGACTTTCAGCCGCGGGCTGGTGTCGACGCAGAAGTCGGCCGGGGTCTTCTTGTCGAGCGGCTTCTTCTTCGCCTTCATGATGTTCGGCAGCGAGGCATAGCGCGGTTCGTTGAGCCTGAGATCGGTGGTGACCACCGCCGGCAGCTTCAGTTCGACCGTCTGCAGGCCGCCGCCGACCTCGCGGGTGACGTTGACCTTGCCGTCGCCGATCTCGACCTTGGAGGCAAAGGTGCCCTGGGCCCAGCCAAGCAATGCCGACAGCATCTGGCCGGTCTGGTTGGAATCGTCGTCGATCGCCTGCTTGCCGACGATGATCAGCCCCGGCTGTTCGGCCTCGGCCACGCCCTTGACGATCTTGGCGACGGCGAGCGGCTCGACCTGGTCCTCGGTCTCGACCAGGATCGCCCGGTCGGCGCCCATGGCGAGCGCGGTCCTGAGCGTCTCTTCCGCCTTGGCCGGGCCGATCGACACGACCACCACTTCACTCGCCTTGCCGGCTTCCTTCAGCCGCAGCGCCTCTTCGACCGAGATCTCGTCGAACGGGTTCATCGACATCTTCACATTGGCAAGCTCGACGCCCGATCCATCCGCTTTGACCCGGATCTTGACGTTGTAGTCGACCACCCGTTTCACCGTCACAAGTATTTTCATGGATTCCTACTCTCTGTCAGCAACAGTTGCGGAAACGCTCGACCATCACGTCCAGCACCTCGCCGGGATCGCGTTTCCACCAGTCGTTCGCGGAAAAGATCTCGACCTCGCAAGGGCCGCGATAGCCGGCGCCTTCAACGAATGAACGGATCGCCTTGAGATCGGCGACGCCGTCGCCCATCATGCCGCGGTCGAGAAGCACGTCATTCGTTTCGGCGAGCCAGTCGCAGAGGTGATAGCCGTAGATTCGCTCGGCGCCGGCACGCTTCAACTGCCGTTCAAGCTCCGTGTCCCACCAGACATGGTAGACATCCACGGCTATACCGACATTCGGGGCAGCTATGCGATCGCAAAGGTCCACGGCATCGCGCAGCGTCGTGAGGCACGACCGGTTGCCGGCGTAGACGGGATTGAGTGGCTCCAGCGCCAGTTTCACGCCGCTTGCTTGTGCACAGGGAGCGGCTTCGGCAACGCGGTCCGCCACGATCTTCAGGCTCTCGGCAACCCCTTTGGTCCCCGGATGCACGCCTCCGACGACGATCGTTAAGACCGGAGCCCCCAAGGCTGCCGCCATGTCGATCGACCTCTTGAAATCGTCCATGACGCTTTCGACATCCGTCGCCTGGGTGCCTACCAGAAAGGGGGTCCGGCACAGACCCGCCACGGTCAGCCCGGCAGAACGAACCCGTTCGCCGATCTTCACGGCGCGTTCACCGATCTCGCGCCGCCAGAACACGATGCTCCCGAAACCGCGCTCGGCACAGGCATCGATGACCTGTTCGCTCGTCCAGCCCGCACCGTGGCCCTCGAGGTTGTGGCCGAGGCTCGCCGTGTTCAGTGCGAGGGCCGAGTGGTCCGAAGAGAAGTCCCTCATCTCAGACTCCGTAGACTGCGAGGAGGCGCTTCATGCGGGTGACGGCCACTTCCGGATCGCGAAGCAGACCGCATTGATCCGCGAGCCTGAAAACCTCGGTGAAATAGGGAAGCGGCCGCATCGCCTGCGCGCCGTTCAGCATCACGAAGTGATCCTGAAAGCCGTTCAGCCAAGCCAGGAAGACCACGCCCGTCTTGTAGTGTTGCGTCGGCGCCCGGAAGATCAGCCGCGCCAGCGGCACTGTCGGATCCAATGTCGCGCGGAACGCGCTAACGTCGCCCTCGCCAAGTCTCTGTACCGCAAAGGCGGCAGCCGGCGCGAGCGGATCGAAGATGCCGAGAAGTGCGTGCGAAAAGCCCTGCTCGTCCCCCTCGATCAGTTCCGGATAGTTGAAGTCGTCGCCGGTATACATCTTGACGCCCGCCGGCAGCAGCCGGCGCATAACGATCTCCTTGTCCTTGTCGAGCAGGGAGATCTTTATGCCGTCGACCTTGCGGACGTTCGCTCCGATAACGGCCAACGCCGTCTGCATCGCGGGCTCGAATGTCTGGCCACCCCAATATCCGGCAAGCTGCGGGTCGAACATGTCGCCCAGCCAGTGCAGGATGACCGGGTGGTCACAGGCATCGAGCACGTCGGAATAGACGCTGATGTAATCGTCCGGCCCCCTGGCCGCCCGAACCAGAGCCCTCGACGCCATCAGGATGATCCGCCCGCCCAGCTTCTGCACCGCTTCGACCTGATCGAGATAGGCACGTCTCACGTCGTCGATGCTGTGGGATCTGGAAAGGTCCAGGTGGTCGGTTCCGCAGCCGTTCGCAACCAGCGCGTCCGGCAGCTCGGCCTTCGTGCGGCGAATGAGTTCCAGGGCGCCCGCCCAGTCCAGACCCATACCGCGCTGTGCCGTGTCCATGGCCTCGGCGATCCCGAGCCCCAGCCCCGCAAGATAGCGGCGGAACTCCAGCGTCTTCGGCCAGTCGACGGTCGCCCGTCCTGAGGGCTCGTTGGCGGTGAACGGGTCTGCCACGACATGCGCGGCGGAATAGACGACACGAGCACGATCGGGACCGAGGGCCGCGCCCGCTATCGCGTTACCTGAAAGGCTGTATTCGGCCAGCCTGCCTTCGGCATCGGGAAGAGCAATTTTCATTGGAGACCTCAAAATCGCGGAACGAGCATGCCGGCATCTGCCGAGATCGTCTGTCCTGTCGTGTAGGGGAGCCTTCCGGAGGCGAGCGAGGCAATCACGGCCCCGACCTCCTCGGGCTCTCCGACGCGCGGAAAAAGCGTCAGCCCCTGCTCCGCACGCTCTCGATAGGAGTCGATCACCGGAGCGGTCATTTCGGTGGCGATCAGGCCGGGCTGGACGTCGTAAACAGCGACGTTTTCCCGCCCAAGGCGGACCGCGAGCGCCTTGGACACCATCGACGCCGCCGCCTTGGAGGCGCAATATTCCGAGCGCTGAACGGCGACCGCCACGGAATTCGACGAAGTGACGTTGACGATCGAGTGGAAAAGCGGGCTTCGCTCCCGAGCCAGAAGTCGGCGCGCGAAAACCTGGCTCAGAAAGAACATCGCCTTGGCATTCACCGTGAGGCAACGATCCCAGCTCTCTTCCGTCACATCGAGGAGGTCGCCGCGCTTCAGAACGCCAACCCCGGCATTATTGACGAGTGTCGTGAGCGGGCCGAGCTCCGCCTCGATCTTCGTGAGCGCCGCCTCGTGAGCAGCCAAGTCTGCGACGTCGAAGGCCACCGCGATCACCGGCGCTCCGTGCCTGGAGACGCGTGCGGCAGCGACCGCCAATTCGTCGTCGGCCGTCAGCCCGTTGATTGCGACGGAGAACCCTTCCCGCGCCAGGGCTTCGGCAGCGGCAAGACCGATACCGCGTGACGAGCCCGTCACCAGTGCCACGGGTTTCGCGGTCGGATTACTCACGCCCTTGCCCCCTTCTTCAGAAGTTCACGCGCAATGATCATCCGCTGGATCTGGTTCGTGCCTTCGTAGATCTGGGTGATCTTTGCGTCACGATAGAGCCGCTCGACTTCGAAGCCGCGGATATAGCCCGACCCGCCGAAGACTTGGACCGCGTCGGCGGTGCGCTGAACGGCCATGTCCCCGGCGAAACATTTTGCGATCGAGCAGGCCTTCGTCGCGTCCAGGCCCCGGTCGATCTTCGAGGCGGCCGAATGGACGAGAAGACGCGCGGCTTCGATGTCCTTTGCCATGTCGGCGAGAAGCCACTGCACGCCCTGGAAATCGGAAATGGCCTTGCCGAACTGCTTGCGTGTCCCGGCATAGTCCACCGCCGCCTCCAGCCCCGCCTGGGCGATGCCGACGGCGAGTGCGGCGATGCCCACGCGGCCTTTGTCGAGAACGGACATCATCATGTGGAAACCGCGGCCCTCCTGGCCCAGCAGAGCACCGCCCGGCAGGCGCACATCGGTGAAGGTCAACGCTCCCACCTGGCTGGCTCTCTGGCCCATCTTGTGCTCTTTCGGACCTCTCTCGACCCCTGCGGAATTGAGATCGACGATAAAGATCGACATGCCGCGGTTGCCGGCCTCCTTGTCGGTCCTCGCCAGAACGAAACCGACATCGGCAACGGGCGCGTTATGGATCCAGATCTTGCCGCCGTTAAGCATCCAGCCGTCGCCGTCGCGTTCCGCCGTCGTCCGAATGCCCGATACGTCGGTTCCGGCCTCGGGCTCGGTGATGCAGTAAGCGACCTTGGCGCTCATGTTCAGAACGTCGGGGAGCATGCGTTGCTGACCTTCGGTCCCGTGACGGACGAGCAGTGTGGAGATCAGCTCCACCAGCCCGCACTGATCGGCAACCGACGCATAACCGCGGCTGAGCTCCTCCATCACGACCGCATAGGTCAGCGTATCGAAGCCCGGTCCGCCGAGGTGTTCGGGAACGCCGATACCGAACAATCCGAGCTTCGCCATTTCCCCGTAAAGTTCTGCGGGGAAACGTTCCTCGCGGTCGAGAGACTCCGCCATCGGCCGGATCACTTCATCGGCGAACGCGCGCGCCATATCACGCACCTGCCCCTGTATTTCCGTTAGATACATAGACTTATCCCGCATTCAGTAACTATCCAGTTACATACATCGGCATGCGGCAGACGGTCAAGCCGGAAAATCGCCGATCGCACCACGACGAGGCTTGCGCACTGGCCGTCGCCGCGCGTATTGTGCACCATCCAGTTACTTACATGAGGAGATTTGCGAATGCATCCGGGAGAGAAACGGAAGTTCGGCCGCGTGGACCTCGACGTCACCGCATTCGGGTTCGGGACTGCGCCGCTCGGCAACATCTTCCGTGAAATCGACGAAGAGACGTCGCAATCCATGTTTGAGCTCGCCTGGGATGCGGGCGTGCGCTTCTTCGATACCGCGCCCATGTACGGGCATGGCCTGGCCGAACTTCGTACCGGCCAGGGCCTGCGCTGGAGGGATCGGGACGAATACGTGCTTTCATCGAAGGTCGGCCGATTGCTGACGCCCGCCAAGCGATCGACGATCGACTTCGCCCCCTGGGTGAACGCCGCGCCCTTCAGCATGCGCTTCGACTACAGCTATGACGGCACGATGCGCTCCTTCGAAGACAGCCTGCAGAGGCTGGGCCTGGAACGGATGGATATCTGCTTCATCCACGACATCGACGTTTTCACGCGGGGAAGCGAGCAGCCCGAAGTATTCGGCCAGGCCATGGACGGGACCTGGCGGGCGCTCGAGAAACTCCGGTCGGAAGGCCTGGTCAAGGCGATCGGGGTCGGTGTCAACGAATGGGAGGTGTGTCACGAGGCGTTGAAGCAGCGGGATTTCGACTGTTTCCTGCTTGCTGGGCGCTATACGCTTCTCGAACAGGACGCACTCGAGGAATTCCTGCCTCTTTGTGAAGAGCGAGGCGCAGCCGTGGTCGTCGGCGGCGGCTTCAACTCAGGGATCCTGGCAACGGGGGCGAGGGAAGGAGCGAAATACAATTACGCACCGGCGCCGAAGGCCATATTGGAGAAGGTGGCGCGAATCGAGGCGGTGTGCAGGACACATGATGTGCCCCTTGGGGCAGCCGCACTCCAATTCGTGGTCGCGCACCCGGCCGTTCCCTCCTTCATGGCTGGCACACGGACGATCGAACAGCTGCGCCAGAACCTTTCCTGGTTCAGCCACCCGATTCCGGCTGGGTTCTGGACGGAACTCAAGTCCAAGGGGCTCCTGCGCGAGGATGCTCCGATCCCCGCGTGAGGCGACTCAAGAGAGATTGCGCCCTCTCCGATCGTCTTTCTCGGGCTT
This sequence comes from Sinorhizobium meliloti, assembly GCF_017876815.1. Classification (NCBI taxonomy): domain Bacteria; kingdom Pseudomonadati; phylum Pseudomonadota; class Alphaproteobacteria; order Hyphomicrobiales; family Rhizobiaceae; genus Ensifer; species Ensifer meliloti. Next base: position 389,637 of record NZ_JAGIOS010000003.1, on the reverse strand, counting down.
TGGCCCGAGGAAGACGTTTGAAGAGGGTGCCCGCATCCACTGCCGGGAGAGAAGGTTAGCCGCCTTTCACCGGACCAGAATCGCCCTGAAGTCATTCACATTGGTACCTGTGGGCCCGGGCACGAACAGATCTTCGAGGCAATTGAAAGCAGTCCAGGCGTCGTTGCCCGAGAGCAATGCGACCGGATCTCTGCCGAGTGCGCGCAAGCGCGTGGCGCTGCTTCCGTCCGCAAACGCTCCCGCATTGCTCTCCGAACCGTCGATACCGTCGGTGTCTGCCGCCAGTGAGGCGAAGGACAGGCCTTCGGCTGCGATTGCAAGCGAAAGGAGGAACTCGGTATTGCGCCCTCCCCTTCCATGCCCGCGAAGCGTCACCGTCGTTTCACCGCCCGACAGCAGAACCACGGGACGCTCGAAGGGGCGGTTGCGCAAAACCACTTCGCGCGCGATTGCGGCGTGGACTTTGCCGACGTCGCGCGCCTCCCCTTCGATCGCGTCCGACAGGATGATGGCAGGAATTCCCAGTGCATCGGCCCGAGCCGCGGCAGCCTCCAACGAAAGCCGCGCCGAGGCGATAACCTGGACCTCGTGCCCCGCAAAGACGGGATCGTTCGGCGACGGAGCCGTCCCGTTCTCGCCCTTCAGCCAATCGACCAGCCTCTCGGGCAGTTCGATTCGCCAGGCATCCCTCATTGCGCGGGCAGCAGCTCGGTCCGTCGCGTCGGGAATGGTGGGTCCCGAGGCGACCTGTGCCGGGTCGTCGCCCGGGACGTCGGAAACGATGAAGCTTATCACTTTCGCCGGATGGCAGGCGGCGGCGAGCCGCCCACCCTTTATGCGGGAGACCTGCTTGCGAATCGCGTTCATCACGGAAATCGGTGCGCCGCTTGCGAGCAGTGCCCTGTTCAGGGCGATTTCATCTTCGAGTGCGAGTTCCTCGGGCGGGCAAGGCAGCAGGGCCGAGCCTCCTCCGCAGAAAAGAGCGACGACGAGGTCATCCGGCGTCAGACCCCGAACGGCTTCGAACAGCGCGTGCGAGGCGATCAGTCCGTTGCAGTCGGGAACCGGGTGTGCCGCCTCGATCACTCGTATCCGATCGCAGTGAACGGCGTAGCCGTAGCGGGTGACGACGACGCCTTCGAGCGGGCCGCCCCACAGGCTCTCGAATGCCGCCGCCAGCTGGGCCGCGCCCTTGCCCGCCCCAACGACGACAGTGCGCCCGCGCGGGCGCTGCGGCAATCGCGCGCGAAGCGCAAGCTTCGGGTCTGCCGCCCCCACGGCCGCTTCGAACAATTCCGAAAGAAAGTCCCGATCTTCAGGCGACATGAAAACTCCAGTTCATTGACCGAACCGCGCCGGCCGCCTCTCACGGAAGGCCGACAAGCCTTCCTGCAGCTCGTCGGACGCGGCGGCGACGGCACCCGCCAAGGCTTCGACGACCCGCTCGCTTTCCTCTCCCTCGGCCGCGTTGATGAGCATCTTCGTAAGTTCGGTCGCGCGCGCCGATCGCTTCATTACGCCTGCCGCTGCAATTTCCGCCGCGGCGCGCCCCTCGCCCGTTGCGACCACCTGATCCACCAATCCCAGAGCGAGCGCCTCCTCAGCGCCATAGACATGTCCGAAGAGCGCCATGCGCCGGACGAGCTGCGGACCGAACCTTCGCACCGCGCGCTGCGTTCCGGACCAGCCGGGAATTATTCCGAGCCCCGTCTCCGGCTGCCCTATCCTGACGTGCGCCTCGGCGATCCGGAGATCGGCGCAGGCGGCGAGCTCGAGCCCGCCCCCTAATGTGTGCCCGTTCAACACCGCGATCAGCGGAACCGCGAGCCGGGCCAGAGCATCGAAGGCCGCATGGCCATCACGCACCCAATGGCGGCCGAAGGCCTCGGGCGAAGCATTGCTCCAGGCATCGATGTCGCCGCCGGCGCAGAACGAACGCTCCCCCTCACCGGTCAGTATCGCCACCTTCGCCGCGGAACGCTCGATTTCACGACAGGCCGGGACGATTGCATCGACCATTTCGCCGTCAAGCGCGTTCAGCTTATCCGGCCGGCTGATCGTCAGCCAGGCGACACCTTCCCCGATTTTCAGTCGAACCGGCTCGCTCACAGGCCTAGCCCCATCGCAGTTGAAAGAAACAGGGCCTGGTCCATCTCCTTGAGGCCGTCGGCTACCCGCAGGGGCGTCGCTGCCTGATCGAGAACGTCCCGTCTCAGGTCCAATCCGGGGGCAACCTCGCTGACGACGAGCCCGTCGGGCTCGAGCTTCATCACGCAGCGTTCGGTCACATAGGTGACATCCTGACCTTGAACGCGTGCGCGCCTGCCGGAAAAACTGACCTGATCGACTTTCGGGACGATCTTCGCAATTCGTCCTTCCTTGTCGATGACGAGCCGCCCGTCCTCGATACGCATTTTCGCGCCCGCGTTGAAATTGCCCGAGAAAACGATCTTCCTTGCGCGCGCAGTAATGTCGACGAAACCGCCCGCGCCGGCCGTGCGGTGGGGTGTCGCTGCGAGACGGCTGACATTCACCGAACCTTCGGCGTCGATTTCAAGAAAAGAAAGCAAAGAGCAGTCGAACCCGCCCGCCTGGAAATAGCAGAACTGATGCGGCGAGGCTACGAAGGCCTCGGCGTTGGAGGCACAGCCGAACTTGAAATCGAGCAGCGGCACGCCGCCCACTGCGCCCTGCTCGATCACCCAGGTGATCTTGCCGTGATGCCCTTCCTCTATCAGCACGCGCGGAACGTTTGCCGAAATACCGAACCCGATATTGACCGCCCAGCCGGCCTTGAGTTCCTGCGCCACACGGCGGGCGATCACCTTGCCGGGGTCCAGCGCCGGCGTGCGGAACGTATGAAGCGGGCGGAACAATTCCCCGGATATCGCAGGATCGTACGGGGTCGCAGTCGTCTGCAATTGATCGGGCGCTTCGACGATGACGTCGACGAGTATCCCCGGAACGCGCACATCGTGAGGACGCATCGTTCCCTCGGCCGCGACCCTCTTCACCTGGGCGATGACGATCCCGCCGGAATTGCGCGCCGCAAGCGCCATCTCCATCGCGCCGAGCGTCGCACCCTCGTGCTCGAAGGTCAGGTTGCCTCTCTCGTCGGCGGTCGTCGCCCGGATGATCGCGACATCGGGCTGAATGGGCGGAAAGTGCAGCCAGTCGTCGTCGGCAAAGCGCACGCGCCTGACGATCGGCTCGCTCCGCGCTGCGGCGTTCATGGCGCAGCCTTCCTGTTCGGGATCGACGAAGGTGTCGATGCCGACCTTGGTCAGCACGCCGGGGCGTTTCGCCGCACCTTCCCTCAGCATGTCGAAGACGATGCCAGAGGGCACGTTCCAGGCGGCCACCTCTTCCTTCAGGATCATCTGCCAGATGAGCGGCGGCTCGGCATTGCTCGGACCGGAAGGATACGAACCGCCGATGATCTTCTTGAGCATGCCTCGTCTGGCGATGTGATCGACACCCTTCGTCCCGAAGAAATCTCCGGCGGCGATGGGATGAACCGACGTCAGTCCGCGCGGATGTCCCTCCAACTCGAACCGCTCTCCGAGCGCCTTCAGAACCTCATCGGGACAACCCAGGCCGGACGACGAATTGACCGCCAGCACCGCCCCGTCCCTGACCAGCCCGGCGGCCTCGTTTGCGGTCATCACTTTTGCCATGCCAAGGCTCCTTTTCTTGTTGCGTAAGTAACTAACCAGATATAGCTTAAGCATGATGAACGGTAGAGGCAAGGGGGCATTTTTCCTCAGCTCCCGTTTTAATGGCTAACCAATGGGAGGACCGATGAGCGTCTATTTCGAGAAGAGCTATCAGAGAGGCTTCGGCACCTACCCACTGAAGGGCGAGCCGTTGAAGGCTGCCGTTCGCGAGGCCATCACGGTCGGGTACCGCGCCTTCGACACCGCACAGATGTACGGCAACGAGGCCGAGACGGGGGAAGCGCTTGCCGAAAGCGGCCTGGCTCGTGACGAGCTATGCATCACCACGAAAGTGCACCCCGATAATTATTCCGAAGAAGCATTCCTGCCTTCGGTCGAGGCGAGCCTGAAGGCCTTGCGGGTCGATCAGGCCGATGTCCTGATGCTGCATTGGCCGGAGATCAATGGTGAGAACGCGCGATCCCTGCGGCTGCTACAGAAGGCATTCGACATCGGTCTCGCCCGCAACATCGGCGTCTCCAATTACACGGCCCCGATGATGCGCGAAGCACAATCGATCGTAGAGGCGCCGCTGGTGACCAACCAGGTCGAATTCCACCCGCTCATCGACCAGAGCCGGCTTCTCGACGCAGCCGAGGAAACGAAGATTGCGCTGTCATCCTACTGTTCGGTTGCCAGGGGCGAGGTGTTCAAGCATCCGGTCTTCGCCGAGATCGGCGCAAGATACGGCAAGACGGCTGCCCAGACGGTGCTTCGCTGGATTCTTCAGAAGGGCGTGTCCATGAATACCATGTCCACCAAGCCGGAGAATATCCGGGCGAATTTCGAGATATTGGATTTTGCGCTTTCGCCGCACGACATGAAGCGGATCGATGCGATGAACGCGACAAACTATCGGATTCTGAAAGCCGGGATGTTGCCCTGGGTTCCGGATTGGGACCGGTAGGTCACGCACCTCCTCCGCCCGGGGGACGCCTGAAACATCCAATAAGCGGCGTGAAGGGAGGAGCTTTATTCCGCCAGCATGCGTGCGGGCATATGCCTGATGTGGTCTTGCGCATCATAGAAAATTGCTGCCACAATGATTGTACGGCTACGTTCTACCGGTAGAAACCATATTGCCGTCTTGTCCCGCCGAAGAAACCGGATCCCGGAATGTATATCGGGCCGCAATGTCCCGATATAAGGCGTATCCACGAGACGATCGAATTCGAGGCGCAGTTTGCGGATTCGTTCAGCGCTACGCTCCAACGCCTCGTCAGGCAGATCTCCAAGTTTGACATAAGCGTCGAACAGATGATCGAAAATCAGCTCGAAATCGCGTTCGACATCCGCAGAATATTCAAGTGTCCACACGCACAGTCCGTCGCTTCCGCTCAATCATTGCCGCGACGCGGCCTTCCATTTCCGTCGCAGAAATCATCGGTCCTGTTAATCGACGCTGGATCACCTCACGAAGCGCTGCCGTTTCGACGGCCTCCGCTTCCGTCTTTTGACGAAGCAGTTCGAGGCCCTGCTGCAGGACGGAACTCAGGCTGGAATACCGGCCGCTCTCTACCAACGAACGGGCGAACGCATCCTGTTGATCGGTCAGTGAGATCGATGATTTGACACTCATCGGCTGAACTCCTTTGACCCATCATGCTACTCAGTAGCACACTTGTCAAATTGCGTCGGGACTCATCCGTTACTGCGTCGCAGTCAAGCGTCGCGTCGGATCGCGGCCACGCCCAGGCGCTAGGCTGTCGCTTGCTAGACTAAAGTGGACTTCAGCAGATTTCACGCTAGCCCACCGTACCTTTCTCTGCGTGGTCAGCAGAGAAAGGTGACGCCGCTCCCGCGCGTTCAAATGTTGCCCCGTATCAGATCGGCCGCCTTCTCGCCGATCATGATGGTAGCCGCATTGGTATTGGAGCCCACGAGACTGGGCATCACCGAACTGTCGCAGATGCGGATGCCGTCAAGGCCGTGGACGCGGAGCTGCGGATCGACCACCGACATATCGTCGCGACCCATCTTGCAGGTGCATGTCGGGTGATAGGACGTCCGCCCGTATTGCCGCGCATAGGCCTCGAAGTCGGCCTGTGTCCTGACGCTCTCGTCGGGGAAGCGGATCGTCTTGATGTACTTCTGCAGCGACGGCTGCCCGAAAATTTCCCTGCTGATCCTGATGCCTTCGACCGAGATCCTGAGATCATCCGGATCATCGAGGAAGTTCGGGTCGACGATCGGCAGGGCACGGGGGTCGGCAGAACGAAGGGTGACGGAACCCCGTGACTTCGGCCGGACCGTGTAGGAATTCAAGGTCACGCCGGAGGAACCCTTTGGGACGCTCGGCACCCCGGCCTCGGCTCCCGCCCCCGCAAGAAAGTGGAATTGCAGGTCGGGATAGGGGCTTGCCCTATCGCCGTACCAGAAGGCTCCACCCTCCACAACATTCGAGGCGACCGGCCCGGATTTGAAAAGCGCGTATTCGATTCCCGCCAAGAGCATCCAGTGGAACTTGTTGTACTTGTCGAGGCTGTCATGCCCCTTCAGTTCGGCAACGATGTCCACGCCGAAGTGATCGTGGAGGTTCTGGCCGACCCCCGCCATATCCTGCACGACGTCGATACCGTGGCTCCGCAGAGAGGCGGCCGGGCCGACGCCTGAAAGCATCATGAGCTTAGGCGTTCCGATCGCACCCGAGGTGACGAGAACCTCGCTTTCCGCCCGGGCGATCTTCGCGGCGCCCCCGGTCGAGTATTCGACGCCGACGGCGCGGCGGCCCTGGAATACGATGCGCAGGACAAGCGCACCCGTGATGAGCATGAGGTTCTTGCGCGCGAGCGCCGGCCGCAAATATCCGACAGCGGCCGAGCAACGGCGGCTGTTGCGGATCGTCGTCTGGTAGACCCCCGCACCTTCCTGGACCGGCCCGTTGAAGTCGGGATTATAGGGGATGCCGAGTTCCTGGCAGCTCTGGACGAAAGCCCGTGTCATCGGCTGCGGATCGGGAAGGTTGGAGACTCCGAGAGGACCGTCCGTCCCGTGCCACTCGCCGGAGAGGATCGTATTGCCCTCGGATCGCAGGAAGTAAGGCTTCACCTCCTGAAAGCTCCATCCGTCGGCCCCCTCTTCCACCCAGCGGTCATAGTCCCGCGGGTGGCCGCGCGTATAGACCTCGGCATTGATCGAGGACCCTCCGCCGAGCACTCTCGCCTGGGCATAGGGAATCTCGCGGTTGTTTGCATGTTTCTGCGGGGCGGTCGTCAGGCCCCAGGTCATCGGCCCCGCGGTCATCTTTGCGAAGCCGACCGGCATGTGGATCAACGGGTGACGGTCGCGCCCGCCCGCCTCGATCAGGCAGACGCGCACCGAAGGGTTCTCGGAAAGGCGGGCGGCCAGAACGCAGCCCGACGATCCGCCGCCGACGATGACGTAATCAAAACCTTCCATCATCAGGAGATCCAATGCGTGCGCTTGCCGATCTCGACATGGACCGATTTCACCTGCGTATATTCCTCGACCCCGTACATGCCGGCTTCGCGGCCCCAACCGGACTGCTTGAAGCCTCCGAGCGGCATCTCCGGCCCGCCGGCCATCATGGTATTGACCCAGAAGCGGCCCGCACGAACGCGGCGCGTGACGGTCAGGGCCTTGTCGATATTCTTGGTCCAGACGCTTGCAGCCAGTCCGTAAACCGTGTCGTTTGCCAGTTCGACCGCCTGCTCGACCGTGTCGAAGGTCATCGAGCAAAGCACCGGCCCGAAGATCTCGTCACGCGCGATCGCCATCTCACGCGATACGCCCGAAAACAGCGTGGGCGCGATGTATTGCCCGCGGCCGAGATCGATGGCGGTCCCCCCGGTCACGAGCTCCGCTCCTTCCGTCTTGCCCTTGGCGATATAGTCGAGAATGGTCGTGTTCTGCGCTTCGGTCGTGATCGCGCCGACCTGGGTCGTCTCGTCCAGCGGGTCCCCGACGCGTATGCGTTTCATCTTCTCTGCAAGCAGCGCTTCGAATTCGCGCGCCACCGATCGCTCGACGATCAAGCGCGATGAGGACACGCAGCATTGTCCCGTATTGAAGCTGATGCCGAAAGCTGCGCCATCGGCGGCATCCTCTAGATCGGAGTCGGCAAAGACGATGATCGGGTTCTTGCCTCCAAGCTCCAGGCCGAGCTTCTTGAAATTGCTGTCGGCGGCCGCATGCACGCAGGAACGGCCAACGGCGGTCGAACCCGTGAACGACAGCATGTCGATGTCCGGATGCTCACTCATGGCCTGGCCGATCGTCCGGCCCGAGCCGGTGATGACGTTATACACGCCGTCGGGCAGTCCGGCTTCGGCGAGCACCTCGGCAAGTATGAGAGTCGTCGCGGAAGTCACCTCCGACGGTTTCACGACCATCGTGCAACCCGATGCGAGAATGAAGGGAACGCGCTCGCACAGGATAAGGAAAGGAAAGTTCCATGGCGTGATGAGCCCGACGACCCCGATCGGCTCGCGCAGAACCATGCCGAACAATCCGTCTCCGAGCGAATTGAAGCTGTCGCCGTGCAGAAGGCGGGCTGCACCCGCGCCTACTTCGAAGCAGGCGATGCAGTGGTCGATCTCGCCGCGCGCCTGAGCGATCGGTTTGCCATTTTCCAGCGTCTCCCAATAGGCGAGCTCATCGCGGCGGGTGCGCAGGATCTCGGCCACCCGCAGCAGTACCGAGGCACGAGAGCCCCCCGGGAGACCGGACCAACGCCGGTCCTCGAAAGCCCGGCGTGCGGCGGCGACTGCGGCATTCAGGTCGTCGACGCTGCATTTTGCCGTGCGGGTGACCGCAACGCCATGTCCGGGCGAGTGCCGCACGAAGAAGTCATGCCCGCTTTGCCATTTGCCGTCCACGAAGAAACCGAAATCCCGCGGGGCGGCCGGAGGGGAAAGGAAGTTGTTCAGCTGGTCCATCGGGTGCCTCCCTATTCTAGTAACTAAACGGATATTGCTGTTAGCTGCGCACTCGACCACGATGGCTTTAGGTCCGGTCGACCTGAAGTCATGGCCGTAATCGATTCAAAAAACTGGAGCGGGATGCGGCGGAAAACCGCGCAGACACTTCCTCATCCCGCACTAAGCGTCCAGCAGGATCTGGGTCTTGAGGTGCCCGGTTCTTGCCGGAATCGTTTCGAAGGCCTCCTGAATGCGTTCGAGCGGATAGTGAGCAGCGGTGAAGGCCGCGGTCCGGAACCTGCCATGGGACAGAAGCGTCAGCGCGTCATGCATGTCCTCCCCCATTCCGGCAACCGAGCCTTTGAGGCTGTTTTCCTCGAGTACAGTCCTGAGTATCTCGATCGGAATGGTCTCGCCTGGCGGGGTAATCCCGAAGAAAGCCACATGACCGCCCTTGCGGACCAGGTCGAAGGCCTGGCGATAGAGCTTCGAGCTGCCGACGCTTTCGACGACGATATCTGCGCCGCGTCCGCCCGTCATCTCCAGCACCTTGCTCCTGAGCGTCGCCGGCTCCGATACAGCAGCATCCGCGCCCGCCTCAACCGCCATGCGGCAGCGCTCGCTCGACAGATCCGCAACAATGATCGGGGCCATGCCGACAAGGCGCATCATCTGGACATGCAGGTTGCCGATGGGGCCCGCTCCCAGAACCACTCCCGACCGACCGAAGGCCGCACCGGCCTTGCGCGCCGCCCGGACGACGCAGGCGACCGGTTCGACGAGGGCAAGAACTGCTTCGGGAACCCCATCCGGCACCGGGAGCACCAGACGGCCGGGAAGAGCGACATACTGCGCAAAGGCTCCATCGCGCCCGATCCCGATCTGCTCCACTTCGCCGCAGTTCAGAACCTCGTTGCGTCGGCACCAGTAGCAGTTGCCGCAACCGATATTGATGTCCGCGACCACACGCATCCCGGTCTTGAGGTGCGTCACGCTTGCGCCAATCTCGGCGATCGTCCCGCAGAACTCGTGCCCAGGCACTATCGGCAACCGATCAGCCGCGTAATGGCCGTTGAATATGTGGAGGTCGGTACCGCATATGCCCGCCCGCGTTACGCGGATCAGGACGTCGGCTGGACCGATCTCGGGAATGCCGACCTCTCTGACTTCAAACCGGCGCGGCTCCACGAGAACGGCAGCTTTCATCGTCGCCATCCTTCTCTCCTACTTCACGGTCCTGAGCTTGGCCCGGTCGATCGTCAAGGCGATGGCGCCGATGAGGACGATGCCGAAGACCATCTGCTGTTGTGTCGCATCGATCTCGAAATAGAGCATCGAGGCGCGAATGACCGCCACGATCAGGGTGCCGATAACCGTGTTGAGGACCCCACCCACGCCGCCCGTCAGCGGAGTTCCGCCAACGAGAACGGCGACGATAGCCGGCAGCAGGAAACCGTTGGCGATCGTCGGCGCTCCGCCCGACAGCTTGACTGCGAACAGGAGGCCGGCAATCGCCGCAAGCGCACCGGAAATCGCAAAGGCCAGTATCTTGTAGCGGGCCACGTTCAAACCCGATGCGGCGGCGGCGAGCTCGCCTGCGCCGACGGCCTTCAGCGCCCGTCCGAGAATGGTCCGGCGCTCGATGAAGAGGCAGACGAGGAGGAGCACTGCCGCGATGAGGAGTTCGTTCGGGACCCCCCATGTCCGGCCGATCATCCAGCCGAAGGTCTCGTTGCGTTGCGCCGCGTCCATGTTCAGCGCGCGCTGGCCGGACAGCCACTGTGCGACCGAAAAAGCGACGCCGCCTACGGCAAGAGTGGAAATGAAGGACGGAACGTAAAGCCTCGTGGTGATGTAGCCCGACAAGGTGCCCAGCAGGAAACCCGCGGCCACGCAGAGAAGGGCCACCCAGGCTCCCATCGATGCAAGGTAGACCGAGGCAATCACGGTCACCATGTTGGCCATGGACTGGGCCGACAGGTCGATGCCTCCGATATAGATGGCGAAGGTCAGGCCGAGCGCCATGATGAAGAGCGGCACGATGTCGCCTGCGAGGCTCATGAGGTTTTGCGGCTTGAGAAAGCCGGGATCGGCCATGCCGACGATGGCGACGAGCACCGTGAGCGTGATCCAGGGCAGGTGCGGTTTGAGGCGTTGTATGTCCATCTTATCCTCAGATCATGTAATGCAGGAGGTCATACAGGGAGGGCTTCGCGCCAGGCACGCAATCGAACCGTTTCTGGATCCTGCCATCCTTGACGACGACGATCGTATGGGAGAGTCCGATCGCTTCCTCGAGCGTGTCGGCCACCAGGACGATCCCGACGCCCGCATCGCTCATGGCGCGGATCATTTCGTAGACGTCCTCCTTCGCCCCGATGTCGAGACCGCGCGTCGGGTGATCGAGGAGCATGATATCGGCGCCCGCGGAGCGCCATTTGGCGAGAACGACCTTCTGCTGGTTGCCGCCTGAAAGGTTGCCGCAGTCGGCGAGCTCGGAATGGGCCTTGATGGAGAGCTTCCTGATCCACTCCCGCGCGAGCGCGCGCTCCTTTCCGACCTGCAGAACGCTCGCCGTCGAATGCTTCTTCAACTGCGAGAGGGTCATGTTCTCGTAGACATTCATGCCCGCCACGATGCCCTCGATCTTGCGCTCGCGCGGAACATATCCGACACCGAGGCCGACCGATTGACGCGGCGAATATGTCCTCACCTCCCGTCCCTTGATCTTCAGGCGTCCGCCGGTGGGGCTGAGCATGCCGTAGATTGCGCGCAGGATCGCTTCACGGCCCGAGCCTTCGGTTCCGACGAGGCACAGGACCTCACCGGCGTGAAGCCTGAGCGAGATATCCTTCGTGCGGCCCGGCAGGTCGATGCCGGACATTTCGACGAGGACTCTCGAGGGATCGTAGGGCTTTTGAAGCTGCTCCCGATAATATTGCTTGTCGACGTTCCGCCCGACCATCTTGTGCTGGATCGATTCGGCATCGGCTCCGCCCCCGCCCCGCTCGACGACGTCGACCACCTGTCCGTCCTTCATCACGTAGATCCGATCCGACAGCTCCATGACTTCGTCCATTCGGTGCGAGACGAATATGAAGGAGGCACGGGTCACGAGCTCGCGCACGAGCTTGAACAGAAGCTCGACTTCGTCCTTCGACAGAACCGAGGTGGGCTCGTCGAGGAGGATGACGAGATCGCCGTCGACCCGCTCTTCGAGTGTGAGGACCTTGGCGAGTTCGACCAGCTGACGCTGAGCGAAGGACAGTTTCGATGTGACCGTCGAAGGATCGATGTCCAGCTTGACCTTCGCAAGCTGTGCTTTCGCGGCCTTGGCCATCTCCTTCCAGTTGATGACGCCGAGGCGGACGAACTGCTGCTCGTAGCCGAGAAAAATGTTCTCCATCACCGTCAGGTTCGGGATCAGGGACTGCTCCTGAAACACCATCCCGATCCCCTTTTCCATCGCCTGGCGGGGGTTCGCGAAGCGCACGGCATCGCCGTTGATGAGGATCTGCCCGCCATCGGGCTGGTAGGCGCCATAGATCACCTTCATCAGGGTGGATTTTCCCGCGCCGTTCTCTCCCACCAGCCCGACGATCTCGCCGCGCTTGATATGGAAGTCGATCGCCTTGAGCGCATGAACGCCGGGAAACTTCTTGTCGAGGGACTTCAGCTCGTACATGTCCTCACCCTCACTTCACGAAAGAGACCAGCTTGCGATCGGTCGACAGCACGACGGCAAGGATGACGAGGAGGCCCAGAACTCCGTCCTGAAGGAAATCCGGCAGACCGATGACCACCATGCCGTTGTTGATGACGCCGACGATCAGGACGCCTATCAGCGCATTCCACACGCCGCCGATGCCGCCCCACAGAGCCACTCCGCCGACGACGACGGAGGTGATCGATACGAACATGAAATTGGAACCCGTCACCGACTCCGCTTGACCGATGCGTGCGACGACGAGGACTGCCGCGATCGCGTAAAACACGCCTGCAAGCGCAAAGCCGGCGATCCGCACGCGGCTGACGTCGAGGCCCGAGGCATGCGCCAGCTCTTCTCCGCCGCCGACCGCATAGAAGTTGCGGCCGAGCCTCGTGTGCTCCTGGATGAACCAGGCCACGATCAGGAATACGGCGGCCACGTACACCATGAGCGGGAAGCCAAGCCATCTGACGGTCAAGAGGCCACGGAACGCCGGATCGCTGACCCTCACTATGTCGCCGCCGGTGATCAGAATTGCCGCGCCGGTTCCGACGAAGCCCATCGCGAGGCTCGCCATGAACGAGGGTACCCGCAGTTTGACGTGGACCAGGCCGTTCAGGAAGCCTATGAGCCCGCCTATGATCAGGATCAGCGGAAGGGCGAGCCACGCCGTGCCCAGCAAGGTGCCGCCGAGCTTTATGAAGGCAAAGGAGAAGAGCACGGCCGTAAGCGAGATGACACCTTCCATGGAAAGGTCGATCGAGCCCATGATGATGATGAAAGTCACGCCCACGGCCACCATCAAGGCGGGGGCGGATGCGATGGCGATGCGCGCGAAGTTGCGGGCCGAGAAGAATGTCGGGTTTAAAACCGTAAAGAAGATCACAAGCGCGATGAGCACCAGAAGGGGCGCCCATTTGATCAGGGTCTCGCGCGATATGGGCCGGGTCACGATGGGCACCTTTCGCAGGGTCTCGGATAGGAATATCGGGGACGGTCAGCTGTGCGCCGTCCCCGGAAAGAGGGTCAGGACCGATACTGAATTTGTCCGTTCGAGGGACCCCAGAAGTCGGCCCAATCGTATTTCGGTACCGAATCCAGATATTTGGCCTTGAACTCCTCGGCATCCTTCTTGCTGACCAGGACGGTCGGTCCGTAGAACTCGCGATGTTCTTTCGGCTCTTCCGACGGCTTGAAGCTGCCGGTTGCCGCATGGTAGGCGAGCGCCGACGTGATGCCACCGCCCCAGTGCGGATTGGTGAAGACCGTCGCGAGCAGCTGGCCGTCCATGACCATCTGCACCGCTTCGGGATTGCCGTCATAGGACACGATCGGCATGCCCTCGATGCCTTCGGCGCGCAGCGCCTCGATGACGCCGTAGGCGATGTTGTCGTTGGCGCAATGCACGCCCTTGATCCTGTCGCCATAGCGGGTCAGGAAGGATGACATCAAAGCCGCGCCCTTCTGCGTGTCCCAGTCCGCCGGCTGCGCGTCGAGCAGTTCGATGTTGGGAAAGTCCTTCAGCGCATTCTTCAGACCGTTGAGCCGCTCGACCGCAGGGTTGTTGGCGGCAATGCCGCCCAGGTGGACGACACCGCCCTCGCCGCCCATGGCTTCGAACAGGATGCGCGCGGTCTCTTCGGCGGGCTTCTCGTCCGACCAGGTCATGTGCGACACGTAGTTGTCGCCGAAATCCCATGGATGGAGATCATCGGTCTTGTTCCAGATCGTGGAGATGTAGCCGCCCGCAGCCGCCACCGCCTCCACGATCGGCCGCGCATTCGGGCTGTCATTGGCATCGCAGGCCAGGGCGCAATTTCCATTGTTCTTGGCAAGGAAGGCCTTGATGTCGGCCAGAGATTTCTCGGATGATCCTTCGTTGATCAGACTTACGAGCGCGCTCTTCGGCTTGCCGAGCGATTCGACGAATGCTTCGCCGCCGGAGACGACCGAGTTCCAATAGGCCGAAGCGCGGTCGCGATAGCTCCAGGCGATCGCGGGATCCGTCAATGCAGCGCGCGCGCCGCCGCCAAACGGGTTTGGCAGGACCGCTGCCCCCAGACCTGCGGCCGAGGCAAGCAGAAAGTGACGACGGCTGATCGTCTCACGCTCGATGAAGTTCTTGATGAATGTCGACATTCGCATTCCTCCCAATGCAGTTGAGTGTCCGGCACCGACGGCTTCATGGAGGAGAATGATCATTCCCCGCCCGCACCCTTCTTCCGCCGCCACTACCGTTAACGCACTAACTAGTTACTTGTTTAGTGTTGCATGAGTCAAGGGTTTTCATATATTTTCATCAAGCCGACCATCTCGGCAGGCGGCTTTGACGGCTATACCGGCAGGCGTGTATGAGTCGGACAACACAAGCCATGAACGCGTGAAGGTCAGACCTTGAGAACGACGAGTGCACAGAAAGCGAAAGCAGCCGGGAAGCCACGGCTACGCGATGCCGAAGCAACCAAGGCGCGCATCCTCGAGGCCGCGAAGAAAGAATTCGCGAAAAACGGATTGGGGGGCGCCAGGGTGGACGTGATCGCCGAGAAGGCAAACGCCAACAAGCGGATGATTTACCACTACTTCGACGGCAAGGACCACCTCTTCCAGACCGTTCTCGAAGACGCCTATAACGGGATACGGACCGCGGAACAAAAGCTCAACCTCAATGACCTTGAACCCAAGGCTGCCCTCGAGAAGCTCGTACGTTTCACCTGGGAATACTATCTGAAGCACCCGGAGTTCATAACGCTGGTCAACAGCGAGAACCTTCATCGCGCCAAGCACTTGAAGAAGTCCCAGGTGGTCCGTGCAACCAGTCGAAAATTCGTCGGCATGGTCAAGGAACTGCTGGAGCGGGGCGTTTCCGAAGGGGTTTTCCGGCCGGGAATCGACCCGGTCCAACTGAACCTCACCATCGCGGCCATCGGCTATTACTACATCACCAACCGCTTCACCGGTTCGATCGTTTTCGAGCGTGACCTGATGGCGAAAGACGCGCTCGAAGAGCGCGTTCAATTCAACATAGAGACCATCATGCGCATGGTTTGCGCTTAGATCACGACGACTTCAGGTCGGGTCCGTCGAAATCGGTCCAATCAAGGACGATGAACGGTTCCTCGATACGTCTTGCGGCAATGTCTGCGTAGAGAGAGGCAGGATCGGTCGGAGGAACACGGCGCAGCAGTCCGCCGAGTTCGATTCTTCCCTCTGCCAGCCAGTCGAGCGCCCGGGCAAACCCTCCGAAGACGCTGTGGCGCGCGTTATTGTAACCGCCCAGCAGTTCCTCCCACTCGAATGCACGGGCATGAACCGGCAATTCCCATTCCCAGCCCGACCGCAAGGTCACGAGATTGAAGAAAACCGCGTTCAGAAGCTCATGCGCGGAGATCTCGGTCAGCTTGCGCCATGGAACGCCGACCAGGACGACCTCGCCCAGGCGGCGAACGATGCGGCATGCGTCGAGCACGGCCCCTTCATGGCCGGAACAATCGAGAACGAGCGCGACCTGCCCCTGAAGCGACGACTGAAGCGGGACACGCTCGCGGCAATCGGAGATGCCGCAACTGGCGAGCTGCGCCCTTCTCAGAGGATCCGGATCGACGACGGTCACGCGGTAACCGGAAATCTTGAAGAGCTGCGCCGCGAGAAGACCGACCGGGCCGGCTCCAGTGATAACGACGTGATCGCCAGGCCGGGCCTTGGTCGTCATGAGGCTCGTGAGCGACACGCCCATGAGGCGTGAGAGAACGGCGATCTCGGGCCTCAAGCCGGCCGGCAATGGAACCGTGTCCCGCGCCGTATGCGTCTGAGTGCTTCGGTGCATGCCCATCGCGAAACGCAATTCACCGGGCCGAATACCATCCACGCCGTCCGCCACCTCTTCCACCTCGAAGACGGCAGAATAGCCGGGCCGAATCGGAAAAACATCGCCATTCGCCCAGCCGAGTTCGGTTCCGGGGCTGACCAAAGTACAAACCGTCCGCCCACGGATTTCGCCGGAGTTTAGCGGCAAGTCCACATACCGGTCGAGTCGGAACGTCTGCTTTGCAGGGATCGTTATCTCGTGGGGCAAGCGCACTCCTTTCCGTGGCGACGGCCTTCTTGCGATCGGTGATGAAATCACTCTCCGGTTACCGGGGACCACTGTTTCGGCCCACCGGCCCGCTCATAGCCCAGCGCACCGTTCATGCTTACGAGCTCGAGGAACTGCCCCCACGGCGCACGCAGGTAAAGGTGAGACCCTGCATCGCTCCGGCATCCACGAAAGTCGGCCCCTCCAGCACGTCGACGCCCGCCTGCCGCAGCCGATCCGCGGCCGAGTGGCAGTCATCCACCTCAAACGCCAGGTGAAAGCCGCCGGATTGACTATTGCGCTTCAATGGCTCTTCGCCGTCTTCCTCGCCCGAGTATTGAAAAAGTTCGAGATTGGTGCCGTTGCCAATTCGAAGAACCTTTATGTTCTCGATCCTGCAGCCGGCTGGCACGCCGAGCCTTCTCTGCATGAAGGCGTCGTCGGCTTCGATGCGTCCGGTCTCCAAACACGTCACGGCACCGAAGGCAGCTTCGAAGAATCGAACCGCCTCCTCCAGATGCGGCACGGTGAAGCCGATATGCTGCATGCCGAAAACTCTCATCGATCCCCTCCCCGGTCATCGCTCGGAACAACAGCTACACCGCAGTTAAATATGTAACTGGTTAGTGCGGTATATTCACTGCAGGAGACTTGCGTCAAGCGCTCGGGGACAGCGCACCGGAGTATCCGGCCGGACCCGACCGGATACGGTTTCAAACTTTCCCGGAAATGCTCTACCCTGCGATCGGCGCCGGATCGCTCCGCAACCACTTCGGCTGCGGGACGGCCCTCAGCAGAGCTTGCGTATATTCGTGCTGAGGCGAGACGAAAAGGGCTTCGGTCTCGCCTTCCTCGACGATCCTGCCGCGCTGCATCACCAGGATCCGGTCGGCGAATTGGCGCACGATGGCCAGATCGTGGGTAATGAAGACGTAAGAGAGGCCGAGGCGCAGGCGCAGATCAGCCAGAAGCTCGATGATCTGCATCTGGATCGACACGTCGAGCGCCGAGACCGCCTCGTCGCAGACGATCAGCTCGGGTTCGCTGGCGAGCGCCCGGGCAATGGCGATGCGCTGCCGCTGCCCGCCCGAAAACTGATGCGGATGCCGTGCAGCATGCTCTGCCTTCAGGCCGACAAGCTCCAGCAGCTCCACGACCCGCTCGTTCCAGCGTTCGCGCGGCAGAATGTCCCTGTGGATCGCCCAAGGCTCGGATATGATCGAACGGACGTTCATGCGCGGGTTCATCGACCCGAACGGATCCTGGAACACCATCTGCACCCTTCGGCGGAAACCATCGAGCGCCTTGCCCTTGAGCTCGAAAATGTCCTCGCCGGCAAAGAGTGCCGCGCCCGATGTCGGCTCGTTCAGTCTCAGCAGCATGCGTGCAATGCTGGATTTACCCGAACCGGACTCGCCGACGATCCCGACGGTTTCCCCACGACGAAGCGTGAAACTGACATCGTCCACGGCCCTGAACTCCCGCTTGGGCGAGAACGGGCCGGACCCCAGCTTGTAATGCTTGCTCAAATGGGCGACCTGCAACAGGACCTCGCCTTGTGCGGCATTCCGAGGCGCTTTCGGCGCGTCGGCATGGGGCACGGCCGACATCAGCCGGCGGGTATAGGCGTGGCTCGGATTGGTAAAGACGTCCTCGGCCTTGCCGCTCTCCACCACCTTGCCGCCGTTCATTACGATGATCCGATCCGCCATGGCCGCGGCGACCTCGAGATCATGGGTGATCATGATCAGAGCCATGCCGGTCTCGCGCTGCAGGTCCCGCAGGAGTTCCAGGATCTGTGCCTGAACGCTGACGTCGAGTGCCGTAGTCGGCTCGTCGGCGATCAGAATATCCGGCTTCAGCGCGATCGCCATGGCGATCATCACGCGCTGCCTCTGTCCGCCCGAGAACTGGTGCGGATAATAGTCGATCCGCTCGTCCGCTTCCGGAATTCCGACCCGTTCGAGCAGCCGAACGACCTTGTCGCGCACCGCACCGCCCTCGCCTTCCCCATGGCTCTCGAACACCTCGGCGATCTGCCTGCCGACGGTGTAGACCGGGTTGAGATAGGCCAGCGGGTCCTGGAAGATCATGGCGATGCGGCGGCCGTTCAGTTCACGCCGGCCTTCGTCATCGAGGCGGGAAAGGTCGGTGCCGTCGAAAACCAGCGAGCCCGAGACGATGTCGCCCGGCGGACAGTCGATCAGCCCCATGACCGTTCCGGTGCTGACGCTCTTTCCCGATCCACTCTCACCGAGGATGACGAGGGTTTCGCCCGGACAGACATCGAACGAGACGTCATCGACGGCACGCACGGGATCGCCTTCGGACAGGAAGTCGACCGTGAGTTTGTCGATCCGCAGAATGGGTTTGTCCGGCGCGTTCATCGCGGGGCCTTTCGCAGCGATTGCAGACGCCAGCGCTGCAGCGGATCGGCGACGGTCCGCGCCCAGCTGGCGAGAATGTTTAAGGAAAGCGTCGTCAGCAGGATCGCGAGCCCCGGCCAGAAAGCGATCCACCACGCCGTCTTCAGATAGCCGCGGCCGTTGGCCACCATAGCGCCCCAGGTGAAATCCGGAGGCTGAATGCCGAGCCCGAGGAAGCTGAGGGAGGATTCGGCCAGGATGACGGTGGCGAAATCGATGGCCGCGATCGTCACCAGCGTCGGCAACACGAGCGGCGCGATGTGACGGAACAGGATGCGTCCCGTACTTGCGCCCATGGAGCGCGCGGCACTCACGAACATGCGCTCGCGCAGTTCGAGAACCTCGGCCCGCGCCGTGCGGATGAAGATGGGCATGCGGGTAATCGCCAGCACGATCACCAGGTTCGTCATGCTGGGACCGAGCGTATAGAGCACGATCAATGCGAGCAGCAGCGAGGGAAAGCTCATCACCACATCGGCAAGCCGCAGGATGACGTGACTATACCAGCGCTCCGAATAGCCGGCGGCAAGTCCGAGGATGCCGCCTAAAGCCATGGAGCAGAAGACGGCGGCGGCCGCGATGCCGAGCGTGTTCTGCGCCCCGACGATCAGCCGCGCCAGGATCGGCCGCCCGAGCGTGTCGGCTCCCAGAATGTAGATGAACCCGTGCTCCAGTGCGAAGGGCGGCAGGTTGCGCTGCCTGAGCCCGAGCTTGCCGGCAAGTTCGCCGACGAAGAGCGGCCCGACAAGCACGCAGACGATGAGCACGAGCAGAAATACGGCTGCGCAGAGCGCCAGCTTGTCCCGGGTGAGATAGATTGCAAGCTGCCGCAGGGCTCCGGGCGATCTTACGGATGGCAATGCCAGGTCGGTCATTGTCGCCTCCCTTCAGTAGCGGATGCGAGGATCGAGCACTGCGTAGAGCAGGTCGATCGCGATGTTGACGATGAAAATGGCGATTGCCGTGACGAGGATCGTCGATTGCACCACGGCAAAATCGCGCTGGATGATCGAATCGATCATCAGTTTGCCGATGCCCGGCCAGCCGAAGATCGTCTCGACGACGACAGCACCGTTGATCAGCCCGGTCGCCAGGTCACCGGCGACGGTGATCACCGGCAGCAGCGAGTTCCTGAGCGCGTGACCGAAGATGATCTTGCGACGCTTCATGCCCTTGGCGTGGGCGGTCTTGATAAAGGGCGAGGCGAGCGCGGAGATCATCGTGCCACGCACCACCTGGACCAGCAGCCCGAATGGGCGCAACATCAGGACGGCGATCGGCATGATCCAGTGCAGGGCAGTGCCCGTACCCGACGTCGGCAACATGCCGAGCCCGACCGCAAAGACGAGAATGCCGACGATCGCGATCCAGAAATCGGGGGTGCTCGCTCCCGCCAGCGAAACGAGGCCGGCGATGCGGTCGAAAAGGCTACCGGGACGGGCGGCGGCCAGCGCGCCGACGACGATGGCCAGCACGGTCGCGAGCGACATTGCGACCAAGGCGAGCTTCAGCGTGGCCGGAAAGGCCTCGAGAGCCACCTCGATCGCCGACCGGTTCTGTCGCGGGGACTGGCCGAAATCCAGGGACATGAGGTTTTGCAGGTACTGGAAGAACTGCACGTAGATCGGCTGGTCCAGGCCGTTCAGGCGTGCAAAGGCCTGGCGCGCCTCGAGACTTGAATCGAGCGGCAGGTAGAGCGCCGACGGATCACCGGTCAAACGCGTGAGGAAGAAGACGAGCGTCAGCAGGCCGATCACCGAAATTACGCTGTGATATGCCCGCCGGCCGATATAGCCGAGCATCATGCGGAGCCTCTGGATTCCCTTGCAGTTCAATGCGAGCGCGCGAACCTGTCGCGCGCGCTCGCCCGGATGGTGACACTCAGTCCTTGAGAGCGATATTGGCGAGCGGGATCTCGCTGTTGGTCGTGATGTCCGGCTTCCACTCCAGGCGGCTGCCGACCCGGGTGTAGCCGATCATGTGGAACATCGGGATGTCGACCGCGAGATCGTCATGCACCTTCGCGAAGATCGCCTTGAACTTTGCCGTACGGTCCTCACCGGTGGCAGCCATGGCATCGGCGACCTCCTTGTCGAGTGCCGCGTCGTTGAAGGTCGAATAGCTTCCGGCCGAGGTGTAGAAGATCGGAATGGTGAAGGCGGCATCACCCTTGTTGTTGTCATGCATCATCTGCAGCAGGTTCGGCCCGCGGCTCTCCGGGAAGGGCTTCTGCAGGTAGCGCAGCCAATCGTTCACGTCGAGCATCGTCAGCTTCACGTTCAGGCCGACATCCTGCCACATGGCCATCATGGCTTCCATGGCTTCCGTACCGTTGGGGTAGATGCCGTTGCGGCCGATCAGCTCGATTTCGGTATCGACCGGAACGCCCGCGGCCTTGGCCTCGGCGATGAGCGCACGCGCCTTTTCGGCATCGAACGTCCAGGGCGCCAGCTTGTCGTCGTGGCCGTTGATGCCGGTGACGACCATCTGCGAAGCCCGCTGCACGTCCTCGCCGAAGAGCTGCGCGAGGCCATCCCAGTCGATCGCCAGATTCAGCGCCTTGCGGATTCGGACGTCGTCGAGCGGAGCAAAACCGGCATCGATGCGGATCGCGGTAGTTTCGGAGTTCAGATAGGCGAAGTCCGTTTCCGGATTGGTCGCATCCTGGATCGCGATCGACGGCGTCAGGTCGGCCTCGCCGGTTTCCACCATGGCGGCGCGGATCGAGGATTCCGGGCGCCAGACATAGCTGGCCTTGGCGATGGCCGGCTTCTCGCCCCAGTAGCCGTCGAAGGCTTCCAGCACGACTGTCTGCGGCGTGAAGCTCGAAAGCTTGAACGGCCCGGTACCGACCGGGTCGTTGACGGCCTTGTCCGCCGGCGTGTTCGGCGAGACGATCATGACCACGCTGAGCAGCGTCGGCAGGATCGGCTGCGGCTTGTCCGACTTGATCTCGACCGTCAGCTCATCGAGCGGCGTGACCGTCAGCTTGGCATCGCCGAACTTGGCAATGTTGCTGCAGGTCAGCTTGCCGCCGGTCATCCGCTCGATGGAGAATTTGACCGCCTCTGCGTCGAAGGCGGCTCCGTCCTGGAACTTGACGCCTTCGCGCAGCTTGAGCTGCCAGGTGTTCGGATCGGTCTGCTTCCACTCGGTCGCAAGACCGGGTGTCGGCTGGCCGCTTTTCGGATCGATGATGGTCAGCGGCTCGACCACGTTGCGGCTCAATATCTGGCCGACATTGGTGATGATGGTACCGCAGGGCTCGAAATTGGCCGGCTGCTCCGGCAGGACGATCTTGATTTCCGAGGCACTTTGCGCAGCGGCGTAGCCGGCCCAGCCGGCGACCACCATTGCTCCCGCGATGACGCGAACAGATTTGTTTCCCATTGCACTCCTCCCCAGTTGGAACGACGACGTTAGAGACGGGCGCCATCCTCCTGGCGCCCGCCCGATGTTTCTTTTCAGCGGCGCGATGCCTCTATCAGTCCCTGCAATATCTCCCGCTCCTCGCCGGTCAGATCCACCAGGGGCGGGCGAACCGGGCCGGGCGCAAAACCGGCAAGCTCGACGCCCGCCTTGATGATCGAGACCGGATAGCCGGCCTTGCGGTCGCGCAGGGCTGCGAAGGGGAAGAAGAACGTATGAAGGATGCCTTCCATCACCGCCCTGTCGCCGGCTCGCATGGCCCGGTAGAAGCGCTGCGCCAGTTCCGGCACGAAATTGAACACTGCCGACGAATAGGTCGTGACACCGACGCCGTTGAACCCTTCCGCGAAGAGCTCATGGGTCGGCATGCCGCCGATATAGCAGAGCCGGTCGCCGAGCTTGGCCGTCACGTGACGCACGAGGTCCACCTTGCCGGTCCCGTCCTTGAAGCCGATCAGGTTGGGGCAGGCCTCGGCAAGGCGCGCGACCGTGTCGGCATTGGCGACCGAATTGGCGCGGTTATAGAGAATGACGCCGAGGCCCGTCGAATCGCAGACGGCCTTCACATGAGCATAGATGCCTTCCTGCGGTGCTTCCGTCAGGTAGTGCGGCAGCAGGAGAATGCCGTCGGCACCCGCCTCCTCGACGATTTTCGCCGTCTCGACGGCAAGGGACGTGCCATAGCCGCAACCCGCAATGATCGGCACCTCGCCCGATACATCCTTGGCCGCGCGGGTAACCTGGCCCACTTCATTCGGCGAGAGCGAAAAGAACTCGCCGGTGCCGCCGGCAGCGAACAGTGCCGCGGCCTCGAAGCGGGAAAGCCACTCGACATGACGCCGATAGCTCTCCAGATTGAGCTTGTAGTCCGACGTGAAGTGAGTGACCGGAAAGGACAAGAGCCCCGAACCGACACGCGACTTGATTTCTTCAGGCGACAATGAATTCCCTCCGGCTGCGAGCTTAAGACGGGAAATTCATATGATGACTTTTGAGATGAGTCAATCAACCGCATCGGTTTTTTCGCTCGGTCGCCAGGTCGTCAGCGAGCGATACCGCTTGATCCCGGTGACGAGATGGCGACGCATGGCCTCCCGAGCCCGGTCCGGATCCCGCGCGAGGATCGCCTCGGCGATCTCGCGGTGCTCGAGGAGAATGGGCTCGTCGCGGTTCGGCAGCGGATCCACGCCGCCCATGACCGTGCGAAACTTCACGCGCGGGATCATGCGGCGCCCGACATGCTCCAGAAACGTGCGGAAGCGGGTGTTGTTGGTGGCCGTCGCTATAGCCATGTGAAACTGGAAATCCGCCTCGTCCGTGGGCTTCCCTTCGGCGACAAGTTGGGCAAAGCGCTCGACCTGAGCCTGGATTTCGGCCTCCTGCGCCGGGGAACTGCGTGCCGCCGCCAGACCTGCCGCTTCGACCTCGATACCGATGCGCAGTTCCAGCTCCTCGATGATGTCGGAAATCTTGTCGGTCTCGCCGGTGAAAAGCTTGAGGCCCGGGTCGCTCTGCCGCGGCCCTATCACGAAGACGCCCGACCCCTGCCGCGACTCCACCAGGCCATCGGCCCTGAGCGCCGCAATCGCCTCCCTCACCACCGTCCGACTGAAGCCGAACTTGTCGATCAAGGCCGGCTCGGTCGGCAACTTGTCGCCCGGTGCATAGTATCCCGCCTCGATCTGCGCCTTTATAGCGTCTGCCACCTGCGAGGACAGCGATGGGCGACCGCCCCCTTTTTTCGTACTCGGCATGAATATTCCCATACCCCACATCCAAAATCATCATATGACTACGACCGATAGTTGTCGCAGACATCTTATGGGATTATCGGACGGCGGTACAGCAGATTTCGAGCCGGCTACTCGCGGACGAGATGTCGCAAGCCAGAGACGAAGTCGGATAAGGGACGACTGCAAGCATGTTCCGGAACATTTCGCCTCGCCCAATGTTCGAGAGAGTTGGCCCGCACCTGAGGAGCCAAGACTGACGCCGGGTGGGCTTCAAGGAGGAAGCCATGATCCGTCCAATGCCCTCAATTTTCCTTCCGCGCCGTCGCCTTTTACAGCTTGGCCTCGGGGCGACGCTCGTTTCAACCGCAGGCTTCCCCTCGATATCGCAGGCCGACGAGCCGAGTGACATCGAGGACGAGGACATATTCCAATTTGCACTCAACCTCGAATACATGGAAGCCGAGTACTACCTGCGTGGCACGACCGGAAAAGGCATCGATGATTCCGATGCAGGTTCTGACGCCGGCCCGGTGACCGGCGGCAAGCAAGTTTCCTTCGATACCCCTGCGATCGGCGAGTTCATGCAGGAGGTAGCCGAAAACGAACTTGCCCACGTCAGGTTCTATCGCAAGACGCTCGCAGATCAGGCTGTGCCGAGGCCGGCCATTGATTTCGACGCCGGCTTCGCCGCGGTTGCGAAATCGGCAGGGCTCGGCGAGGACTTCGATCCGTTCGGTAATGAGACGAACTTCGTGCTCGGCGGCATGCTATTCGAAGATGTTGGCGTTACCGCCTATGCCGGAGCAGCCACCGTCCTCAAGAACAAGGACTTTCTCGCCGCCGCCGCGGGCATTCTGGCAGTCGAGGCCTACCACATGGGAATGGCGCGATCGACCCTTTATCGAAAGGGCGAAGAAGCCTGGAAGGCCGCGCAGGCGGTATCGGACGCCCGGGACAAAATCGATGGGCCGGAAGACAAGGATCAGGGCCTTCAGGTGGATGGCAAGGCCAACATCGTTCCCTCGACGCCGGATGCGATTGCGTTCACCCGGACCCCGCAAGAGGTCCTACGCATTGTGTATATCTCCGACAAGGAAGGTGCCAGCAAGGGCGGCTTTTACCCCAATGGAATGAACGGCAAGATAAAAAGTACCTGAATCGGGAGCAAGTCACTGTGTGCCGATGCGCCCCCGGGCGAGCACGCGTGGTTCCCATTTGATCGCGTTCTTCCTAAATTTGTTTGGTTCCCGCCTCAACATGATGCCGCCGTGGGCATGAGGAAAGGCATCCTGGGATACGCAAGAGATCTCACATCGTTGCGGAGATCTCAGGCGAGCGATACCCGGCGCGTCTCGGCGTCGATCAGAAAGGCCGCAACGGCAGCCACGAGCAGAAGGCCGGCAAAGATGCCGATGGCGAGACCGAAACTCTGCGCCACCACGAGCCCCATCAGCGACGGGGCGAGCAAGCCGCCCAGCCGGGCCATAGCGCCGGCCGCGCCCATGCCTGTCGCCCGCGATGCGGTCGGATAGAGTTCCGGCGTATAGGCATAAAGCGCACCCCAGGTGCCGAGCAGGGCGAAGCTCATGATCAGGAGCGAGACGCCGATCAGCATGGCCGTTCCCGCCGCCACGAAGAGCAGGCAGCCGAGCGCCGACAGCAAGCAGAAGCCTATCAGGGTCGGCCGGCGGCCCCATTTCTCGACACCGTAGGCGGCGAGCGCATAGCCGGGGATCTGGGCCAATGCCAGGACAACGAGGAAGCCGTAGCCGCGAACGAAGCCGAAGCCTTCGCCTGCGAGCCTCGGAGGCATCCAGGTGAAGACGCCGTAATAGGATATGGAAACCAGAAACCAGATGGCCAGGATCATCAGACTGCGCTTGCGCAAATCCGCGGAAAAAATACCCGCACTCGCCGTCGGCGGCGGCGGAACCAGCGATGTGCCGGCGCCAAGTCGCATTTTGCCGTTGACGACGAGGATCTCATCGACGATGGCCTTCGCCTCGGACGTATTTCCCAGGCGGAGCAGATAGAGCGGCGATTCCGGCACCAGGAAACGCAGGCCCACGCCGATCAGTGCCGGGATTGCCGTCACTGCGAAGATGTATCGCCAGGCATCCGCGACGCCGGCGAGGCTCGCAGCCCAGGCGGCGAGCGCCACGATGAGCGTGCCGACAGCCCAGAAGCCTTCCAGCATGACCAGCCAGCGCCCGCGGTTCCGGGCCGGCAGGAACTCCGCCATCATCGCATAGTCGACCGGCAGTGTGCCGCCGACAGCTGCGCCCGTGAGAAACCGCAGCAGAAGCAAAACGGTAAAGTCCTGCGCAAAGACGGACAGCAGACCGAAGACGGCATCGCAGGCGACGGTGGCGATCAGAACGCGCCGGCGGCCGATCCGGTCCGCGAGCCTGCCGAAACCCGCGGCGCCGAACAGCATTCCGAGAAAGAAAAGCGTGCCCGTCTGAAGTGCCTGCGGAACTGTCAGGCCGAAAGTGGCGGCGATCGATGCGGCGGTGAAGCCGACCGCCAGCACCTGCATGGCATCGGCAGCCCAAACCAGACCGAATATGGCCATCAGTCTCCGCTGGTAAGTTCCCGTGCCGGCGCGATCGAGCGCATCGTCTACTGTGATTGTCGTCATTCGCCCTTTCTCCAGTTGGCGAGCCGCTGCAATCAGCACCTCGGCCTTGCTGCGCCGGTCGGGGCATGCTGGTGGCCGCAGCGTGCCGCAGCCGCACCGTCAACCGGCAAATCCGTCCTTGCGCAGTTTGGAAACGACCTTGCTCTCCAGCAAGTGCCTCAAGACAAGTCAACATCGCGGCGCCTGATCTCGACGCGGGGGAGCACGAAATCGATTGCCGACTGGCCGGGCATGGCGAGAGAGTCGACAAGGCTGCGTTGCTTGCCGGTCAAGCGCCCGAATTCTTCATGGGTCGCCAGGGCATCGGAAGGCTTGCCGCGGTCGGTGATGCCTACCAGACCGTTTTTCGTGATGTTCACGGCTCAGCTCCATATGGGTAATTACCTACGTACACCATTGGCAGAAGCGATCGCAAGCCGACCGGACGCCGGTGAACCCGGATCAATGTGAAACCCCGCCACATGCCGGGCCGACACGGGCGGCCCGTCATCCCGTCAGCCCGATATCTCCACCGCGACTGCAGTCGCCTCGCCGCCGCCGATGCACACGGAGGCGATGCCGCGTCTAAGGCCACGGCGGCGCAGCGCATTGACGAGCGTGACGATCACCCGGGCGCCCGAGGCGCCGATTGGATGGCCCAACGCGCAGGCGCCGCCGTGGACGTTCACCTTCTCCGCATCAAGGCCGAGCTCGCGCATTGCTGCCATCGGCACGACGGCAAAGGCCTCGTTGATTTCGAAGAGATCGACCTCACCAATGTCCCAGCCGATGCGCCGGCAGAGTGCCTTGATCGCTCCGATCGGCGCCGTCGGAAAGAGACTGGGGGCGTCCGCATGGGTGGCATGACCGCAGATCACCGCCAGAGGCCTGATGCTCTGTTTATCCGCCGCCGACCGGCGCATCAGCACCAGCGCGGCTGCCCCGTCGGAAATCGAAGAGGCGTTCGCGGCCGTGATCGTGCCGCCGTCGCGAAAAGCCGGTTTCAACAGAGGAATCTTGTCGAGCCGCGCCTTCTGCGGCTGCTCGTCCAGGTTGACGGTCCGTTCCCCCTTGCCCGAGGCGATGCTCAAGGGGACGATCTCCTCCGCAAAGCTGCCGTCGGCGCTTGCCTTCTGCGCCTTCTCCAGGGACGCAATGGCATACTCATCCTGGGCACTGCGGGTGAATTGATAGGCTTCCGCGCAATCCTCGGCAAAGGTGCCCATCAGGCGCCCCTTGTCATAGGCATCCTCCAGCCCATCGAGGAACATGTGGTCCAGAACCTTCTGGTGCCCGATGCGATAGCCCTGCCGCGCGCGGTCGAGCAGATAGGGGGCATTGGTCATGCTTTCCATGCCGCCCGCAACCACGATCGAGGCCGATTTCGCCTTGATCAGGTCATGCGCCAGCATCGCCGCCTTCATGCCCGAACCACACATCTTGTTCACGGTGGTCGCGCCGACGCCGGGCGGAAGACCCGCACCGAGCGCCGCCTGACGGGCTGGCGCCTGTCCCTGTCCCGCGGTCAGGACACAACCGAACATCACCTCATCGACCGCATCCGGCGCAAGTCCGGCGCGCTTCAGAGCATCGACAATCGCGGCCGCGCCGAGGTCGGCGGCGGAAAGGTCCTTCAACTCACCTTGGAAACTGCCAAGCGGGGTTCGTGCCTGCCCGACGATGACCACAGGATCCTGCTTGTTCATTCGAACCTCCCTGCATGGCCATGCTTACCGGGGCGCCATGCGCAAAGCCCCGTCGAGGCGGATGACCTCGCCATTGAGCATCGTATTCTCGCAAATATGCTTCACGAGGGCGGCATACTCCTCCGCCCGACCAAGGCGCGGGGGAAAGGGCACGCTTGCCGCGAGCGCATCCTGAACATCCTGAGGCATGCCGGCCATCATCGGCGTATCGAAGATGCCAGGCGCAATGGTGACGACGCGAATTCCGAAACGCGCGAGCTCGCGCGCGGCCGGAAGCGTTAGGGCTGCGACGCCGCCCTTCGACGCAGCGTAGGCGGCCTGGCCGATTTGCCCGTCGAAAGCGGCGATAGAGGCGGTATTGACGATCACCCCCCGCTCGCCGTCGGCGTCCGGCTCTCCCTGCGACATGACCTCGGCGGCAAGCCGTATCATGTTGAATGTCCCGATCAGGTTGACGGCGACCGTGCGGGCGAAACTATCCAGTGCGTGCGGGCCGCTCCTGCCGAGAATCTTCTCGCCGGGCGCAGTGCCGGCACAATTCACCAATCCGTGGACGTGCCCGAATTCCTGTTTCGCAAATGCCAGAGCGGCGGTGGCGTCGGCCTCATTCGTCACGTCGGCATTTCGGAAGCGCACCGCCGCGCCGAGCTCGGCGGCAGGCTCTTCCCCCGCTGGCGGCTTCAGGTCCAGCCCCAGCACTGTCGCGCCCTCCTGAGCCAGCATGCGCGTCACAGCCGCGCCGAGCCCGGAACTGGCCCCCGTAACGATAAAGACGCGGCTCTTGAGTTGCATAGGCTCCAGCTCCAACTGTTTCCAATCGGATGATGCAGAGGAAAAATATGGTATGCAATGACCGAATGGCTCAGCTTATGTGATCGCTTTTGCAATGTTCAATGAGAAGGATCGTCGCTCATGGAACGCCGGATGATCGCCCCATGTTTCATGGACGACACGCTCGAATGCCTCCGGCGCCATGGAGTGGATGCCGGACCCCTCCTTGCACAAGCCGGCCTGCCATCCATCGTCACCGGGCCCGTTTCGGCCGATCAATACGGCGCCTTTTGGCATGCGGTGGCGCAGGCGATGGATGACGAGTTTTTCGGCGAGGGCGCACGGCCGATGCGCGCCGGCAGCTTCGCATTGCTCTGCCACGCCATTCTTTCCACCGCGACGCTCGAACATGCACTGCGGCGAGCACTGCGCTTCCTAAGGGTGGTCCTCGAGAATCCGCACGGCGAGCTGGTCGTCGAAAACGGTCTGGCACAGATTGTCCTGAAGGACGCCGGGGCGACGCGCTCCGCCTTCGCCTACCGTACCTTCTGGATCATCCTGCATGGCGTCAATTGCTGGCTGATCGGGCGCCGGCTTCCGATCCGCTGGGTCGACTTCCGCTGCAGTGCGCCACCCGCCGGAACCGATTATCGGCTCTTCTTCGGCGCGCCCGTCCACTTCGATCAGCCCCGGACGCGGCTTGTCTTCGATGCCGAGTACCTCAAACTGCCGCCCATCCGTGACGAGCGGGCGCTGAAGCACTTCCTCCGGCATGCGCCTGCAAATATTCTCGTGCGATATCGCCACGACGCGGGATTGTCCGCGGCAATACGCCAGCGGCTCCATGCTACGGCTCCATCCGCTTGGCCGGGTTTCGAGCCGATTGCCGCGCGCATGCGGATTGCAGCGCCGACCCTTCGGCGGAGATTGAGGCAGGAGGGCCAGACCTATCGATCGATCAAGGAGGACCTGCGCCGGGCGCTTGCGATGGAAGCCCTGGCTGACGGCCGGACGAATGTGGCCCTGCTTGCCGTCGAGCTCGGCTTTTCCGAGCCGAGCGCCTTTCACCGCGCATTCCGGAAATGGACCGGAAAGTCCCCGGCGCAATTCCGGCGTAATGCCACGCAGACGGATTTCGCGGAAAGCAGTTCACCACGGAAACGCACTCAACCCCAGGAGAGCTGATCCTTAGGAAGCCGACCACTTGGATCATACACGTCGAGGCGATGCGGCAGATCCGGTCCCCACGTCCAAAGGACGAGATTCCGGTCTCCCGCTTCGGTCCCCGGTGCGAAACTCGGAACCAGAATGCCGGCGGTCCCGCGCGGATGGAGGCGGTTGTAAATGGCCCAGGAAGCCGGACGCCTCCCCTCGGCAAACGCGCCCGCCCAGCTGCAGGCCATCTCCTCCAGCGATACCCCGTGTTCCGCTCTCCCCCTCTCCGCCGTGAGATCAGCGATGTCAGCGCAATCGATGTCGTAGGAGCAAAGAACGCAAGGATCGATACGATGAGCGAAGCCCTGATTGGCCTCCTTGACCGCTGTCATGATGCTGAGTGCAAGGTAAAGCGTCTTCACACCCTTCGGATTGAAGCGCGCGCCCTTTATTGCCGCGCCATCGCCGGATGCAGGTTTGAAAGCCCAGCGAGGGTCATGCGCGCGATAGCAGGTTCCCTTGAACCTCAAGCAAAGCCCCCGAGGGCCATGTGATCGAGATAATCGCGCACGGCCGCCGCCTTGCCGTCCTTCACCAGAGCTTCGGCCGTTCGCCCGCCGAATGCCGGGAGGGGCTGGGCGCGATACCACGCCATTGCCTGCTCCTTGCCGCCCGCCCAGTCGGTGACCCGGCTGATGATCTCGAGCATTTCGCGGAGACGGTTCTGCGTCTTCGTCCCCCGGCTGCGCTCCGGCCGGTAGAGCGTTTCACGCGCAAGCCCGGCCGTTTCGGCAAGTTGCGTTTTCGACATGCCGAAGCCGTCCGCGACCTGCTGAATCGCGATCTTTCCGCCCTTGTCCATGTAGGAAAGTATCAGCGGTCCGCTATCGCTTTGGATCTTTTGAGCCTGAGCCATATTGCGTCATATCCAAGAACATATTTCCTGTGCAAAATATATGGCAGTGCATGCAGTTTCGCAAGACCGACACGACCGCCAATCGATGATGAGCTGACTTTTCACTTTTATCCAGGCTTCTGACCGACCTTCGATTGCGAAAGCAAAACGGCCCTCTTCCAAAGATCAGCATCGACGCAAACGGGCTGCTTTCGTCCAAAGTGGCCGGGAAGCCTTACCCCGGCGGCGCCATGGGAGGCGACCAGATTATCCATCGCTTCGGAGAAGTGACCGGCGGCGAAGTGATCAGGGTCGATCGCGATCAGGAACTGGCCGACATGCGGCGGCCCACCCTCCTCGTTTCCAAAGGCGCTCGCCTCCGTGCTGAGGGCCGAACCCGTCAGGGCCGCAGCAAGGACTTCCACGAGAAGGGCGATATTGGCGCCCTTGCGACCGCCGGCGGGCAGCAGAGAGCCTTCCAGCCCGGTGGCCGCGTCGGTCGTCGGCTGTCCGTTCCCGTCCTGCGCCCAGCCGATCGGGATTGCCTCGCCTCGATCGCGGCGCAGGATCATCTCCGTCTTGGTGACAGCACTCATGCTCTGATCGACCATGATTGTCGGAGCCCCTTCTTTCGAAGGTACGGCGAAGGCAAGCGGGTTCGTGCCGAAGAGCGCCCGCGTCGCACCGGGCGGCGCGACAGAGGCAGGCGCATTCGAAACGCAGATGCCGATAAGGCAGGCGTCGGCAAGGGGCCGGACGTGATGACCGAGCGCGAGGCAATTATAGGAGTTGCGCACCGCCATTGCCGCGAGGCCCGCCTGGCGTGCAAGGTCGATCAGGGCCGGCGTGCCGGCGGCTATGGCGGGATGTGCGAAGCCGGATCTTGCGTCGACCGTAACCGTCACACCGCGCGTCGTCACCGCGGGAACGGCTTCTCCATCGACCTTTCCGATCGCCAGGTGCCTGCAGAAGATCGGCAGGTAGTAAAGGCCGCAGACGCGATTGCCATCGGCCTCAGCCGTGGCGATCGCGCCCGCCACGGCGCGTGCGTTTTCGGCTGCCGCACCATGGAGCGTCAGCGCCTCGAGGCAAACCGCCTCGATCTCTTCCCAGGAGGTCTCGACCGGCGTCATCGGCTTGCCGCGTAGCGTCCTTCGCCTTCGGCGACCAGGTCTTCGGCGAGCTGGAAACCAAGTCCCGGCTTCCTGAAGGCATCGAGCCAGCCGTTTTTGGGCGCGAGATCGGGCGAGGAGACGATGTCCTCCTGGACGAGCTGCCACATGATCTGGTTTCCGTCGTCGAGATTGGGAATGGCAAGCCCGATATGGTGCTCAGCGCAGGTGGTGATGCCCGTGGTGAAGGAAGAGTGGATGCAGATCTTCAGTCCGGCGGCCTCCGCCACGGCTGCCGCCTTCATCATCGGCTGTATGCCGCCGATCTCGCGCGGGCCGATGCAGATCATGTCCGCAGCACGCTGGCGGCATATCTCGTAGACGTCGTAGAGCGTGAAGGCAGCCTGATCCGCAACGATCGGAATACCGACTTTCTCGCGCACATGCGCCATGGCCGGAATGCTCCAGCTGACGGTCGGCTGCTCGATGAATTCGATGTCGTATTTTTCGAGCTTGCGGCACATGTTGATCGCGTCATGGACGCTCCAGCCTTCGTTCGCATCGAGGCGAAGCCGCGCGTCGCCGATCTCGCCGCGAACCGCCGCGGTGATCTCGAGGTCGAGTTTCTCTCCGCGGCCGACCTTGAGATAGAAGACCCGCTCGCCCTGGGCGTGGCCGACGGCGGCATCGCGCGCAAGCTCCTCGGCGGTTTCGCCCTGCAGGAAATAGAAGTAGCCGACCGCCTTCCGGTGAGCGCCCCCAAGCAGCTGGTGAACCGGCAGGCCGGCGAGCTTGCCTTGAAGATCCCACATGGCCATGTCGATGCCAGAAAATATCTGGTTGGCCGCCCGCATGATATTGGCGCCATGCCCGAGATATTCCTGGTGGAAGATGCGAGCGATGAGCGGTGCCACGTCGTGAGGCGAATGGCCGACGAGATGTTTGGCGAGGCGATAAAGGATCGCCGCCGTACCGGTCTGGTCCGGCGCGACCGTGCATTCGCCGATGCCGACCGTGCCGTCATCCGCCTCGATCTCGATAAGGTTGACCGCAAAAGATTCGCGGATGCCGTAGGACCAGTGGTAGGGCTGCTTGAGCGGCAGAACCAGCGGGCGGACGCGGACGTTTGATATTTTGACCATTCTCGTTCCTCGAAAAGACGGCCGGCACGGCCGATCCGGTATATCTGCGCCGGGTTCTCCGGCACGCATCCTTCCCGCCCGCCGGCAGGAAACCTGCAGGCGGGACGAGACGTTCGTCGATAAATGCGGCGCGTTTTACATGCCGAGCGACTTCAGATAGTTGGCGGCGACCGTTTCGATGGTCTTCTTCTCCACATCGACCTGGCTGTTCAAACGCTGCATCGTGGCGTCATCGAGCTTCTTCGAGACCGTTTCGAGCGTTTCCTTGAGGTCCGGATTCGCGTCGAGCACTTCCTTGCGCACGACGGGGGTCAGCGCATAGTTGGGAAAGAAGCCCTTGTCGTCCTTCAGCGTCTTCAAGCCGAGTGCCGCGATCTGGCCGTCGGTCGCCTGCGCGGCGATGGTGTCGAGATCGCCGTTGGCCAGCGCATTGTAGGCAAGACCAAGGTCCATCGGCCGCACATTGGCGCGCCCTGTCTCGAAGCCGTAGACCTTCTCCAGGCCGATCAGGCCGTCCGGCCGCTTCGGAAATTCGGCCGTCGTGCCCATGAGTATATCCTTGCCGTCGTTATATGCCTTGGCGAGGTCGGAGATCGTCTCCATGCCTTCCGTCTTGGCGTTACCCGGCTTGACGACATAGGCGTAAGTATTGTTCGCTGCGGACGGTGCGAGCCAGACGAGGCCTTTTTCGCCGTCCAGTTCCTTGACGCGGTTGTAGGTCTCCTCCGGCGAAAGCCGTTCCGTCACCTTGTTGAAGGTGATGAGCGACGTCCCCGTGTATTCCCAGTAGAGATCGACCTCGCCATTCTCCAGTGCGGCGCGGACGATCTTCGTGCCCATGCCGTCTTTCTTGTCGACGGTGTGGCCCTTGCTCTCGAGGAGCTGCTTGGTAATCTCTGCGATGATCAGCTGCTCGGTGAAGTTTTTCCCGCCGACGGTAATGGTGGCGGCCCAGGCGGTCGTCGTTACGAGCGCGATGGCCGCCGCCGACAGAAGGGTCTTGGCAAGTTTCGGTGCGAAGTTCATTTCAGTTCCTCTCTCTCATTTTGTTATCGCAGCGGATTGATGCCCCGTGGAACGAGGTAGTACTGAATCTGGCCGACGATGAAATCGACCAGGACCGCGAGCATTGCCGTGGGAATGGCCCCGGCCATCATCATCGGGAGTTCGTCCAGCGAGATCCCGGTGAAGATCAGTTCGCCAAGCCCGCCCGCGCCGATCAGAAAGACCAGAGGCGCGGAGCCGACGCAGATCGCGAGCGCCGTGCGGATGCCGCCGAAGATCACGAAGAGGGCGTTTGGAAGTTCGACCCGCCACAGAACCTGCCGCGGCGTCATGCCCATGCCGGTTGCGGCCTCCACGAGGTGCGGCGGCACGGCGCGCAGGCCGGCATAGGTGTTGCGCACGATCGGAAGGAGGGTGGCCGCCCAGAGACCGAAGACCGCGGGCACCGTACCGATCCCGAGCAGCGTCATAGAAAGCGCCAGAATCGCAAGCGTCGGCACGGTGCTGCCGATATTGAAGACTTGCATCACCGCCTCCGAAACGAGGCGGAAGGCGGGCCGCGAAAGCACGATGCCGACCGGTACGGCCACAAGGATGGCAAGCCCTCCCGCCCAGGCGACCAGTTCCAGATGCTGCACGGTGAGATAGGAGATGTCGTCGGAATAGGCGAGGATTTCCTCTGCCATGCCGCTCCACCACAGCCAGGCGACGGTTCCGGCCAGCACGATGAGCACGATCAAAGGCGCGGTCTCGATCCGGCGCCTTTGCTGCGGTGCGGCCGGGCTGACGAGAGCGCTCATGCCTTTGCTCCATGGGCGAGATAGTGCACGATGGAACGGTAGCTCATCACGCCTGCCATCCGACCGCCCTCGTCGACGCAGGGCAGCAGCGGCATGTCGTGGGCGAACATTATCGACACGGCCTGCCTAAGATCGCCGGTGGTCGGGACGGCAGACTTTACCGGTTCCGCATGATCGCCCACCGTACCGGAGCGCAGCTCCGCCACCTGCTCACTCAAGAGAGATTGCGGTGCGCCGTCGGCGTTCAGCACAAAGACTGCAGCGCTGCGCGACGATCGCATGCGCTCAAGCGCATGCTCGACCGAGTCCGAGCTCCGGACCGTGATGAAACCCGTCTCCATGGCGTCGCGCACCGAGACGAGCCTCAGCCGCTTGAGTGCCCGGTCCGAGCCCAGGAAGTCTTCGATGAAGCTGTTGGCGGGACGGGCGAGCAGTTCGTCGGGCGCGGCATATTGTTCGAGCCTGCCGCTGCGGAAGATCGCGATCTTGTCCGCCATCTTCACCGCTTCGTCGAGATCGTGTGAGACGAAGATGATCGTCTTGCGGATCTCCCGCTGCATCTTCAGGAACTCCTCCTGGATGGCTTCGCGGTTGATCGGATCGATCGCCCCGAACGGCTCGTCCATCAGCATGACCGGCGGATCGGCCGCAAGGGCGCGCAGAACGCCGACACGCTGCTGCTGGCCGCCTGAAAGTTCCTTCGGGTAGCGCTTGAGGAAAAGGTCGGGCTGGAGGCCGACAAGCTCGAGGAGCTCTTTGGCGCGGGCGCGCGACTTGCGGCGATCCCAGCCCAGAAGGTCCGGCACGACACAGATATTTTCCTCGATCGTCTTGTTCGGGAAAAGGCCGATCTGCTGGATCACATAGCCGATGGTCCGCCGCAGCTTGATCGGATCGATGGTGCTCGTGTCCTTGCCGTTGATGAAGACCTTGCCGCTGGTTGGCTGGATCAGACGGTTGATCATCTTCATCGTCGTCGTCTTGCCGCATCCCGAGGGACCGAGCAGCACGCAGATCTCTCCGGTGGGTAAGTCTAGACTCACATTGTCGACGGCAATGAGCGGATCATGCGCCGGGCCGTAGTGTTTCGTCAGATTCTCGAGCCGGATCATGGCGTGACCTCCCCCTGAATACCGCGTGACGTGAGAAGGCGCTGCACGAGCGCGAGGAAAAGGTCGGCTGCGATCGCAAGCAGCGAAACCGCCAGCGCTCCGGTCACCAGTTGACGGGGATCGGACTGGCTGATGCCGCGCGAGATGAACGTGCCAAGGCCGCCTGCGCCGATATAGGCCGCAATCGCTGTCACGCCGATGTTCATGACGACGGCAGTCCTGACGCCGGCCATGATGACCGGAATGGCAAGCGGGATTTCGACCTGGCGCAGACGTTGCCAGGTGCTCATCCCCATCCCTTTCGCGGCCTCCCGAAGAGCCGGATCGACATTGGTGATGGCGGTGTAGGTGTTGCGGATGATGGGAAGCTGGGAATAGAGAATGACGGCTACGACCGCCGGGACATAGCCGATGCCATGCCCGATCGGCGAGAGCAGCGGGATCATCAGGCCGAACAGCGCAATCGAGGGAACGGTGATCATCATCGACGCGAGATAGAGAACGGTGTCGGCCGTGCTCTTCGACTGCGTGATCGCAACCCCGATCGGAACGGCCGTCGCGATCGCAATCCCAACCGCCAGGAAGACGATCGAAATGTGCTCGATCGTCCGCGTGCCTATGATGTCCAGATTGTCGATGATGAACCGAACGATCTCCATTCGTTGCCGCCTGCCTCTCCTAAACTGCATCACGATGTCTCAGGCCGGTTCGACCTGAAACCATGCGCGTGACCGATTCCAATAAATCAGAGCGGGATGCAGGCGGAACACCCGGCCTTCCGCTCTGATGCGTGCCCCTATCAACGCTCGTCAGAGTTCGCCGTAAAGTTTAGCGGCATTCTCGAAAGTGTAACGCAGGGGCACCGATCCCTCGACCCGCCATGCTTCGACCGTATCTCCTTCCAGAAGGGCGCAAGCGGCTTCGGTACCGACGACCGCACCGCCATAGAGGCGGTTCGCCAGATTGAGAATGCCGGTCTGGTGCATCGCAAGGCCGCCGCTGCCGCAGCCATCCTTGACGAGTAGGACATGCAGGCCAAGGTTGATCGCGTCCTTGACCGTTGCATCGACACAAGCCTCGGTCCAGACGCCGGCGATCACCAGCCATTCCACGCCTGCGTCCCGCAATTCGCCGATCAAGGGGCTCTTGCCGAAGGCGCTCGCTTCGTTTTTGACAAGCAGCCGCTCCGACGGAAGCGGAGCGACCTCCGGGCAAATCGCCGTGAGCGGATCGTCCTTGTCGCTGAAGGCGGAACGTCCGTCCGGTCCGATCGGATGGAACGGGCGAAGATTGTCGGCGAGATCGACGATATAGGCGCAGTGAAAGACGGGGATGCCGCTTCGGCGGGCCGCCGACTGAAGGCGTGCGGCATTGCCGAGCACCGTATCGTAACCTTCGACGAGATAGCGCTCGTCGCGGCGATGCTCCTCCTGGAGATCGATAAAAAGGGCGGCGGCTTTCGCGCGGTCGATCCGCAACGGTTTCTTCATCAAGTCTCCCCGCTCAGGAATTCGTCCTCATAGGGAAAGCGCGACAGGAGCTCCGTGCCGTTCTCCGTAATGAGGATCTCGTCTTCGAGTTTCACGCCCTCTCGGCCGCCCTTTTCGCCGATATAGCTTTCGACCGACACGACCATTCCGGGCACGAGATGTCCATCGCGACCGTAGGTCTCGTAGTCCATCGCATGGGCGATGAACGGCGTCTCGCCGTGCATGCCGACGCCGTGCATCACGGACGTGTAACGCTGATCGACGAAGCGGTCTGGTATCTTCCAGGCCTTTTCGGCGATCTCGCGGAAGGCCATACCCGGCTTGACGATGTCGATATTGTGCTGAACCTGGTCGTAGGCCATCCGGTAGAGCGACTTCTGGTAAGGGGTCGGCTTACCGGGACCGCAGCGGAAGGTTCGCGAGAAATCGGAATAGTAGCCGTAGCAGCCGATCGTATCGGTATCGAGGGCCACGAGCTCACCCGGCCTGATCTTGCGGCCGCTTGCCTCGTTGAACCAGGGATTGGTTCGCTGGCCGGAACTCAGCAGCCGGGTCTCGATGAACTCGCCGCCCTGCCGAATCACTTCATGATACATGATCGCGAAGAGCTCGTTTTCGGAAACGCCCGGCTTGATCGCTTCGCGCACGGCGGCCACGGCAGCTTCGGCGCCGGCCATGGATACCTGTAGGCATTTGATCTCTTCAGGAGTCTTGACGGCCCTGACGGCGAGAATTTCGCCCTGGCAGTCCTTCACCTCGCACCCGCGCTTTTCGAGCGCCAGTGCCTGCAGATGGCTGCAGCGGTCCATGCCGAGCTTCATCGACCCGCCGCCATGCTGCTTGAGCAAATCGGTAATCTCGTCCGCGAACGGCCCGGCGGTCTCGTCGTCCTTACCGGAGACGGAGGACCAGACAAGCTTGGAGGGGCGAGCCTCGTCTATCGTGTCGAGGACCATCGAGACGTGATAGCTCTGCGGATATTCGAAGAGGACGACCGGACCTTCAGTGGGGATGAAGAAATAGCGGGTGGAGTTACGCAGGAAATACCCGAACATGTTTCGGGAGCCCGTCGCGTAGCGTTGGTTATAGGGGTCGAAAAGGACCACCGCGCCGTAACCGGCAGCGCGCATCCAGTCGCGAAGCTTCTTCAAACGCCCGTTGCGCAGGGCGTCGGCGTCGATAAAGGACGGTTCCGTGTCCGAAAGCCACATGCCGCCGGCCGGATCGGCTGTCTCCGGATGGCGCATCCGGTCCTTGAAGTCCACGTCATCCACGCTGTCGGGATCGAATACAACAATGCTCATGACATTCTCCTTTTCCAGCAGGATGGAGAAGAGTCGGAGCGCGCATTTGCGCCGATTCCGCAGGATCTATGCCAGAATCCGCGCGGCTTCATTATTTCAGCCCCGCGACTGCGCGGGGCGCCTCGCCCGCTCGCGAGACGCGGCGGCGAACGCTGTGCGGGACATATCCGAACTGCTCTTTGAAGGCGCGGGAGAAGTTTGCGGCATTTACGAAACCGCACGCGACGGCGACTTCATTCACCTTGAGGTTTGAATGCGTCAGCATGTCTGCCGCATGACCGAGCCGCAGATTGCGATAGTAGCTGTTGGGCGACACGCCAAGTTCGGCCTTGAAGGCGCGTTCGAGCTTATCGGATGAGACATTCAGCCGGCTTGCCAGGTCCTCGATCCGCAAAACGTCCTCGATGGCGTCCTCCATCATCGCCACCGCGGAAAGGACCAGGTCGTCGGCGATGCCGCTCCGGATACGCAAGGTCAGCTTCCGGCGATCGGCGTCCGGCCGCAGCGGGCTGTGCATGAACCAGCCGGCGACGCCGTCGGCGAGCTCGGCGCCATAGTCCCGTCCGATCATGTCCAGCATCATGTCGAGGCTGCCGATGCCGCCGACGGAGGTGAAGCGGCGGCGGTCGATCACATAGAGGTCCGAGCGCATGTCGAGATGCGGGAACGCTTCCTTGAAGGCCGGCTGGCTGGTCCAGTGGAGCGTGCAGGAGTGGCCGTCGAGCAGCCCTTTGCGCGCCAGGAAGAAGGCAGCATCGGCCACCGCACCAAGTAGCGCCCCGGCGCGGAGATTCTTGCGGATCCACGCCATCTCCTCGTCCGCGACGAGATGCTCTGCGTCACCGCCCGAACACACGACAATTCGATCAACCTCTGGTGCGTTGCGCACATGAAAGTCCGGCTCGATACCGATGCCATTCGACGCGCTGATCTTCTCGCCGGCAGCGACCGTGAGCCAGGAATAGCAGCGCCTGCCGGACAACGTGTTGGCTGCGCGCAGCGGCTCGATGACCGAACTGAAAGCCATCAACGGAAAGTTCGGAAACATCAATACCGCAAAGCGGATTTCCTGCGTATCCCTCATCTGCCCCTCAAGGTTCGCCCGCCCCGATCTCCGCGCGCCGCTTGATCATGTAGGCATCGAGCTCTTCCCGGATCGCCGGGTCGAGTACCGGCTCCTCATATTCTCGCAGGGCCTGCTGCCAGATGTCGGTCGCGCGCTCCAGCGCGTCGCGGCCGCCGGCTTCCTGCCAGCTGCCGTAATTCTGCCAGTTGGACAGCATCGGCTGATAGAAGGCCGTCTCGTATCGCGCCATCGTGTGTTCGGAACCGAAGAAGTGCCCGCCCGCCGGTACGGATCTGATAGCGTCGAAGCCGAGATCGTCCTCGGAGAAGGGCATGGGCTCGAGGAAGCCCATCATGTTCTGCAGGATCTCCACATCGAGCACGAGCTTCTCATAGGAGGCCGTGAGGCCGCCTTCGAGCCATCCCGCCGCGTGATAGATGAGGTTGGCACCCCCGAGCACCGCACCCCAAGTCGCCATTTCCGTCTCGTAGGCTGCCTGAAGGTCGACGGCGTTAGAGGCATTTGCGTTCGACGTGCGATAGGGAAGCTTGTAGCGCCGCGCGAGCTGGCCCGCGATAATGTTGGCCTTGGCGTTCTCCGGCGTGCCGAAGGCGGGGGCGCCGGAGCGCATGTCCACATTGGACGTGAATGCACCATACATGACCGGCGTACCCGGATTGACCAGCTGCGCAAGCGTGACGCCGAACAGCGCCTCGGCATTCTGCTGGCAGAGTGCTGCCGCAAGCGTCACCGGCGTCATGGCGCCCATCAGCGTGAAGGGCGTGATGGTCACCGGCTGCCCGTGCTCGGCCATGGCGATCAGTCCGTCCGCCATCGCGTCGTCGAAAAGCCGCGGCGAGTTCACCGAGATGATCGTGATGACGCCGGGGGATTGGCTCATCTCCTCGACGCTGATGCCGCGCGCGATCGCCATCATGTTGATGCCGTCCACGGCCCGCCCCCGCCCGATGGCGGTGCAGTGGAAGCAAAGATCGCTGAGCGTAAGATTC
This sequence comes from Sinorhizobium meliloti, assembly GCF_017876815.1. Lineage (NCBI taxonomy): Bacteria > Pseudomonadati > Pseudomonadota > Alphaproteobacteria > Hyphomicrobiales > Rhizobiaceae > Ensifer > Ensifer meliloti. The sequence goes on along the minus strand of NZ_JAGIOS010000003.1, from coordinate 348,484 downwards.
GCCTTGTAGGTATCGAGGTGCCGGGAATTGGCCGGCAGCTCCATCGGCGCGCAGACCTGGTTCCCGAGAATGTGGATAGCGTTGAAGTGGTGGGCCAGACGCGTGAAGTTCTGGTAATCGGCGAGATTGCCTTGCCGCCGGCCGTTGACCCGGTCGTGCACGTTGGGCGGACCTGCCACGAGCCCAAAGGCGATCGTGTTGCCGCCGATCGTCAGCCGTTTTTCGGGATTGCGGCTGGTCAGCGTGAAGGAAGACGGCGTCGTGGCGAGCGCCGCCTCGACGATGGATTCGTCGATGCGGATCATCAGGTTCTCGCGGTCGACGATTGCGCCCGCCTTCTCGAACAGCGCCATCGCCTTTTCGCTCATAACGCGAATGCCGATTTCGGAGAGGATGCGCATCGAATTGCGGTGAAGGGCCTCAATACGCTCCTCGTCGAGAAGCTGCATCGGGGCATAGGTGTTGACGACCTCCTGCCATGGCAGCTGCGAGATACCATCGCCGCCCCGGATTGCTCGCGATCGTCTTCCGCCGCCGCGTCTGCCGCTCATCGAGAACTGCCTTTCATCCCCTGATCCGCGCAGCTAGGCCACAGAAGGCCTGCTCCGAATACTTGTGCTTTTTCTGTTCCGCTCACCGAAACTATGGCCAATGATGCACCGGTCTTCACATGATAAGTTCGGCGGCAATGCCCAAAAAAAACCATGTCATGGCACGCTTGCGTCTTGCAAGTGCCGGAGCGGGCAGGCTAGCGTCGCACAAAAGGGAACTTCAGATGAAGCCGCCGCCGCCATTGAACTACATCCGCTCCTTCGAGTGCTCTGCCCGGCATCTCAGCTTCACCGAGGCGGCCAGCGAACTGGGCTATACGCAGGCCGCCATCAGCAATCATGTGCGGGCGCTCGAGCAATATCTCGGGCGCCAGCTCTTCATCCGCTATCCGCGCAGCCTCAAGCTGACCGAGATGGGCGAGGCCTTTCTTCCCACCCTGCGCCAGGCTCTGAACCAGATCGATTTCGCTACGGAAGCGGTTCTTGCGTCGGCACGCAACAAAACCGTCGTCATCTCCTGCCCAACGAGCCTTGCCGAAAACTGGCTGGCAAGGTGCGTGGCCGGGTTCAGCAGGAAACATCCCGACGTGGAAATCCTTCTGCACGGTACGATCTGGGAGGATTCGACCGAGCAAATCGCCGACATCCTGATTTCGATCCGACGATTCGACAACATGCCGGCAAGCGGCATGCAATTGTGGAACGACCGGCTTGTGCTTCTATGCGCGCCCCAGCTCGTCCACGGCCAGAATGCAATCAGGACGCCGGCCGACGTTCTTAAATCGAATTGGATCGCCGTGCACGGGCGGCAGGAGTTCTGGCAGGAAATGGCCGATGCGCTCGGCATAGATGCATCCGCAAACGACAAGCGGCTTTCCACCAATTCCACCAATATCGCGCTGGAAATGGCGGCGAGCGGCGCCGGCTGCATCGTGACCACCCAGTCGCTCGCGCGGACCTATGTGGATCGCGGCCTGCTCGTCGAGCCGTTTCAGATCCGCACCAGGAGCGCGTGGAACTACTACCTCGCCGAAGGACAGGCGTCGAAAGGAACGACCGTCTCGAAGGTGCGCGACTGGATCATCGCCGAGGCTCAGAAGGTGATCGGCTGACCGGTGACCCGTTGGCTCGATGCCGGAAAGGGCCGATTTCAAACTAGCCGGAACTTGCCGCGCAACAAACGAAAATTGCGAGATCAATGACCTCGTTTTATTTGTCCATCCGATGACAAAAGGGCCCGATTTCCCGCATTACGCAGCTTTGCAAAAAACGGCCCGTCCCTAAACTGGAGCCGCGCCGGCAGAGATCCGCCGGCGGCACAGGTCATCGTTTCAAGGCTGGATTTCCATGCGCTCCCACGCTCAAGCGGTCGTCATCGGCGGCGGTCTCATCGGCTGCTCCATTCTCTACCATCTCACCAAGCTCGGCTGGTCCGACGTCGTGCTTCTCGAGCGGAGCGAACTGACATCAGGGTCGACCTGGCATGCGGCCGCCAACATCCACGGCCTGCACGACTCCACCAATATCAGCCTGCTTCAGCATTATACGATGGCGCTCTACAAGGAGCTGGAGGTCGAGACCGGGCAAGGATGCGGCATCTTCCAGCCGGGATCGCTCTATCTTGCTCAGACCGAGGCGCGCGAGCACCAGCTCCGGCTCCAAGAGGCCAAGGCGCGCCGCTACAAGATGAACTTCTACGAGATCGGCCGTGACGAGGCCGAGCGGCTGCATCCGCTCGTCAACTTCGACGGCATCCGCTGCATCATGTACGAGCCGGAGGGCGGCAATGTCGACCCCTCCGGTGTGACGATGGCCTATGCCGCAGGCGCGCGCAGGCGCGGCGCCGAAATACACCGCTTCACGCCCGTCACCGGTACGGAGGCGCAAGCGGACGGCAGCTGGATCGTGCGCACCCCGAAAGGCGACATACGCACCCGGTGGGTGGTCAACGCCGCAGGATTGTGGGGCCGTGAAGTCGCCGCCATGGCGGGCCTCGAACTTCCGCTGATGCCGACGGAACACCAGTATTTCGTCACCGAGACCATAGCGGAGATCGCCGCCCTTGACCGGCGGCTTCCCTCCGTCGCTGATCGCGACGGCGAGTATTACCTGCGGCAGGAGGGCCTGGGCCTCCTGATCGGCGCCTATGAGCGCGACATGCGCTTCTGGGCCGAGGACGGCACGCCGCTCGGTTTCGGTCACGAACTCTTCCCCGACGACCTTGAACGCATCGAGGAAAATATGATGCGCGCGATCGATCGCGTGCCGGTGGTCGGAACGGCGGGCATCAAGCGCGTCATCAACGGGCCGATGATCTGGTCGCCAGATAGCGCGGTCCTCTTCGGTCCGGTACCGGAAATGACGAATTATTTCTGCTGCAACGGCATCATCCCCGGATTCTCGCAGTCGGGCGGGATGGGCAAGCTTGCAGCGGAATGGATGATCGAGGGCGAGCCGTCGCTCGACATGTTCGGCTGGGACATGGCGCGCTTCGGTCACTGGGCGAACAAGGCCTTCACCAAGGCGCGCGTCCAGGACCAGTACAGCCACCGTTTCAAGATCCACTTTCCCAATGAGGAGCGGGCAGCCGGACGACCCGTTCGCACCCGGCCGGCTTATGAGAAACAGAAGGCAACGGGCGCCGTCTTCGGCCTGAATTTCGGCTGGGAGCATCCGCTCTGGTTTTCCGCCGAGGGCGAGCCGAAGGAAGAGACGATCGGTTTTACCCGCCAGAACTGGTGGGCGCCCGTCGGCCGCGAGGCCCGCATGCTGCGCGAAAGCGCCGGCATTATCGACATCTCGAACTTTGCGAAATACGCAGTGAAGGGAGCGGGTGCCTCCGACTGGCTGAACGCGCTTTTTGCCAACCGCATGCCTACTGGGGTCGGCCGCTCGTGCCTGACGCCTCTCATCGGCAAGCGGGGCGGCATCGCCGGGGATTTCACGGTGACGAAGCTCGGCGACGACGAGTTCATGATCTTCGGCTCAGGCATGGCGGAACGCTACCATCAGCGCTTCTTCAATGCGGTTCCGCTTCCCGACGACACGACCTTCACCTCGCTCACGGAGCGCCTTTGCGCCTTCAACATCGCCGGGCCGAAATCGCGCGAATTGCTGATGCGCCTGACGAATGACGACCTTTCCAACGAGAACTTCTCCTTCATGCGGTCGCGCAGGATGCGCGTCGCTGGCGTCGAGGTCATCGCGCTGCGCGTCTCGTTCACCGGCGATCTCGGCTGGGAACTCTACTGCGACGCCGAAAGGCAGGTCGCGCTCTACGACGCCTTGCTGGAAGCCGGCGCGGATCTCGGCGCGGGTCCGGTCGGCTCACGCGCACTCGCCTCGCTGCGCATCGAAAAGGGCTATGGCAGCTGGAGCCGCGAGTATTCGCCGGAATACTGGCCGCAGGAATGCGCTCTCGACCGGCTGATCAAGCTCGACAAGGACGTGTTCCTGAACAAGGCCCCTTACCAGGAAATCGCAGGGAAGCTTCCGAGGCAGAAGCTCGCCATGATATCGATCGACGCCACGGATGCGGACGCCACCGGCGGCGAGCCGATCTTTCTCCGGGACGGCACCCCGATCGGCCAGGTTTCATCCGGCGCCTACGGCTATACGGTCGGCATGTCGCTAGCGCTCTGCTACATCAAGGCTGAAATGGCGAAACCGGGTAACAAGGTGAGTGTTGCGATCCTCGGCCGCGCCCATGACGCAGTCATCCTGGAACGGCCGCCCTTCGACCCCGCAGGCGAAAGGCTTCGAATGTGACGGACAGATGCGTGCCGTCCCTCTACAGGCGGCACGGTAGAACAGGTGCGAGCATGATCTTCAGGACAGTCGTTCGATGCGGAGTGGAAACTTTCCGCGTGTGAGCAAAGGTTCGACGCCGCCATCCAGCCGGCCAAGCCGGATCAGACCGGCCGAGTAGCGATAGCCAGCGTAGAAGAATGCCAGATTACCCCAGGGAGCATAGTAGCAGAGGTCGCCCGGGGCTTCGTTGGAGAACGAACCGCTGCCTTCCTCCGTCAGCTTTCGGGGCAGATAGGCGATCTTCTCGTTGTTGGCGTAATTGTCGATCTCCAGCTCGAGCGGGAGCATCGACCAGAGGTCGCGCGCCGGGGGGCTGTCGTAGAGCGTAGCCGTGAACACGTGATCGGCAAAGGCAATGCGCATCTTCATGTTAGTCTCCTTTTGAGCCCATACCAGGCGCGGCAGTACGGCCCTGGTGATGGCGCCGCCGATCAAGACCCGCGGCGCGCAATGAGCGCCAGCGGAACCACGAAGAAGAACGCGCCCCGCCAGCCGATGTAATCCCAGAAAGCTGCCGAGCGGAGCGGAGATCGTGGCAGCGATAGCGTTGCCGGCATTCAGCAACGCAAGGCCCTCCGGCACCGCACTCTCCAGCAGGAGGCGCATGACGACCGCGGTGGACATCGACCAGAATCCGCCGATGGCAACGCCGAGCAGCGCCCGACCGACCATCAGAGCCGCGTAATTGGGGGCGAAGGATACGACGAGCCCCGAGACGATCAGCATGAGCGAGAACGAGGACAGGACGAACTTGCGGTCGATCTTCCGCGTGAACCCCGCAATGAAGAGACTGGTCAACACGGCGAACAGACCGGAGATCGAAATCGCCTGTCCGGCCTGGCCCTCGCTCATACCAAGATCACGGGCGATCGGCGTCAGGAGGCTGACCGGCATGAATTCCGAAGCGATCAGCACTGCAACGCACAGCGCCATGGACGCCACTGCGCCCCAGGCCGCGGCGGTTTTGACGATTGTCTCGCCGAATGTTGGATTCGTCATATGTCTGTTCCTTATAGGCCGAAGCCTGTCGCAAGTTCCTCCACGGCCGAATGTAGCAGCCCGGCATCGATGGCATTGGCCGCTATAATTCGATTTCGTTTATCGACAGGGTGCATAAGTGACCGAATGCGGTGAAAGCTCCCGGCATTCACTCCCAGTCTCGCCTGTAACGAAGCGGCGGCGCCGACCGAAGCCAACGCCGCCGAGCAAAGAGCACGGACGGAAGGACTATTGCGCCCTAAGGAACGCGATGATCGCTCGACGCTCGTCGGCGTTGTTGAAACGCTGGGCCATGCGCGTTCCGCGAACCATCGCGGCGGGATTGCTCAGGAAGGTTTCCAGCGTTTCGGCGGTCCATGCGAAACCGGAACCTTTAAGAGCCGCGGAATACCTGAAGCCGTCAACGCTGCCGGCCGTTCGGCCGACGACACCCAGCAGATGCGGTCCGACGCCGTTTCGAGGTGTCTCGAGCTGATGGCACGCACCGCAGCGTTGCTGAAACAGCTTCTGACCTGGCGCAGCCTCCTGAGACAGAGCCGGCGTGGCGTGGCCTGAAACAGCAAGAGAAACGAGCGCAGCAATGACGACCTTGTTCAACCGTCGACTCCTTTGAAATCGTGTTTGGACAGCGGCAGGCTTCGAACGCGCCGGCCTGCCAGAACGGAAACGGCGTTTGCGATGGCCGGAGGCACCCCGGGCAAACCGGGCTCGCCAATGCCGCCCATGGGAGCGCCGCTTGCTACGATCCGCACATGAACCCGCGGCATGCGATCCGGCGTCAAAATCGGATAGCCATCGTAGTTGCGGGCCTGCGGCATGCCGTCGACATAGACGACCTCTTCCAGCAAAGCCGAGGAAAGTCCGAGCGCGACGGCCGAGTTCACCTGTGCCTCGATAATCGCCGGATTGACGATACTGCCCGGATCGATAGCCACCCAGACGTCGTGCACGACGACCTCGCCGCTCCGCAACGACACTTCGGCAATCGTCGCCACCTCGCTGCCGAAGGGTGAGGCCATGGCCACGCCCCGGGCGCGGCGCGTGCCGTCGTCCGCCATGAACGGTCCTCGCCGCCAACCGCCGGAGAGCTCGGCCACGGCTTCCAGCAGGGCTCTGTGCCGCGGGCTGTCCGCGAGGAGACGCCGCCGCAATTCGTAAGGATCCTGCTGACCCGCATCGGCCATCTCGTCGAAGAACGTCTCGTAGAAGAAGTCGTTCATCGAGTGACCGACGGACCGCCAGAAGCCGATGATCGTGGGGTCGTCCACATGAACCTGGCCGACATGCCGGTTGGGGATCGAATAGACTTTGCCCGCAATGCCCTCGACGGAAGAACTATCGACCTTGTCCGGCTGGCGGCCGAACCAGCGGCCCGTCGGACCTTCGCCCACCGCCACCGCCTCCAGTGCCACCGGCAATCCTTCGGCGTCGAGCCCGGCGCGGAAACGAACGGCGCCCATCGGCCTCAGGGTGTCTCGCAGGAACTCCTCCTCGCGGCTCCAGATGAGTTTGACCGGCCGAGCGACAGCCTTTGCAAGCAGGATCGCCTGTGGGAACGGATTGGCCGTTTGATAGAGGAAATGCCTCCCGAAGAAGCCGCCGAGCATCGGCGAGTGGATGGTGACCTTCTCCGGCGCGATGCCGGCTACCTTCGCGGCCTCTGCCTGAAACATCTCCGGTGCCTGATTGGGAACCCAGAGGTCGAGCGAGCCGTCGTCGTTCCAGCGCGCAAGCGCGGATGGCGGCTCGAGTTGCCCATGCACCAGATATGGCGCGTCATAAGTCGCCTCGACCACCCGCGCAGCATCACCAAGCGCTGTTGCAGCATTCCCGACGGTCTCGTAGGCGACGCCCTCCCCCGGCGTCGCCTTCAGCATCGCCATGTGCGCCTCGGTGGAAAAATCCGCCGGCATGACGTGGGCCGTTCCGCGAGTCGGCTCCGTCCAGGTCACCTGCAGGGCTTCGGCTGCCATGCGCGCGCGCCACCAGCTATCGGCGACCACGGCGACGGTGCCGGGCAGGCTGTGAATGGAATGGACGCCGGGCATGCCGCGCACGTCCGCTTCATTCTGCAAAGCACCGGGCTCGCCACCGAGACGCGGGCTGTGCTGGACCGCGGCATGCAGCATTCCGTCGACTTTCAAATCGATTGCGTACCGAGCCTTGCCCGTCGACTTGTCGCGCACATCGAGCCGCGCGACCGGCTTGCCGATCCAGCGGAAGTCTGCGCGAGCGCGCAGCACGACATTGGTGGGGAGCGGCAAGCCCGCTGCCGCATCCGCGATCTCACCGTATGGAAGGGTCCGCCCCGAAGCGCCGTGCACGACGCGGCCGGGCTCCGTCGACAGCTCCGATACCGGCACGCGCAGCCGTACCGCAGCGGCTTGAATGAGCATGTGGCGCGCGGAAGCGCCGAGCTTACGCATGGCGTCGTAGCTCATGCGCACGGACATGCTGCCGCCGGTGAACCGCCCGCCGCCGGTCAGCAGATAATCGGGACCCGGAGGCGCGCCTTCGACGACGAACTGCATCGGGTCGACGTCCAGTTCCTCACCGACGATCTGCGCCATGGCGGTGAATATGCCCTGCCCTCCCTCGATGAAAGCACTGCGGAACAGGACGGTCTCGTCGGGCAGGATCTCCAGAAATGCGGAAATCCGGGTGCCGGGCGTTATGGCCGCAGCGGCTGCCTGCGCTCTGGCCCGGCCGGCCGGAAGAGTGACGCCGAGGACGAGGGCGCCGAGCGAGGCGCCGAGAAAGCCTCGCCGAGAAAGCTTGAAGGGCTTGCCGATCTCGCTGGCAGTGATTTCAGAGGTAACCGGTGTCATGTCGTTCATGGTGTCGCTCCCGATCAAGCCTCAGCGGCCTGCCGGACGGCAGCCGCAATGGCGTTATAGGTGCCACAGCGACAGAGATTGATCATTGCGCCGGCAATGTCCTCGTCGCTCGGCCGAGGACTCTGCTTTATGAGCGCCGTCGCGGCCATGACCTGGCCCGACTGACAGTAGCCGCATTGAGGTACCTGATTGGAAACCCATGCCTCGACTACTTTCTGGCCCACTGGATCTTCGGTGATGGCCTCGATGGTCATGATCTCGGAACCGGCAACGCTCTCCACCGCAGTGACGCAGGAGCGCGTCGCCTGTCCGTCGACGAGAACCGTGCAGGCGCCGCACTGGGCGAGGCCGCAACCATATTTGGTTCCGGTCATGCCGAGTTCATCGCGAAGAACCCAGAGCAGCGGCGTATCCGGCTCGATGTCCACCTGGTGTCTAAAGCCGTTGGTGGTGAGTTCCATGGCGGTGTCCTCAATGCAGCTTGCGGGAAAACGGGCGCGGAAACAGCGAGCAAACTGTTTCAGCTGGGACGGTAGCAAAAGCATAGCCTATGGATTAGTGGGCATAGTTCTCTTACATCTATCGACATGAACCATAAATCGAGCGTGCGGATGTAGAGTATGCCCAAGGAAGACTTCAACGATCTGCTGTGGTTTCTCGCCGTGGCCGAGGAGCGCAGCTTCACCAGGGCCGCTGCCAAGCTCGGCATAACCCAATCGACGCTCAGTCACACGATCAAGCGCCTCGAAACGAGGATGGGCCTGAGGCTTCTGACCAGGACCACCCGGAGCGTTGCCGTGACGGAAGCTGGCGAGCGCCTGCTTCGTTCGCTGGCGCCGCGGATATCGGCCATAAGGGACGAAATCGCGGCCCTTATGGCCTTTCGCGACAAACCGTCCGGCTCGGTCAAAATCACTTTGTCCGACCACGCCCTGGAGAGCCTCGTCTGGCCGAAACTACAGCCGGTTCTTCTGGAATACCCCGACATTCGGCTCGAGTTGAGCAGGGACAACGGCTTCAGGAACATCGTGGAAGATGGTTTCGACGCAGGCATTCGCCTCGGCGAGAGCGTCGAAAAGGACATGATCGCGGTCCGTATCGGACCGGACTGGCGGCTTCTGGCAGTGGCTTCGCCCGACTACCTGGCAGATCGTCCGTTGCCAGAGCATCCACAGGAACTGATCCAGCACAATTGCATCAACTCGCGCCAGGCAACAGGCGGCGGACATTATGTATGGGAGTTCGAGAAGAACGGGCAAGAGCTCCGCGTCAGGGTCGACGGACAACTCACCTTCAATAGCTCATACCCCATGGTCGATGCCGCCATGAAAGGTCACGGCATAGCCTATCTGCCGGAAGATCTCGTCGCGGGGCACATTGCGGCAGGACGCCTGGTAGCGCTGCTCGAGCCCTGGTCGCCTCCGTTTGCCGGGTACTACATTTACTACCCTAGCCGACACCACAACTCACCCGCATTCAAGGTGATCGTGGACGCCCTGCGACACCATGGCACACCAGATTCCGAGGGAACGCGAGATGCTTAAGACATAGGCCGCACGCGGACGAGCCGCGGGCGGTAAGGGCTCCGAGATCAGGAGCGAAAGATCTTCCTGCGTGGCCCGTACGCCAGCATGGACGATGGCAGCGAGGGCAAGATGTGGATTGCCAGCCACGTTGGCGGCGCGTCGACGTTGAACTGGGCAGCGCGGACGATCTGCGTTCCGTGTTCGCCGCCGCCGCAGGTGTCCATCCGTGCTAGGTGTTCGCGGTCGTCTGCACGCAAAGATTTGCAGAATGCACAATATCGGAAGAGAGCGTCTCTCCCGCGTGCCGAAAACTGCGTCCGGCATGGCACGCGCTATCGCAGTCGGTTACAAGCCGACCGGTGGCCTTGTCTTCGTGGCGGATGATGCCCTCAGGCATGACCCCGGAGCTGAAATCAGATTGCCAGCTGTACGATATGAGCAAAGGGAGTCATCGCCCATTTGCCGCTATTATCCTTCGCAGTTCTGTAGATTATAAAGTCGCTGCCGACTGTGAACCTTCCATGCATGGTAATTTCGTTTCCGGTTGACAGCACGGCTCGCAGCTCGGTTGCATGCCGTTGCTCAATTTGTTCGCTGATTAGCTCAGCCAAGGTAAGGTGGAGCCTTTCGGGTTTTGGATCGCTCATTGGAAGCCCCGCCTTTGCTAGTCAAAGTTCACACGTTTCAGAGCTTAGCAGAAACCAGCGGGCGACGCTTCCTTACCATTTTCCTTGGCCTTGGGTTTTGCCCGACTTGTTCGCCTCGGCTCGGGATCTGCGGCAGCGGCTGGAACCTGGTGGCCGATGCGTCGATCTCGCCTGAAAAACGGCTCCAAAGGGCGCACCTGCAATGGCTGGCGTGGATAAAATTTTCTTATCGAACTTCTAAATAAACTAAACTTTACTTAACGCCGCCTCTGCTTGCATCTTTCTCCCGGCAACAAACGCGCCGGGACCGCCGGCAGAGGAATGCTCTGATGAATGCTTTTTCCCCGCCGCCCCGCCTGCTGATGGGCCCCGGTCCCTCCAACGTCTCGCCGGAAGTGCTCGCGGCACAGGCGCGACCGACGATCGGCCATCTCGACCCCAGCTTCGTGGGATTGATGGACCGCATCAAGGATCAACTCCGCCTCGCTTTCCGAACAGATAACCGTGTGACTTTCCCCCTATCGGCCCCGGCATCGCTCGCCATGGAGATGGCGTTGGTGACGCTGCTCGAGCCAGGCGACACCGCCATCATCGCGCAAAACGGCGTGTTCGGAGGACGCATGGCCGAAATTGCCCGGCGCGCGGGCGCGGAGGTACGGCTGGTTTCCGTCGAATGGGGCAAGCCTGTTGACCCCGAGGCGGTTCGCGCGTCGATTCTGGAGGCACCGCAGGCCAAGCTGCTCGCTTTCGTGCACGCGGAGACTTCGACCGGAGTGCGATCGGATGCGGCCTCCCTCTGTGCCCTCGCGCGCGAAGCGGGGTTGCTGTCGGTCGTGGATACCGTTACGGGCCTCGGCGGGATTCCGGTGTCGGTTGACGAATGGCAGGCGGACGCCGTCTATGCCGGTACGCAGAAATGTCTGTCCGCGCCGCCAGGCCTTGCGCCGATCACCTTTTCCGATCGCGCCGTCTCGGCAGTGAAGGCGCGCAAGACGCCAATCCAGAGCTGGTTCCTCGATCTCGGTCTTATGCTTGGGTACTGGGAGGGGGAGGGTGCCAGATCCTATCACCACACCGCGCCGGTCAATGCGCTTTACGGCCTGCACGAAAGCCTTTCCCGCCTGCTGGGCGAAGGCTTGGAGACTGCCTGGGCGCGTCACCGCGCCGCCCATGACCGGCTGGTCGAACGGTTACAAGGGCTGGGCATCGCCTTAGTCGTCGACAAGGAGCACCGACTGCCGCAGCTGAATACGGTTTGGCTCCCGGAAGGCGTGAAGGACGTGCCCGAGCGAAGACGGCTGCTTGACGAATTCGGGATCGAGATCGGCGGAGGACTCGGGCCGCTCGCCGGGCGCATCTGGCGCATCGGACTGATGGGCGAGACTTGTCGGATCGAGAATGTCGATCGCTTGGCCGAAGCGATCGCGGCAGTTCTGCCGTAGGGCGTACCGGCCCCGCAGGAACTGTCATTGGCGCAATCGGGAGGGTTCCGCTCCGTGGGCGGCGGCGATAGCGTGCATGCGCTGTGAGAGGTTCCCGCCTCCTCAGGCGGAGTTGCCGCTCCACCAATGCGAGCGCCGTACGGATGTCGACTGCGCGACCTCGCCGTATCGACGCACGCAATCCAGTCGCTGGAACGCCCTCAAGCGGCACGCGCCGGGCCGGCAGGAAAAATCCCCGACATGACCGTGAAGCCTTTGATCCGCTTGAGGCGATCGCACCAACGACGGATTGCCGGATAGTCCTGCCGGGGAATGCCCCCCTCTTCCGACAGCATGATGTAGGGGAAACAGGCGATGTCAGCGACGGTCGGGTGTGGGGCCGAGCAGATCCAGTCGCGCCCTTCCTGCTCGCCGAACCAGAGATGCTCGTCGAGGATGCGAAACAGCCTATGCGCACCGGCCCGAGCCGCCTCGACGTCCAGTTCGTAGAACAGGCCGTCATGGAGACGCGCGGCCGAAGCCGTGCCCGTGATCCCGTCCGCAAAGGCGAGCCACTGACTGATCTCGCCGAGCAGCGCCGGGTTGTCACGCGGATACCAGGTGCCGGAAGGATCATATTTGGAGCCGATGTAGACGAGGATCGCCTGCGCGTCGCGCAGCACCAGTCCGTCATCCTCGATCACCGGGAGTTGTCCAAGCGGATTGAGCTTCAGGAACCAATCCGACTTGTGTTCGCGGCCGGGATAGAAATCGACCGGTACCGTCTTGTACTCGATGCCGAGCATGCTCATCAGAAGTCTGAGCTTGTAGCAGTTGCCCGAGAGTTCGTAATCGTAGAGGGTGATCATCGGGCAGCTCCTAGAGATCGAGGACGAGGCGCGCGGATTTGGCGCGCGACACGCAGGTCATGATCTTGGTGCCGGACTTGCGCTCGGCGTCGTTCAAATAGACGTCCTGGTGATCGGGCTCACCCTCGATCACGGTCGCAAGACAGGTGCCGCAGGCACCCTGCTCGCAGGATGACGGCATGTCGATCCCGACTTCGCGCATCACATCGAGGATGGTCCTGCCGGCCGGCACCTTAAATGTCACGCAGGAGCGCGCCAGCGCCACCTCGAAGCTCGAACTGTCGTCTATCGTATTGGTGTTCTTGAAATACTCGAAATGCACCGCAGTTTCCGGCCAGCCGACCTCCGCAGCGATCCGGCGCGCCGCCTCGAGCATAGGCCCCGGACCGCAGAGATAGACATGCATGCCGGGCCGATACCCGGAAAGAATGTCCTTGAGCTTAGCGGCAGTCCCTTCCGGGTCGAGCCCGAGCTGGGGCTTCAGCGCCTCGCCGAGGAGAGCGGTCTTTTCCGGAAAGGCGAGCTGTGCCTGGTTCTGGGCGAAGTAGTGGAAGGCGAAGTCCAGGCTCTGGTTCTTAAGAGCCTGTGCCATGGCAATCAGCGGCGTGGCGCCGATGCCGCCGGCGACGAAAATCGTCTTCTCGGCATCGCGACGCAGCGGGAAATTGTTGCGCGGCTCCGAAATCGCCAGGACGTCGCCCTCGCGAAGCGTCTCATGCATGCATCGCGAGCCGCCCTTCGATTCCCGTTCCAGCTTGACCCCGATGACGTAGCTGTCGCTTTCGCCCGGGCCATTGGTGATCGAATATTGCCGGATCAGCCCGTTCGGCATGTGCACGTCGATATGGGCGCCGGGCTGGAAAGTCGGCAGCAGGCCCTTGATCGGGCGAAGCTCGAACGCCGCGATCCCGTCCGCGGCCATCCACTTTCGCGCGACCGTGACACGGATCGTCGCCTTGCGGCCGTGGGCGGTCATCTCCGGCAGCTCGGCCAGTTCCGGCGAAACGCGCTCGATCACCGGCTCGAGCGGCGCCGGCTGCGGTGCGGCTTGAGCCTCGCGCTCCACGATCTCGCGAAGCTTCGAAAGCCGTTCGTTGTGGTGGTGCAGGACGGTAAGCCGCTCGGCGCCGCGCGGCGAGGAATCGAGTACGCCGCGGATGACCGAACGGTTGGAGTCGACCGGCTGGACGAAGAACACGGCAAGCGTCTCGGCGCCCTCTTCGCGGGCCGTGAGCGCCACCGAGAAGCCGTCGCTCGCCTTTAGCGACATATCCGCCGCTCTGCCTTCGAGGCGGCCGTTCGGCTGGAAGCGGTAGCCTGTCAGAGCCGCCACCACGACATCGGCCGGCGCATTGACCGGAATGCCGCGAAGGGTGAGAAGATCGCCTTCGGCGAGGCCTGTAACTTCCGGCACGTCCCCTTGAGGCTCCTCCGCCGTCCAGACGAGGCCATAGCGCTCGACGCTCGCAAAGGTACGGTTGGTAATGGTGCGGGCCGGAGCGTCGGCCGGGTGCGCCGGAATATAGGTACAGCCGGCGGTGCGGTTGGAATAGCGCCAGCCATGATACTGGCACTTCAACTCACGGCCATCGTTGATGCCGATCGAAAGGCGGACGCCGCGGTGCAGACAGCGGTTCTCCCAGATATTGACGTAGCCGTCGTCGGCACGCCAGACGGCGAACTCGCGGCCGAGCAACTGGGCATGAAAGATGTGGCGGAACGGCAGATCATAGGATGCGGCAACGGGATGCCATCTGGTCTTGGCGGTATCGAGCATCGTTCTCTCCAGAATTCTGAAACGTCAGGTGGCGGCCGGGATGACCCCGTAGGTCACGCCCTTCTGGCTGAGCCAACGGCGGTAGGCGATCGCAGACTTGTCGGCGCGGATCGGCGTCTCGGCCCGCGGGTCGAGCGGGAGACGCTTCGGAAACTGGTTTTCCAGGATCGGCTTGTCCTGGCCGAAGATCGTTTGCTGGAAGCGTTTGATCACCTTGTCTTCGTTCTCTTCGTCGAGGACACAGAGCATCATATGCGCGCGGACATGCTCCTGATCGACCGGCTGAAGGAAAACGGCGATGACGTCGAGGCGGCTCTCGTCGACGGGGCTGGATTTGTAAAGCACCGAGCAGTAGGGGTGCGGCACCCGATAGATGTACTCGACATCGGCACCGCCGGTCGATGCGGTCGAGGCCATCGGCTGAAAGAAGCGACAGCGCGTGGCGACGATCTCATCGCGCTCGACCGAAAGCTCGACGTCGTACTCCTTGACCTCCGTGTGCGGTTCGGCTCCGAGAATGTCGGTGTGGACATAGGGGAAATGGCCCATGTCGAGGAAATTCTCGATCGCGCGCGGCGCCGAGACATTGACGCCGATGCTGGCAGCATTCAGTCTGCGACGGTCAGACTCCGCATATTCCGGAATCGCGAACAGCTCGGCCGGCGGCGTGCCCAGCGAGGTCCAGATATACCCGTAGGCCATCTTGACCGGAAGACCGCCGTCGAGCGTATCGATATCGACCCGGCTGCCGGCAGGGAGCTCCGGGCGCGAATGCCAGGCGGCCGCCTTGCCTTCGCCGTCCGAGACATAGCTGATGCGTTCCTCGAGCAGCACCGTATCCTGAACCGTCCTCGCCGGCATCTCCTCCAGCGCCGCCAGCGGGTGCCAAAGATCGAGAACCACCTGGTCCTGGCATTTGGTCGGGCTCATGTCGTTCATCTCCGTGAATGGCGTCTGATCATAAGGCGGTTACATCCGGGCCGGGATCGCGCCGAAGGTGACCGCGCGATCGCGCAGCCATCGGCGGTAATAGACGGAAACGGCATCGGCTCGGATCGGGGTTTCGGCGCGCGGGTCAAGCGGCAGCCTTTTCGGCAGCTGATTTTCCAGGATCGGCTTGTCCTGGGCGAAGATCAATTGCATGAAGCTGCGGATCGAGGCCTCGCTGACGCCTTCCTTCAGGTAGCAGAGGAACGGATGGGCGATGCAGCGTTCCTCGTCAACCGGCTGCACGAAGAGCGTGATTACGTCGAGCCGCGCCTTATGAACAGGATTGCTCTTGTAAAGCGCCACCGTGTACGGACGGATCACCTTGTAGATGTAATCGACGACGAAGCCTTCCTTCGCTGTTGGCGATGCGACCGGCTGATAGAACTTGCATTCGGTCGCCATGACCTCGTCGGCGTCGGTAAGCTCGACCTTGTAGGGCGCGACCTCGGTGTGCGGTTCCTCACCGAGCCAGCCCGTGTGAATGAAAGGAAAGTGCCCCATGTCTAGGAAGTTCTCGACCGCGCGCAGCCCCGAGACGTTCACGGCGATCGATCCACCGGTCACGAGATAACGGCCCGCCTCGTTCGCCTCCGGCACGAAGACGATGTCGCGCTCGGGCGTGCCGAGACAAGCCCAGAGAAAACCGTAACGGCTGTCGGAATTCACCGGCTCGCCGCCATCGCTGCGAACCACCTGTCGGCGATAGCGCCCACCACAGTGGATGGTGAGATCAACACCGAGCAGGCGGGTGTGAAAGGGCGCGGTCGACGACAGGTTCGTCAGGTCCGCAACGACATGCCAGTCATTAAGAAGAACTCGATCGCTACAAAGGGCAGTTCTGCTCATCGCACCCTCCCTGGCTAGCACTTCCCGATGAACCTAGCTCCTTGATGGACTCATTGGAACCACAAGATTGGATACCAATCAATGAAAATTTGCATGGCAAAACGTGTTTTTTGATTGACAGCTTGATTTGATTGAATACCGATATGGAATTCGTAACGCCGGATATGTGGCCATGCAACATTCCGGTGCGACCGTCCCGCAGATTTTCTGCGGGAGATGGAGAGACCCGTCATGAGCAGCCGTTCGCAGGCGATTGCCGATATCCTGACCCGGGCGATCATCGATCACCGGCTCGTACCCGGATGCAAGCTCGGCGAGCGCGAACTTGCGGAAATCTTCGAGGTCAGCCGCATCGTCATCCGCCAGGCGCTGATCAGGCTTGCCGACGACGGGCTGGCGCAGATCGAGCGCAATCGCGGCGCCTTCGTCGCGCGCCCGAGCATGCAAGAGGCGATGGAGATATACGACGCGCTGACGCTCGTGGAACAGGGCGTCGCCGCCCAGCTCTGCGACCGGCTCGGGCCCGCCGGCTTCGCCGAGTTGCGCCAGCACGTGGAGCGGCAACGCCAGGCCGTCGCATCCGGCAACGACGCGCTTGCCGACGTTCTCGGCCAGGAGTTTCATACTCTCTTCGTTCGCCTCAGCCGAAACAAGGTCATGCAGGAAATTCACGCGCAGCTCGTGCGGCGCACCACGCTCCTGCGCTCACTGATCTCCGCCGATTTCGACTATTGCAATCTGCTGGACGACCACCAGCGCGTGATCGATCTGCTCGAAAAGGGCCGGCTGAAGCCCGTCATGGAACTGATCGACACCCATCACCGCAGCGTCGTACGCGGTTATATCATGGATCGGCAGGTCTTTCCGGAGCTGACGCCGCGGGAGGCGCTTCAGCCCTATCTCGACGGCAAAGCCGACGAGGCGCCTAAGCCGGCGCCGCGCAGGAAAACGGGAGAAAGCGGCTGGACCGGCGCGGGTCGCCACGTTCACGCCACGAAATAGATCCGGCGGACACAAGCCGGAGAAACGACACGAACCGACAAAGGGGTACTGCCATGTTCAACCTGACCAGACGACAATTCCTTCGATATTCCGGCGCGACCGGTGTGGCACTCGGAACCGGAAGCCTTGCCAGCTTCGCGGGCGCAGAGGAGCCGCTCAAGATCGGCGTCGTCTATGTCTCGCCGATCGCCGAGATTGGCTGGACCAAACAGCACAGCCTGGGCGTCGACGCGATCAAGAAGGAATTCGGCGACAAAGTCGCCATAACGGTCATCGACAACATCTTCATGCCCCAGGATGCCGAGCGCGTCTTCCGCGAGCTCGCCGCCTCGGGAAATCAGCTGATTTTCGGGACCAGCTTCTCGCACGGCACGCCGATGCAGAAGGTGGCGCCGCGCTTCCCCAAGACGGCCTTCGAACACTGTTCGGGCATCGTGCACCGCGCAAACCTCGGCACCTTCGAGGCCAAATATTACGAGGGCACCTTCGTCGCGGGCGCTGCCGGCGGGCATATGAGCAAGTCCGGCAAGATCGGCTTCATCGGCGGCTTCCCGATCCCGGACATTGTCGGGCCGGCGAATGCGCTTCTTCTCGGCGCGCAGAGCGTCAATCCGGAGGTCACCTGCAACGCCATCTTCCTCAACTCCTGGTTCGACCCGGGCAAGGAGAAGGAAGCCGCCAATACGCTGCTGTCGCAAGGCTGCGACGTCATCTGTTCGATGACCGATACGGCAACCGGCGTACAGGTGGCCGGCGAAGGCGGCGCCTGGTCGATCGGCTACGCCAGCGACATGGCCAAGTTCGGCTCCGGCAAACAACTCACGGCCTTTACGCTCGACTGGTCCAGTGAGTATCTGCGTGCCGCAAAAGGCGTCGCGGAGGGCACCTGGAAGGCCGAGGCGCGTTGGGATGGGCTTGCCGCCGGCGTGGTCAAGATGGCCCCCTATAACGAGGCGATCCCTGCCGACATCCAGGCCAAATTGAAGCAGCTCGAAGCCGATATCGCAGCGGGCAAGATCCATCCCTATGCCGGCGAGCTCAAGGACCAGGACGGCAACACCAAGGTCGCTGCCGGGTCGGTTCTTTCGGATACCGACATCCGGGGGATGAACTGGTTCGTCAGGGGAATGATCGGCAAGCTCAGCTGAGCCGCGTCCTGAAATCGGCGTGCCGCGGCGGAATCCGCGCCGCGGACACGTCGTCGCCAACGCACAACCACGGCAGGAGCGGCCATGATCCCCCGCCTCGAACTGCGCAGCATTACCAAATGTTTTCCCGGCACCGTCGCGAACGACGCCGTCTCGCTGTCGATCCTGCCGGGAGAGATACACGCCGTCCTCGGAGAGAACGGCGCCGGCAAATCGACGCTGATGAAGATCATCTATGGCGCAGCTCAAGCCGATTCGGGCGAGATCTATTGCGACGGCAGACGGATCGAAGCGCACAATCCCGCAATCTCGCGTTCGCTCGGGATCGAGATGGTCTACCAGCATTTCGCGCTCTTCGAATCCGTGTCGGTGGTCGAGAATATCGCCCTGGCGGTCAAAGGCACTTTCGACCTCGACCGGCTCGCGGCCGAGATCAAGACCCTCTCGGCACGCTACGGCATGCCAATCGATCCGCACCGCAGGGTGCACGATCTCTCCGTCGGCGAGCGGCAGCGCGTCGAGATCGTGCGATGCCTCCTGCAGTCACCCAAACTTCTGATCCTGGACGAGCCGACCTCGGTGCTTACGCCGCAAGCCGTGGTGAAGCTCTTCGAAACGCTTCGCCAATTGGCAAGCGAAGGCTGCAGCATCGTCTATATCAGCCACAAGCTCGATGAAGTGCAGGAACTTTGCGACACCGCCACCGTGCTGCGCAACGGCAAGGTGACTGGCACGGCAAAACCCAAGGAATCGACGTCGCTGGAGCTCGCCCGGATGATGGTCGGCTCGCAGCTTCCGCAAATGCATGTCAGTCCTTCAGCCCCGAGCGCCAAGCCGCTGCTGGAAGTTCGCGGGCTGTCCGCTCCCGCCCGGGACAAGTACGGCACCGAGCTGACGGATGTATCCCTCGAGGTGCATGGCGGCGAGATCGTCGGACTGGCCGGTGTGTCGGGCAATGGCCAGGCGGAGTTGATCGCGCTGTTGAGCGGCGAGCGGACCCATCCGCGTGCGGAGACGATCCTCATCGGCGGCAGACCGTCCGGCCATCTCAACGCCGGCGAACGGCGCAAGCTCGGCATGGCCTTCGTCCCGGAGGAACGCCTCGGCCGTGGCGCGGTTCCGCCCCATGCCCTATGGGAAAACGCAGTGCTGACGGCCCACCGGGCGGGCCTCGTGCGCAACGCTCTCGTCGACCGCAGGCGGGCCGGCGAGTTCGCGAGGCACATTATCGAGCGCTTCAAGGTGAAGGCGAATGGACCGCAAGCGAGCGCGCAAAGCCTCTCCGGCGGCAACCTGCAGAAATTCATCGTCGGCCGCGAACTCACCCTGGAGCCGAAGATTCTTCTCGTGTCCCAGCCGACCTGGGGCGTGGATGTCGGTGCAGCTGCCTTCATCCGCCAGACGCTTGTCGATCTAAGCCGCGGCGGCGCCGCGGTGCTCGTCGTATCGGAGGAGCTCGATGAACTGTTCGAGATTTGCGACCGTTTGCTGGTCATTTCCAACGGCCGCGTTTCCCCTCCATTGATCAGAAAGCAGACCAATCGCGAAGAGATCGGCCTGTTGATGACCCGGGTCGGCCATGGCGAAACGAGGAGAAGCGAAGTTGCGCTTGAGGATTGAACAACGGCAGGAACCATCCGCCCAGATGCGCATCGCCGCTCCGGTGATCGCCACCGCGCTGACCTTTCTCGCCGGGTCCGTACTGTTTGCCGCACTCGGCTATGATCCGCTGGCGACGCTGCACGCCTTTTTCGTGGCGCCCATCAATTCCACCAACGGCCTTTCGGAGTGGCTGCTCAAGGCTTCGCCTCTGATCCTGATCGCCTGCGGACTGGCGGTCGGATTCCGTGCCAACATCTGGAACATCGGCGCCGAGGGACAACTCATCATCGGCGCTATCGCAGCCTGTGGCGTCGGCCTTTTATATCCCGATCCCGAAAGCCCGCTCCTCATTCCCCTGATGTTTCTCGCCGGCGCAGGAGCCGGCATGGCATGGGCAGCGATCCCGGCATTTCTCAGAGCCCGCATGAACACCAACGAGATCCTGGTCACGCTCATGCTGACCTATATCGCGACGCTGCTGCTGTCCTTTCTGGTGCACGGCCCGTGGCGCGATCCGGCGGGCTTCAACTATCCGCAAACGGCGCTCCTGCCCGCGGCGGCAATGTTCGAGCCTTTCGATTATTCCTACCGGCTCAATCCGTCGATCTTCATCACGGCCGTGGCGGTCGTCATGATGTGGCTCTTCACCGATCGCAGCTTTCTCGGCTACAAGATGTCGGTGAGCGGCGCCGCTCCGCTTGCGGCACGCTATGCGGGCTTTCGCGAGTCCTCCGCAGTCTGGACAGGGCTGCTTGCGGGTGGCGCTGCGGCAGGCATCGCCGGTATGGCGGAAGTGGCCGGCCCGCTCGGACAATTGTCGCCCCAGATCTCGCCCGGTTACGGCTTTGCCGCCATCATCGTCGCCTTCATCGGACGGCTGAACGCCTTTGGCATCGTGCTCGGGGGGCTGCTGATGTCGCTCCTCTTCCTCGGCGGCGAAACCGTCCAGATGACCCTCGGCCTGCCGGCGGCGCTCACCCGCATCTTCCAGGGCATCCTCCTGTTCTTCCTGCTCGCTGCCGACTTCTTCATCTACTATCGTCTTCGTCTTCCGGAGCACGCCTGATGGATCTTTTCATTGCCATTTTCACCGGGACCATTATCGCCGCGACGCCATTGATATTCGCAGCCCTTGGCGAGCTCGTCGTCGAGAAGTCCGGCGTGCTCAACCTGGGACTCGAGGGCATGATGCTGATGGGGGCGGCCTTCGCCTTCTGGGCGGTGATCGCCGGCCTGCCGATGCCCGTGGCCATCGCCGCCGGCGCACTCGCCGGCGCCGCCACCTCGCTTCTCTTCGGGGTGCTGGCGCTGACGTTTCTGACCAACCAATATGCCGCCGGCTTGGCGCTCGCCATATTCGGGTCGGGGGTTTCGGCGTTTCTGGGCCGCGGGTTCGGCAGCGCGCCGATCGATGCGCTGAAGCGCGTCCATATCCCCTTCCTCTCCGATATCCCGGTGGTCGGGCCGATGTTCTTCCGCTTCGATCCGATGGTCTATCTGGCAATCGGGATGTTCGGCCTCATCACCTGGTTCCTCTACCGCACCAAGGGAGGCCTCATCTTGCGCACCATCGGCGAGTCGCCCGAGACGTCGCACGCGATCGGCTATCCTGTCATCAGGATCAGATATCTGGCGGTGCTTTTCGGTGGTCTGATGGCTGGCCTTGCCGGGGCATACCTGTCGGTCGCTTACACGCCGCTCTGGGTGGAAAACATGACGGCCGGCAAGGGCTGGATCTCGCTGGCACTCGTCGTCTTTGCGACATGGCGGCCGTTGCGCGTGCTGATCGGCGCCTGGCTGTTCGGCGGCATGACGATCCTGCAGCTGCAGGGCCAGGCTCTCGGCATCGCGGTCCCTTCGGAGCTGCTCTCGGCGCTTCCCTATCTCGCGACGATCATAGTTCTCGTGATCATCTCGCAAAATCGCCAATTGCTGACGCTGCACTTCCCGGCGTCGCTGGCAAAGCCATTCCGGGCGGCGAGCTAGCGTTCCAGGAAAGGTGGCGGTGATGCTGGAGCTTCCGCTCTCGGGTTATGGAAGCTCTATCTCACCCGCCACTACGTGATTGAGATCGGTGCCTTCCGCCGTCAGCGTCATGCGGACTTTCAACTTGTTGCCGTCGATCTGCCCCTTGCGCACCGTCTCCTCGATCTCTCGCTGCGACGTGACTCCAACTTCTTTCAGGAACTTGCGGATCGACATATTGAAGGCATCTTCGCTCATGGCAGGACTCCTCTGTCTCTGGAAGTGATTGTAGGAGAAGGGGCGTGAACAAGGAAGCAACGGCCGCGCGGATTGCTGAAAACCAGATCACCCGCGAGGCCGCCTCCGCCATGTGGGGATCGGGTTCAGCATACCGCCGGCAGATGCTGTCGACGCCGGTTCCTTGCCCCCTCATTGCAAGTGGAGCGTGACGGCTGTACCGTGAGGCTGAAAGGTGCGCAAAACGCGCGCTGCTGCATGTTGCCTTAAGAAGCTGGCCGAGCCAAGGATGAAGTCATGCAGCGATCCAGAGTGCCACATCGTGCTCTGCGCGTCCGACAACATGCGCGGGGCCGGGCAACGGACGCAAAGTCATGGAACTTATCGTCGCCCTCGGCGTGATCGTCTTCAAGGTCGCCTTGGTGATCGCGATCCTCCTGTTGCTGCCCCTGCCGTTGACGTGGTTGGAACGCAAAATCGCCGGGCACATGCAGCAGAGGATGGGACCGATGCGCGTGGGCTGGCACGGACTGCTGCAGCCGGTGGCGGACGGGATCAAGCTTCTGACCAAGGAGGATCATATACCGGCCGAAGCCGACCGCTTCCTGTTCAAACTGGCACCGATCCTGGCGCTTGCCCCGCCCTTCGTGGTGTTTGCAGCAATCCCGTTCGGCGAAAGCGTTTCGGTCCTCGGCAACGAGATCACGCTCTACATTTCCAACCTGAACGTAGCGCTGCTTTTCGTCTTCGCGGTGATCGGGCTGGAGGTCTATGGCGTCATCTTCGGCGGCTGGGCGGCAAACAGCAAATATGCGGTCCTTGGTTCTCTGCGGACCTGCGCGCAAATGATCAGCTACGAAATCCCGATGGGGTTCGCGGTCATCGGTGTCGTCATGCTGGCGCAATCCATGAGCCTGCTGGATATCGTGCGGGCGCAAACCGACGTCTGGAATGTCGTTTATCAGCCGATCGGATGTTTCGTGTTCTTCGTCGCGGGCCTTGCAGAAGCGCAGCGAATTCCTTTCGACCTTGCGGAAGCCGAAGGCGATCTGGGAGCCGGGTTCCACACCGAATATAGCGGCATTCGCTTCGCCTTGTTCATGGTCAGCGAATATGTCGTGATGGTGCTGGTGTCGGTCCTCACCGTGATCCTGTTCTTCGGCGGGTGGAACGGCGTGCTCATCCCGCTGCCGCCGCTCCTCTGGTTTTTGCTGAAGGTTGCCTTCTTCGTCTATTTGTTCATGTGGTTCCGCTTCACCTTCCCCCGTTACCGCTACGACCAACTGATGGCGATCGGATGGAAGGTCTTGCTTCCCCTGTCTTTGGCGAACATAATCATCAGCGGTGTTGTATTTTCTTGATGCATGCCGTCCCGGAAGCTCTGGGCACGGACATGCAAGACGACTCTCAGGAGCCGCAGCGAGGCGGCCATGTCGCGCGCACTGGACAAAGCTGGAAGATGGATCGGCTGGGCCTTCTTCGCCGATCTGGCGAATGGTTTGGCTTTGACCTTCGGCTACATGTTTTCCAGACCCGTCACCATGCAATATCCGGACAAGGAGAAGTGGCTGCCCTATTCGCGCTATCGCGGGCATCATTTCCTCAAGCGTGACGACGAGGGCGAGATCAAATGCGTCGCTTGCGAACTTTGCGCGCGGATCTGTCCCTGCGACTGCATCGAAGTGGTCCCCTACGAGGACGAGAAGGGCAATCGGCGCCCTGCCAAATTCGAAATCGACACGGCCCGCTGTCTCTTCTGTGGGCTCTGCGAGGACGCCTGCCCGGCGGACGCGATCGCTCTTGGCCAACAATATGAATTTTCGAGTTTCTCCTCGCGCGACTTGGTGATCGGCCGTGACGATCTGCTCGCCAAGCCGGGCAAGGCGATGACCGGCGGCGGTGTCGTGGCTGCGCGCCTGAACACCGAACGGGATGTTCTGGTCGAGGCCAGCGAGCCGCGCGGGTACAATTGGTGGCGGAATATTCGACGAAAGTGAAGGCGCGCCGGGCGTTGCGCCGAAGCAGGGACTGGAGGTTCAGATGCACATCTGCCAAATCCTGGGGAGCAAGTCTCCCGAAATCTTCTCGGTCACGCCGGACCACACGATGGTGGAAGTATTGCGGCTGTTTCGCGACAAGAATATCGGCTTCGTCGTCGTCGGCCGTTCGCCAGGGGAATGCCTGGGCACACTCTCGGAGCGGGACTGCTGCCATGCCGTGGCCGAGTACGGCACCGAAGCACCCCTGATGCGGGTGGGAGAAATCATGAACCGCACTGTCGCGACCTGCTCGACGGAGGATTTCCTCCCATTCGTGATGTCGATCATGACCGAGCGGCGCACGCGCCATGTATTAGTCATGGACGGCAACGATGCCGTCGGCGTGGTCAGCATCGGCGACGTGGTCAAACACCGGCTCGAAGAGGCATTGCAAGCGGAGCGGGACATGCACGATTACATTTGCGGAGCAAACTATCGCTGACGAAGTCGCCTGCCGCAGATTGCCTGGGAGTCGAGATCAACAGCAAGGCTGCAGCATATACCCCCTCTGCCCGGATCCGGATGCAATCAGACCCGTTCTTCATCCAGAGCAGACGCAGCGCGCTTCGCGCACTCTCGGATCTCCACCGGACATGGATACTCGCCCCGCCGCATCAGACTGTTGAGCCGCAGGGCGCGGTAGTTTTCGGGAACGAACACGAGCCCGTGCGGAAAGCGCCTGTTGACCTTGAGCTTCGCCGTCAGCTCGCCCCGGGCAGATCGCACGAGCACCTGATCGCCGTCCGAAAGGCTGAGACCAGCGGCATCCTGAGCGCTCATCTCGATAAAAGGGTCATCTGCGACCGAATTCAGGGTTTCCGAGCGCTCGGAAACATAGCCATTGTGGAACAGGCAGTTGCCGGTGATCAGCTGGAGCACGTCCGTCACCCCAGGTGCAGACAGAGGAGCGAAGAACCCGCTTGTCCAAGGCTTCGGGGCTGACGTGGTGAAGGCACCGTCGGCACCAAGCCCTTCCCACGTCAAGCCTTCATAGGCGGGAACCAACCGGGTCATCTCCTCGAAGATGACGGTCTCGGTCGATGGCTGCAGCGGCTGCTCCCGAAGCGCCGCGATAAAGCCGAAGATCGCCAGATTGCTCCTGGCGTCAAAAGCCGGTTCGCGGAATTTGCGGAGCGCCTGGGTACGACCTTCATTGTTGGTGAACGTGCCGGATTCTTCGCCGTAACCGGCCGCAGGCAGCACGACGTCGGCCAGTCCGGCCGTATCGGTGAGAAACGCGTCCTGCACGATCAGAAGATTGGCGGCACCGAGTGCGCGCTCCACGAACTCCCGGTCGGGATAGGATATCAGCGGGTCGCTTCCGACCACATAGAGCACGCCCATCCCCCCCTTTTCGCAGAGTTCCAGCATCGCGTCGACATCGGCGCCCGGTTCGCGAGGGATCTCTGCGCCCCAGCTCCGTTCGAACTTCGTGCGTGTTGCCTCATCGGCGATGGGGCCCAGTCCCGGCAAAACTCCCGGCAGAACACCCATGTCCCAGGCGCCCATCTGATTGGCACGATCGAAGAGGAACTGCAGCGAGGGTTCCTTGCCGAGCAGGCGCAGGAGTTGCAGGAGATTGCCGAGCTGCTCGAGCGTCTTCCGCGCCAGCGGTGATCTCAGCAGATCGACGCTTACCAGGAGAGTGACGCTCCGACCTTCCTTGAGCGTTGAGACCAGACGGTCCAACGCGTCATTGGCGCCGGAACTGGCGATCGTCCCGCTGGTCTTCGCAAGGATATCGTCTGGCAAGCCCTCATCGGTTACGGCCACGAGAGCAGCCACGACCGCGGCAAGGCTCTGACCCTCGCCGCCTGGATGGGCGCGAAGGACCGCCCGGGCATCGGCATCGAGGCGCGATGGCCGCGCCGAAAGCATGAGCAAGCGGGTATGCCGCCGCCGCGCGGCATCGCGCAGGAGGTATTCGGTGACCGGGTTCTCCTCGGTCACATTGCCGCCGATGATAAGGACGCAGTCCTTGCCGATCACCTGTTCGAGAGGGTCGCGGCTGCAAAAGCTTGCCACTATGGGGACCAGAATGTCGAGGGGCGCGGACCAGCGCGACGAGCAGTCGACATTATTGGTGCGCAACACCGTCCGCATCAGCTTCTGGAACTGGTAGAGCACCTCGTTCGGCAGACGCGGCGAGATGAGCCCGCCGGCGGCCTTGCCCTCCGCTACCCCGAGGCGCTGGCGGAGAAAATCGCCCGCCTCCTCCCATGACACCGGCGTGAGCGCCCCATCGCGGCGGATCATCGGCCGCTTGATCCGATTCCGGCTCTCGATGAAGTCGAGGCCGAAGCGGCCGCGCACGCAAAGCGTTTCGCGGTTGACGCCATGTTCCCAGTCCGAGCGGACCCGCATGAACTCACCTTTGCGCGCTCCGACGGTGAGCTGGCAGCCGGTGCCGCAATGCGGGCAGATCGTGTCGGTCTCGGCGAGATCCCAGGGCCGTGCCTTGTAGCGATAGGGGAAACTCATCAGCGCGCCGACGGGGCAGACCTCGACGCAATTGCCGCACTGGTCGCAGCTTGCGAGACTCCCCTCGAAACCGGTGACGGCCGTGTCCATCCCCTTTTCGACCGTGCCCAGCGCCACCGCGCCCACGACCTCCTCGCACATGCGCACGCAGCGCTGGCACTGGATGCACCGGTTGACATTCATGATGATGACCGGGCTCAGACGGATGTCCTTCGAATGAAACACACGTTTTGGGTCGCGGAACCGGCTTTCGCCGGGTCCATACGCCATGACCATGTCCTGAAGCTCGCACTCGCCGCCCTTGTCGCAGATCGGGCAATCGAGCGGGTGATTGGCGAGCAGCATGTCGAGCATGGACGAGCGCGTTTCCTCAATTAGCGGCGTATTTGTCCGAACTACCATGCCGTCCGCTGCCACAGTGGCGCAAGCCGGCTGCAGCCGCCGCAGTCCCTCGATCTCCACCAGACACATGCGGCACGAGGCGAGTGGCGGCAGCCGCTTCCAATAGCAGAAGGTGGGGATCTCAATGCCCAGCCGCTCGGCGGCGGCGAGCACCGTGGAGCCAGCCTCGACCTCCAGCGATTGTTCGTCGATCGTAACCTTGACCATACTTCCTCCCAGACCGGCCCGGTTCCCTTTCAGTGGAAAGGGCACCTCCGCTCTTCGATGTGGGCGACGAACTCCGCGCGGAAATGCTTGAGCGCGGCCCGCAATCCCATGGCCGCACCGTCGCCCAGGGCGCAAAACGTGTTGCCGAAAATGCCCTTGCAGAGCATCTCCAACTGCTCCAGATCGCCGGTTTCACCCTCGCCTGCCTCAATGCGCCGCAGGACTTTCACGGTCCAGTCCAATCCTTCCCGGCATGGCGTGCACTTGCCGCAGGACTCATGGTGGAAGAACTCGATGATCCGCGTGGCGAGCTTGACCATGCAGGTCGAGTCGTCGATCACGACCACGCCTGCCGAGCCGAGCATCGAACCGGCGGCAGTGAGCGAGTCGAAATCCATGCTCACCTCGAGCTCGCCCTCCGGGATAACCGGCGCCGATACCCCACCGGGAATCACCGCCTTGACCTTTCGCCCCGGCAGGGGTCCGCCGGCGTGCTCCTCGACGAGCTCCCGCAGCGATATGCCCATCGGCAGCTCATAGAGGCCGGGTTTGCGAACCTGACCGCTGAGGCAGTAGAGTTTCGGGCCGGGGCTCCTGTCCGGCCCTATGCCGCGGAACCATGCCGATCCGCGCGTCACGATATGCGGCACGCAGGCAAGCGTCTCGACATTGTTGATGACAGTGGGGCTGGCATAGAGCCCGGCCACGGCCGGAAACGGCGGCTTCAGTCGCGGCTGCGCCCGCTTGCCCTCGAGTGACTCGAGCATTGCGGTCTCCTCGCCGCAGATATAGGCGCCGGCACCGCGATGGATGTGGACCATGAAATTGAAGTCCGAGCCAAGAATGCCGATGCCCAGATAGCCGTTTTCATGTGCCTCGGCGATCGCCTGTTCCATGCGGCGTATAGCCGTCACATATTCTCCGCGAATGTAGACGTAAGCCGTCTCGGCTCCGATTGCATAGGCGCTGACCGCCAGCCCCTCGATGAGCTGATGCGGGTCACGCTCCATGATGATGCGGTCCTTGAAGGTGCCGGGTTCCCCTTCATCGGCATTGCAGCAGAGGTATTTCGGCTTGCCGGCCGCTTTCGGCACGAAGCTCCACTTCATGCCCGTGGGGAACCCGGCACCCCCGCGGCCGCGCAGGTTGGACTCCTTGACGAGCTCGACGATCTCGTCGGGCGTATATTCGCCGAGCGCCTTCCTGAGCGCCCGGTAGCCGCCGCCGGCCTCGTACGTCGACAGCAGATGACCGTCCGGCACATCGACATTCCTGAGCAGGACAGGCTCGAACATGGCTTACTCTCCTGGCGCCGCAGCAGCGCGCTCGACGCTCGTCACCCGCTCCGCCGCGCGGAAGCTCTCCAGCAGCGCATCGAGCCGCGCGGCATCAAGGTTGCCGTGGTAATCGTCGCCGACCTGCATAACCGGAGCCATTTCGCAGGCCCCGAGACATTCGACGGTCGAAAGCGTGAACGCACCGTCCGGCGTGGTCTCGCCCTTCCTGATCCCCAGTGTCGTTTCCAGATGCGTCAGCAGCGCCTCGGATCCGCACAGCATGCAGGAGACGTTGTCGCAGAGTTGCAGGTGGAACCTGCCGATCGGTTCGGTATGGAAGAGCGTGTAGAAGGTCGCCAGTTCATAGACCCAAACGCGCTCGACGCCGAGGATTTGGGCGACCTCTTCGAGAACCGGGCCGGGCAGATGACCATGCTCCTTCTGCGCGATCATGAGCGCGGGCATGATCGCCGACCGCCGGTCGGGGTATCGTGCCGCCGCCGCCTCGATCTCTTCGCGCATCGTCATCGCGTCCGATCCTCCCTGCTACTTGTCCACCTCCGCCATCACCGGGTCGAGGCTGCCGAGCACCGCGATCATGTCGGCGAGGTAGCGTGCATTGGTGACGCCGAAGAGCGCCTGGAGATTGACGAAGGAAGGCGCCCTCACCTTCATGCGGAACGGCTTCGGCGATCCGTCGCTGATGATGTAGAAGCCGAGTTCCCCCTTGGGCGCCTCGATTACCGAATAGACCTCACCCGCGGGTACGTCGAAGCCATAGGCGGAGAGATCGAAATGCTGGATCAGGGCCTCCATCGAGCAATGCACGCGCTCTTTATCGACGGGGAAGGCGATCGTCGGAATATCGACCTGAAACGGCCCCTCCGGCATCTGCTCCATGCATTGTTCGATAAGGCGGATGCTCTCGCGCATCTCGTCGACCCGGCAAAGCCAGCGCGAATAGCAATCGCCCTCCTCGCGCGTGATGACGTCGAAGTCGAGCCGGTCGTAGATTTCATAGGGTTCGTCGCGCCGGATGTCCCAGTCGACGCCGGAGGCACGCAGGTTCGGCCCGCTCAGGCCGAGGTCGATCGCGTCCGTTGCGGAGATCACGCCGACCCCTTGCGTACGGCTGAGAAACACCCGATTGTTCTCTATCAGGCGCTCATAGTCACGGATCCGGTTCGGGAATATCTCGCAGAACTCCCGGATCTTCGGAAGGAACCCATCGGGCAGGTCCTCGCGCACCCCGCCGACGCGGCAGTAGGACGTGTGCATGCGCGCACCGGTGATCATTTCCAGGAGGTCCATGATCATTTCGCGCTCGCGCATGGCGTAAAGCAGCGCCGTCATGGCGCCCAGGTCCATAGGCAGCGCGCCGGTGATCAGGAGATGGCCGGAAATCCGTGCGAGTTCGGCCATCATGACGCGGATATATTGCGCCCGGATCGGGGCTTCTATGCCGAGCAGCTTCTCCACGGCGAGCGCGAAGGCCAGATTGTTCGAAGGCGGACAGAGATAGTCGAGTCGGTCGGTCAGCGGGAAGATCTGCGTATAGGTGAAGCTCTCCGCGAGCTTTTCTGTGCCACGGTGGAGATAGCCGATATGCGGGTCGACGCGCTCGACATATTCGCCGTCGAGTTGGAGCACGAGCCGCAGAACCCCGTGGGTGCTCGGGTGCTGCGGACCGAGATTGAGAAGCACCTCCTTGGTATTGAGCGCTTCGCCTTCCGGCCTCATGAGCTCGGTGACTTCGGTCATCTCAACTCTCCGGCGTCTAGCGGCCTCCTTGGGGTATATCGTTAGTGGCGAGGTCCGGCTGCGTCGGCGGCGGCCCCTCGGCACCGAAGGGGTTCAGCTTGTCCTTGTAGCCCCTCAAGGGGAAATCCTTCCGTTGCGGAAAGCCCTCGAAGCCTTCCCACATGTAGATGCGGCGCAGATCGGGATGCCCCTCGAAGCGGATGCCGTACATATCCCAGGCCTCGCGCTCATGCCAGTTGGCGGTTCGCCAGACTCCCGTGACAGTGGGAACATGCGGCGGCTCGCCGAGGCGGCACTTGATGCGAACACGCCATTTGTTCTTCAGCGAATAGAGATGGTAAACCGTCTCGAAGCGCGGCGTCTCGGGATAGTGATCGACGCCGCATATGTCCGAGAGGAAATCGAACTCAAGCGCCGGGTGTTCTTTCAGGAACCGACAGAACTCGACGATCTGCTCCGGTGGGACGGCAAAAGCGTAAATACCATGCGCAGCGCCGAGATTCTCGACCGCTCCCCCGAAGCTCCCAATGATCGCCGTGAGATGGACGGGCCGCTCCCCGGTCATGATGCTATAACCCGTCCTAGGGGCGTCCCGGTAAGTGCACGGGACTTCTTGATCTTTTCCTGAAGCAGGAGAAAACCGTGCATCAGCGCCTCCGGCCGCGGCGGACAGCCGGGCACATGCACGTCGACGGGGACGAAGGTTTCCGATCCCTGCACCACGGCATAGGTGTTGTAGACTCCGCCCGAAATTGCGC
The DNA here is from genome assembly GCF_017876815.1 of Sinorhizobium meliloti. Taxonomy (NCBI): domain Bacteria; kingdom Pseudomonadati; phylum Pseudomonadota; class Alphaproteobacteria; order Hyphomicrobiales; family Rhizobiaceae; genus Ensifer; species Ensifer meliloti. Next base: position 317,332 of record NZ_JAGIOS010000003.1, on the reverse strand, counting down.
AGGTCCCCATCGCAATCACCCAACGCGGTTCCGGCATCTGGTCGTAAAGCCGCCGCACGACGGGCGCGAATTTCCGAGTGACTGTGCCGGCAATGATCATCACATCGGACTGCCGCGGAGAAGGCCGGAACACCACGCCGAACCGGTCGAGGTCGTAGCGCGCGCAACCGGCCGAGATCATTTCGATGGCGCAGCAGGCAATGCCGAAGGTTTCGGGCCACAGGGCCGACCTCCGGCTCCAACTGATGATGCTGTCGGCCGTGGTGAACAGTACGCTGTCGCGAATCGCGTCGTTTACTCCTGCCATTCCAGCGCCCCCTTCAGCCAGGCATAGGCGAAGCCCACAAGTAGCAGCAACATGAAGACGAACATCTCGATATAGCCGACGAAGCCGATCTCCTTCAGGACGACCGCCCAGGGAAAGAGGAACATCGCTTCGACATCGAAGACCACGAGGAGGATAGCGAGGATAAAGAACGGAACCCGGAAGCGCCCGCCTGCGGCCTCGCCCGCCGCTTCCATACCGCATTCGTAAGGGGCGTTCTTCTCGGGATAGGGATTGGACGGACGCAACAGCGATGAGACGAAAAGCGTCGCCGCCGCCACCAGGACTATCCCGGTAACCATAAACAGAACCGGCAGGAACTCCATTGCCGTCATAGCGTTGGCCTTGGCCAACCAGCGGCTTTTCTCAGCCGCGATCGGCCCCTTCGGAACCGGGGATGCCGGCGCCTCGATAGGCGGCCTTGGCAATCCTTTTCCTCCAAGGCGAGTCTATGCCGTCGGGCGGATCAATGCAAATCCAATTGATTAGTAATGCATGATCCGAATCGGCCCGCCTGTAGCAAACGCCGATACAGCAGCGAAAACCCGCCTTACCCGCCGAAAGCCGACTGTTGAGCAAGCCTCAGGAACCACGCCGGAAACAGGCCGATGCCGATGGTGCCGGCGGCGGTGAAGGCGAGCGTGGCGCTGACGAGCGGCGTCAACGCAGGTTCGAACGCCCTTTCCGGCTCACGCATGTAGATCACCATGACGATGCGGATATAGAAATAGGCGGAGACGACGCTGAGCAGGACTGCGATCACCGCCAGCGCGACGAAACCGCGCTCGACCAGCGCGACCAGCACATAGAACTTGGCGAAGAACCCGGCCGTCGGCGGAATGCCAGCGAGCGAGAAGAGATAAAGGAGCATCAGAAGCGCGAGTCCGGGATGGAACTTGGCGAAACCCGCGTAGTCTTCGATGACTTCGCCGGAAAAGTCGCCGTTCCGCATCATGATCACCGCGCCGAAAATGCCGAGATTCATGAAAGTGTAGATGAGCAGATAGAGCATTACGCTGGCGATCCCGTCCTGGCCGCCGGCCACCACGCCGAAAATAGCGAAACCCGCATGGGCGATGCTGGAATAGGCGAGCAGGCGCTTGAAATTATCCTGCACAAGCGCGACGAAACTGCCGAGCGCCATCGTTGCCACCGCAATGGCCGCGACGATGATCCAGGCGTTCGAGGCTTCGACAAGCGGATTGAGGAACACCCGGAGAATCACCGCGAATCCGGCCGCCTTGGGCGCGACCGACATGAAGGCGGTGATCGTCGTCGGCGCGCCTTCATAGACATCCGGCACCCACATATGGAACGGCACGGCGCCGATCTTGAAGACGAGCCCCGCAACGATGAAAACGACCGCCAGCAGCAGGGCGGGATCGAGCGGACCGCCGCTCACCGCCTCAGCCATCCGGTTCAGCTGGGTCGTACCGGTGAGCCCGTAGATGAGCGAGACTCCATAAAGGAAAATCGCCGTCGAGACCGCGCCGAGGATCACATATTTCAACGCCGCCTCGTTCGACCGCCGCTCTTTGCGCAGGAAGCCTGTCAGCACATAGGTGCAGAGCACCATCAACTCGAGACCCACATAGATCGACAGGAGGTCGATCGCCGAGGCCATGATCATCATTCCCACAAGGGCAAAGAGCAGCAGGACATAATATTCGCTCCTGCCGATCCCCTCTATCTCGGCGTATTTCCGCGACAGGAAGAAGGTCAGGATGGTCGCCAGATAAAACACCAACTTGAAGAAGACGGCGAAGCGGTCGGAAATGAACATGCCCGCATAGGCTGGCTGCATCTCGCCTGCCAGCATGAGCGTGGCTACCGCGGCGAGGAGCACGATCGCTACTGAAGCCCACAGGAGCAGATCGTCGCGTCCCTTGCGCACAAGCTCTCCGACAATCAGCAGGACGCAGGCACCGGTGACCACGATGATCTCGGGGACGCTCGCCAGGGCCCATTGGAGAAGCGCGGCAGCAGTCATTGACCACTCCCTTCACCGTGTACCTGCACCAGCAGATTTCGAACCGACGCATCGATGATCCCGAGGAACGGGCGCGGATAGAGCCCAACCCAGAGCACGAAGATGGCGAGCGGCAGGATGGCAGCGATCTCGCGGCCGTTCACGTCATGTATCTCATACTTCGCACTCACACTCGGCGGACCAAGCGCCACTTTCCCGTACATGCCGAGCAGGTAGGCGGCACTCAGCAACGCACCCACTACGGCCGCGGCGCCCGCGGCGAGGTTTGCCGCAAACCCGCCTGACAGCACCAGCAGTTCGCCCACGAAAGCGTTCGTCCCCGGCAGCGCCATCGAAGACAGGGTGAAGAGCGCAAGAAAGGCGGTATAGACGGGCGCCGCCTTCATCAGCCCGCCGTAATTCGCGATGCTGCGGGTATGCGTGCGCTCGTAGATCAGGCCCACGAACAGGAACAATGCGCCCGTCGTTATCCCGTGATTGAACATCTGCAGGATGCTGCCCTCGAGCCCGCGCAGATTCAGCGCGAAAATCCCGAGCGTCACGAATCCCATATGGCTGATGCTGGAATAGGCCACCAGCTTTTTTAGGTCGTCCTGGGCCAGAGCCAGCAGGCCGCCATAAACGATCGCAAGAGCCGAAAGCGCGAGCATGAGCGTCGAATAATAGAGCGATGCTTCCGGCAGCATCGGCAGCGAGAAGCGCAGGAATCCGTAAGCACCCATCTTCAGGAGCACGCCCGCGAGAATGATGCTGCCCGCAGTCGGCGCCTGCACATGGGCGTCCGGCAGCCACGTGTGCACCGGCACCATCGGCACCTTGACAGCGAAGGCCACCAGGAAGGCGAAGAACAGCCAGGCCTGGACGCCGAAGGGCAGATCCTGCCCCGTCAGGGCGAGTATGTCGAAGGTCTCGCCCCCCTGGAAATAGAGCACGATGACGCCGATCAGGAAGAGGATGCTGCCGGCCAGCGTGTAGAGGAAGAACTTGAACGCAGCATAGACCCGGCCTTCGCCGCCCCAGACGCCGATGATCAGATACATCGGAATCAGCATCGCTTCCCAGAAGACGTAGAACAGGAACAGGTCGAGCGCGCAGAAGACACCGAGCATCAGCGCCTGCATGACCAGCAGGCTGACCATGAACTCCTTCACCTTGCGGTCGATCGCCACCCAGGAAGCGAGCACGGAGATCAAGCTCAACAGCGCCGTCAGGAACAGGAAGAGCGCGCTGATGCCGTCGACGCCGAGCGCATAGGTGATCCCGAGCGCGGGCACCCAGGGACGGCTCTCGGTGAACTGCATTTCGTGGGTCGTCGTGTCGAAGCCTGCCAGCATCACCACGCAGAGAGCGAGATCGACAATCCCGAAACCGAGCGCAGTCCACCGCACCGCATCGTCGCTGCGCATGAACATCAGAACGGCCGCCCCGGCGACGGGCACGAAGACGATGAGGCTCAGCAGCGGGATCGACATCGCGCCCTACCTCCAGACGACCGCGAAGACGAGGATGGCCGCGATCAGACCGGCGATCATCGCCAGCACGTAATGGCTGATGACGCCGGTCTGCAAGCGCCGCAATACGCCGCCGCCTTCGAGGATCGATCGGGCGACGCCATTGACGACTCCATCCACGCCATTGAGATCGAGCCGCATCCCCGTGCGCGCCGAGCCGTGCAGGAAGGGCAGAACCGTGGTCTCCGACACGTCGCTGACCGCCTTCTCATAGCGCGCCAACGGTCTTTCTGCGAACCACATGAAGGCGCGGGCGCCCTTGCGATAGAACCAGTCGATGTCGAGACTGATCGTGTTTTCGGGATCGAGCGCCCGGAGGAAGATCACAAAGCCCAGAGCCGTGAACATCAGGATCCCGAGGCTCTCGGTCACGTGGACGCCGGTATAGGGCTCGAAATCGACAGGATAGGGCAGAAGCGCGTAGAGCGGTCCGGGGAATACGCCGATGGCAATGCAAAGCGCCGCCGCCATGCCCATCGCGGCCAGCATGTTGCCGGGCGGCTCCCGTGCCTGCAGCCCCCGGTCGGTACCGAAGAACATGTAATAGGGGAGTTTGAGCCCGGTGTGCAGGAACGTCCCGGATGACGCCATCGTCAGCGCCAGCATCACCAGCGCGCGGTGATCCTGCCCTGCAGCGGCCACCACCATCGATTTGCTGACAAAACCCGAGAAGAACGGAAATGCCGAGATCGCAAAGGCGCCGATCATATAGAGCGCCACCGTCAGCGGCATTGCCTTGTAGAGCCCGCCAAGCTCCGTGAGCTTGCGCCGGCCTGTGACGTAGATCACCGCCCCGGCGCCCATGAACAGGAGCCCCTTGTAAAGGATGTGCGCGAAGGCGTGACTGGTGGCTCCGTTCACCGCCAGCTCGGTGCCGATGCCGATGCCCGCGACCATGTAGCCCACCTGGCTGACGATATGATAGGCAAGAAGGCGGCGGCAGTCGTTTTCCAGCACCGCATAAATGACGCCATAGAGCGCCATCACCGTGCCGAGCCAGACCAGCAGTTCGATACCCGGAAACGCCCGCGCCAGCACGTAGACGGCGGTCTTGGTCGTGAAGGCGCTCATGAACACCGCCCCGGTGACGGTCGCCTCCGGGTAGGCATCGGTCAGCCAGGCATTGAGCGGCGGCACCGCCGCGTTGAGCAGGAAACCGGCAAGAATGAGGTAGGCACCCGCGCCCAAAGGGCCCTCGACCGGACCGAAGAGCAGCGAGCCTGCGGCTGCCCCATGGAGCAGAATTCCCCCGAGCAGGACGACGCCGCCGGTGACGTGGACCATAAGATACCGAAAAGCGGCGCGGATCGCCTGTCGGCCTCCTTGAGCGAAGACCAGATAAGCCGAGGCGAATGCCATGCCCTCCCAAAACAGGTAGAGGGTCAGATAGTCGCCTGCGAACA